>NZ_BAABIK010000004.1:0-245486 GCF_039542725.1 Streptomonospora halophila | reverse complement strand
GGCGGGCCCGGCCGCGCCCGGGCCGGCGCGGCCGAGTAGCGGCGCGCGTCCGGGCCGGGCCCGGGGCCGCGCGGGGGCACGGCCCCGGGCCCGATGCCGTTCTAAGCACCGGCGGCGGCCCTCAGCCCAGCAGCTCCTGTGCCGTGTCCGCGTCGGTGACCAGAGTCGATATCAGCCCGCTGCGCAGCACCACGCCGATGGCCTCGGTCTTGCCGGGGCCGCCGGCCACCGCGATCACATCGGGCACGCGCGCGAGCTGGGCGTCGGTGATGGCCAGTACCCGCTCGTCGAGCTCGCTGTGCACCCGGGTCCCCTCGGAGTCGAACAGCTGCGCGGAGATCTCGGCGCGCACGCCCCTTTCGCGCAGCTCCTCGCGGGGGCCGGGATCCAGGCACGAGTACACCGTGGAGCTCTGCTCGTCCCAGCCGCCGATGGAGACCACCGCCTTGGTCAGCCGGTCGAAGCGGGCCAGCGCCCCCGCGATGCCCGGGTCGGAGCGCAGCGCGCGGGCGGTGGTCGCATCGGGCAGGATCAGCGGCGCGTAGATGGGATAGGCGGAGCCGCCGGAGAGCTGGGCCGCCCGCCGCACCGACTCGACCGATCCCTCGCTGGCGTCCTCGCCGTAGGTGCGGTGCGAGACCACGCCGCCCAGCTGCACCGTCGTGCAGTGGGCCAGCCGGGTCAGCTCGGCGCCGACGGCGTTGACCGTGCGCCCCCAGGCGAACCCGAGCACGTCGTCGTCCTCGACGATCTCGGCCAGCAGGTCGGCGGCCACCGCGCCGAGCTGGCGGTGGGTCTCGGCCGGGTCCTCGGAGCCGTCGACGACGATGGCGCGCTCCAGTCCGAAGGCCGCGCGCAACCGGTCGGAGAGGTCGGGGTCGATCCGGGCGGGCACCCGGATGGAGATCCGCACGATCCCGCTCTCCCGCGCGGTGTCGAGTGCGCGGGCGACTTTGAAGCGACTCACGCCGAACTCCTCGGCGATCTCCACCTTCGAGCGCCCGTCCAGGTAGAACCGGCGCGCGACGGTGGAGACCAGCACCAGTTCGGCGGGCCCCTTGAACGGTGATTTCCGCTGCTGGGGCGCCGCGGCGCCGCCCTCGCCCTCGGTGCTCGCCACCCTGCTCACCTGATCACTACTCCGCTCATTCGTTAAGCATACGTTGACACGGCATTTCGGATGGGTTTTGAATGTCCTTCATCACATGAGCATCGTAACGCTCAGGTGAGCGAGACAACCATCGGTGTGCCGGATCACGCACACCCACCGTCCGTGAACGAGGAGCGGCAGTGCGCGCAGCGATCATCGAACGTCCGGGAAGCGTCACCGTGGGGGAACGGCCCGATCCGACTCCCGCGGCCGACGGCGTGGTGCTGCGTGTGGGAGCCTGCGGCATCTGCGGCACCGACCTGCACATCGCCGACGGCGAGTTCCCGCCCAGCCCCTACCCGCTGGTGCCCGGCCACGAGTTCGCCGGCGAAGTGGTGGCCGTGGGCCCGCAGGCCCCGGGCGGGCTGCGCGAGGGCGACCGGGTGGCCGTGGACCCCTCCCTGTTCTGCGGGTACTGCGAGTACTGCCGGGCCGGGCGCGGCAACCTGTGCGCCAACTGGGGCGCCATCGGCGACACCGTCGACGGCGCCTTCGCCGAGTACGTGGCGGCCCCCGCCGTCAACTGCCACCGCCTGCCCGAGCACGTCGGCGACCGCGAGGCCGCGCTGATCGAGCCGCTGTCATGCGCCGTGCACGGCGTGCGACGCATCGGCGTGCACACCGGAGAGCGCTTCCTTCTGCTCGGCGCGGGCACCATGGGCCTGCTGCTGCAGCAGCTCCTGCAGCAGGGCGGCGCGCAGGTCACCGTCGTCGACCGCAACACCGAGCGGCTGAAGCTGGCCAAGGCGCTGGGCGCCGCCGCCACCGCCGCGGACACCGCCGACCTCGGCGACGAGCGCTTCGACGCCGCGGCCGACGCCACCGGCGCTCCCGCGGCGATCGAGGCCGCGTTCTGGGCGCTGCGCCGCGGCGGGCGCCTGCTGGTCTTCGGCGTGGCGCCGGACGACGCCCGCGTCTCGCTGTCGCCGTTTCGCATGTACAACGACGAGATCACCGTGGTCGGCTCCATGGCCGTGCTGCACAGCTACGGCGCCGCGCTGGACCTGCTGGCCGCGGGCCGGGTGCGCACGGACGAGCTGCTCACCCACGCCCTGCCGCTGGCCGAGTTCCCGGGGGCACTCGACCTGATGCGCTCGGGAGCCGGTGTGAAGGTGCAGGTCCTGCCCACCGCCTCGGCCTGACGAGACGGAGTTTCGACCGTGGAGAAGGAGAACCCGTTGCCGAGCACGAAACGCCGCCCCGGGCGGCTCGCGGCACTGGGCGCCGCAGGCGCCGCAGTGTCACTGGTATCGGGCTGCGCGGGCGCGGGTGCCGTCGCCGCGGGCGGCGACGGCACCACGCTGGTCGTGGCCATCGTGTCCAACCCCCAGATGGAGGACGCCATCTCGCTGCGCGCGGACTTCGCGCGCGAGCACCCCGACGTCAACCTGCGCTTCGTCACGCTGCCGGAGAACGAGGCCCGCGCCAAGATCACCACGTCCATCGCCGCCGGCGGCGGCGAGTTCGACGCGGTGATGATCAGCAACTACGAGACCCGCATGTGGGCCGAGAACGGGTGGCTGGCCAACCTGCAGCCGCACATCGACGCCACCGAGGGCTACGACGACGAGGACTTCCTGGAGCCGATCCGCGAGGACCTCTCCTACCAGGGCGACATGTACTCGGTGCCCTTCTACGGCGAGTCGTCGTTCCTGGCCTACCGCAAGGACCTGTTCGAGAAGGCCGGCGTCGAGATGCCGGAGAACCCCACCTGGTCGGAGGTCGCCGACCTGGCGGCGGAGCTCGACGGCGTCGAGGAGGGCGTCGCCGGGATCTGCCTGCGCGGCCTGCCCGGCTGGGGCGAGGTGCTCGCGCCCTTCAACAGCATGCTCAACACCTTCGGCGGGCGCTGGTACGACCGCGACTGGAACGCCCAGCTCACCTCGCCCGAGTTCCGCCGCACCGCGGAGTTCTACGTGGACCTGGTGCGCGAGCACGGCCAGCCCGGCGCGGCCAACAGCGGGTTCGGCGACTGCCTGACCCACTACAGCCAGGGCAACGCCGCCATGTGGTACGACGCGACGGCCATGGTCAGCACCGTGGAGGACCCCGAGTCCAGCAAGGTCGTCGGCAAGAGCGGGTACGCCCCCGCGCCCGTGCAGAAGACCGGCTACGGCGGCTGGCTCTACACGTGGTCGCTGGCCATCCCCGCCTCCTCGCAGCACAAGGACGCCGCCTGGGACTTTCTGTCCTGGATGACCGACAAGGAGTACATCCGCATGGTCGGCGAGGAGTACGGCTGGCAGCGCGTTCCGCCGGGCAGCCGGGTCTCGACCTTCGAGAACCCCGAGTACCAGGAGGCCGCGTCGGCCTACGCCGAACCGATGCGCGAAGGCATCGAGAACGCCGACCCCAAGAACCCGGGCACCCGGCCCGTGCCCTACACCGGCATCGGGTTCCTGGCCATCCCCGAGTTCCAGGACTTGGGCACGCGGGTGAGCCAGCAGCTCAGCGCGGCGATCGCCGGGCAGATCAGCGTCGACGAGGCGCTGGCGCAGAGCCAGCAGTACGCGCAGTCGGTCGGCGACAGCTACAAGGAGGCACAGTGAGCATTCCACGACGCCGCCGGCGGGCGGCGCGCACCGTCCGGGGGAGGCTGCCGCGATGAGCGCGACCGCCACCGCCCCCGCCCCTCAGCGGCCCGTGCCCGCCGCCCGGTCCGCCAAGCGCGCCGAGCGCGCCCGCGGCTGGTCGCTGCGCGCCCCGCTGCTGCCGGCGCTGATCTTCACGATCCTGGTCACCCAGCTGCCGTTCCTGTTCACCATCTTCTACTCGCTGCAGTCGTGGAACCTCGTGCGCCCCGGGTCGCGGAGCTTCACGGGCCTGGCCAACTACGCCGCGGTACTGACCGACGCGCAGTTCCTCGGCGCGGCGCTGAACACCGTCGTCATCACCGCCGCGTGCGTGCTGATCTCGATGGCGGTCGGCATCGGCCTCGCGATGCTGCTGGACCGCAAGTTCGCGGGCCGCGGCGTGGTGCGAACCCTGCTGATCACGCCGTTCCTGATCATCCCGGTGGCGACCGCGCTGCTGTGGAAGACCACCATGTTCGACCCGGTCTTCGGGCTGGTCGGGTTCGTGCTCACGCCCTTCGGGCTCGGCGACGTCGACTGGGTGTCGCAGTTCCCGGTGGTGTCGGTGGTCACCGCACTGGTGTGGCAGTGGAGCCCCTTCATGATGCTGCTGGTGCTGGCCGGGCTGCAGAGCCAGGGCGGCGACGTCATCGAGGCGGGCCAGGTCGACGGCGCGAGCAAGTGGCAGATGTTCACCAACATCACGCTGCCGCACCTGCGGCGCTACATCGAGCTGGGCGTGCTGCTGGGGTCGATCTACGTGGTCAACACCTTCGACACGATCTACATGATGACCCAGGGCGGGCCCGGTACCGCCAGCGCGAACCTGCCGTTCTACATCTACCAGCGGACCTTCCTCGGGTTCGACATCGGCCAGTCGGCGGCGATGGGCGTCGTCGTGGTGATCGGCACCATCGCCGTGGCGATGCTCGCGCTGCGGCTGATCTTCCGCACGTTCATGTCCGATCAGGAGGCGAACTCGTGACCGCCACCGCCCCCGCACCCCGATCCAGCGCGGCCGCCGCACCGAACCCGCGCCCGGCGGCGGCGCGCGCCCGGCGGCGCGGCGGCGTCGGCGGAGCCGCGCTGACGACGCTGACCTGGGCCATCGCCCTGGTGTTCGTCTCACCGGCCCTGTGGCTGGTGCTGACCTCCTTCAAGAGCGAGGCCATCGCCCAGACCGATCCCCCGACGCTGTTCTTCCAGCCGACGCTGGACCAGATCGCCGGCGTCATCGACTCCGACTTCCTGCCGTACCTGGCCAACTCGCTGATCGCGACCCTGGCCTCCACGGCGCTGGTGCTGCTGCTGGGCACGCCCGCCGCCTACGCGCTGTCGATCCGCCCGGTCAAGCGCACCAAGGACGTGCTGTTCTTCTTCATCTCCACCAAGATGCTGCCGGTGGTGGCCGTGATCGTGCCGATCTACGTCGCCGCGGCCGAGGTCGCCATGCTGGACAGCATCTGGACGCTGGTGGTGCTCTACACCGCGATGAACCTGCCGATCGCGGTGTGGATGATGCGCTCGTTCTTCCTGGAGGTCCCCTCGGGCGTGGTCGAGGCCGCGCGGATGGAGGGCGCGAGCCTGCCGCGGGTGCTGTGGTCGGTGATGCTGCCGATCATGGCCCCCGGTGTCGCCGCGACGGCGCTGATCTGCATGATCTTCTCCTGGAACGAGTTCTTCTTCGCGGTGAACCTGACGGCCTCGCAGGCCGCCACCGTGCCGGTGTTCCTGGTCGGGTTCATCACCAGTGAAGGGCTCTACTGGGCGCAGTTGGCGGCCGCGGCCACCCTGGCGTCGCTGCCGATCGTGATCATCGGCTGGATGGCCCAGCGCCAGCTCGTGCGCGGCCTGTCCATGGGCGCGGTCAAGTAAGTAGGCCGGGCCCCATCACAGGGGACGGGGCGGCCGGGAGCCGCGGCCGGTTGCGGGGCCGCGGCGCACCCGGCCGCCCCGCTGTGTCTCCGCGACCGCGGGCCGGGCAGAATGGCGCCGGACGCGACACCGAGCCGCCGCCGGAAGGGACCGCCGCATGGGGTTGAGGATCGGACTGCTGGGCACGGGCTACTGGGCACGCGAGACGCAGGGCGCGGCGCTGGCCGCCCACCCCGGCGCCGAGTTCGTCGGCGTGTGGGGACGCAGCGCCGAGCGGACGCGGGCCCTGGCCGACCGCTACGGCGTGGCCGCCTACTCCGACTCCGAGGCCCTCTTCGCCGACGTCGACGCCGTGGCGATCGCGCTGCCGCCGGACGTGCAGGCCGAGGCCGCGCTGCGTGCCGCGCGGGCGGGCCGCCACCTGCTGCTGGACAAGCCGGTGGCCTTCACCACCGAGGCCTCCGGCGCCGTCGCGGCCGAGGCCGGGCGCCGGGGGCTGGCGAGCGTCGTCTTCTTCACCATGCGCTTCTCGCCGGGCGTCGAGGACTTCCTGCGCGAGACCGCCGCGGCCGGGCGCTGGGACGGCGCCCAGGGGGTGATGCTGGCGTCGGCGCTCAGCACGGACAGCCCCTATGCCGAGTCGCCGTGGCGCCGGGAGCGCGGCGCTCTGTGGGACATCGGCCCGCACGCCCTGTCGGTGCTGCTGCCGGTGATGGGGCCGGTCGAGGAGGTCACCGCCGTGGCGGGGCCGCGCAGGACCACCCACCTGCTGCTGGGCCACCGCGGCGGAGGCGTCAGCTCGCTGGCGCTCACCCTGGAGGCCCCGCCCGCGGGGGGCCGCAAGGAGTTCCTCTTCCACGGCGAGAACGGCGTGGCGCACCTTCCCGAGGCCGAGCTGGGCCCGGTGCCCGCGTTCTCCGCGGCGATCGATCGGCTGCTGGCCGCCGCCGAGCAGGGCCCGGACGCCCCCGCCGACCCCTGCGGCATCGGATTCGGCCACGAGGTGGTCGCGGTGCTGGAGGCGGCGGCGCTCGCGCTCGAACGGCGGGCGACGGTGCCGGTCGGCGCGTCCGGGAGCTGACACCGCGCAGGCGGCGTCGGCGCGTCGGGTGCCGGATCGCGGCGTTGAGTGCGCAGATACGCCGGCATACCCGCACCCACAGGCCCTCGGCGGTGCGCGCGGCGTGGCGTTCCGGCCCGGGCTGGTTCTTCAACGTCCGGATGATCGCCTCGATGCTCCGGCGCAGTCAGTCCGGGAAGTACCGTGGGTCGGCCCGCGCTTCTTCTCCGACTCCCGAGCCGGGCGCACGACGGTGTGGCCCGGCCCCGCGATCGCGGCCCCGACCCCTTCGCCGGTGCCGGCGCCGGCGAAGGTTGCACACGATCGGGACCGGCCCCGGTGCGGCCCGCTGGACGTGGAGCAGGTGCGGGGCCTGCTTGCGCTGCTCGGTCACATCGCTGGTGGCAGGCGGCGGAGCGGGCGGCCCCCGGGCGCGCCGGCGCGGCCCGGGGCCTCGGTCAGTACGGCGGGCGCCGCGCCGAGCGGCGCAGCATATCCACCATGGCCGGCACCGGTGCCGGCGGCCGGCGCCGGTGCACGATGGAGATCTCGCGCTCCAGCGCCGCGCCGCCGGGCGGCGCCGCCACCCAGCCGCCGCCGGGCGCGGCGTCCAGGATCATCCGCGGCACCAGGCCGATGCCCACGCCCGCACGGATCAGCGCCAGCATCACCTCGTAGTCGCGGGTCTCATAGGCGACCTGCAGGCGCACCCCCTCGTCGGCGGCCGCCGCCTCAAGCGCGACGCGGTTGGAGATGCCGGGCGCGCCGCAGATCCATTCCTGGTCGGTCAGATCGGCCAGGCGCGGCGCGGTGCCTGCCGCCGGGTGGCCTTCGGGCAGCACCAGCAGCAGCGGGTCGACCAGGATGCGCTCGCGGTGCAGCCCGGTCGAGGCGGGAGGCTGCACCCCCGGGTAGCGGTGCGTGATGAGCAGGTCGAGCTCGCCGGAGGTCACCAGCCCGTAGCCGTCGGGCGGCTCGACGTCCGACAGCGACAGCCGCACCTGCGGGTGGGCCTGCCCGAACGCGGCCAGCGCGCCCGGCACCAGCAGCCGGCCCGCGCTGGCGAAGGCGCCCAGCGAGAGCCGCACCTGCGCCTCGCCGGCGGCGGCGCGCACCGCCGCCTCGGCGTCGCGCAGCTCGCCGACGACCCGCTCCCCGTAGGCCAGCAGCACCCGGCCCGCGCGGGTGAGCCGGACTCCGGTCCGCGAGCGCTCCACCAGTGCGCACCCCAGCTCCCGCTCCAGCTTGGTGAGCTGCTGGGACAGCGCGGGCGCTGTGAAGGACATGCGCTCGGCGGCCGCGGCGATGGAGCCCGCGTGGGCGACCTCGACCAGCACGCGCACCCGGTCGGCGTCCAGCACCGGACCACCCCCTGCCCCCGGAACCAAAGCCGTGCTTAATCATCGTAAGCAACCGCAACTTCAACTTAAGCACGCGACAGGGCAGTGTGGAGGCATGACAGCCACGACCTCCCTGCCCACCGCCGCCGACGTCGCCGCGGCGGCCGAGCGCATCGCACCCTATGCGCGGCGCACGCCGGTACTGAGCACGCGCGTGGACGGGCGCCCGCTCTCCCTGAAGCTGGAGCACCTGCAGATCACCGGCGCCTTCAAGCTCCGGGGCGCGCTCAACGCGATGCTGGCCGCCGGCGCACCGGAGCGGGTGGTGACCGCCTCGGGCGGCAACCACGGCCTCGGTGTGGCGGCCGCTGCACGGATGCTGGGCGCCGAGGCGCTGGTGTACGTGCCCGAGACCGTTCCCGAGGCCAAGGCGCGCCGCCTGGAGGCCTCCGGCGCGGAGCTGGTCCGCACCGGCGCCCACTACGCCGAGGCGGCCGAGGCGGCGCGCGCCCGCGCCGGCGCCGAAGGGCTGCGCTACCTGCACGCCTACGACGACCCCGACGTGGTCGCCGGCCAGGGCACCATCGGCCACGAGATCGCCGTCGACGCGCCCGAGTGCGACAGCGTCGCGGTGGCCGTGGGAGGCGCCGGCCTGGTGGCGGGCGTTCGCCTGGGCGCGGCCGGCCTCCGCGTGACCGGCGTCGAGCCCGAGGGCTGCCGCAGCCTGCACGCCGCGCTGGCAGCGGGCGAGCCGGTGGACACGCCCGTCGACTCGGTCGCCTCCTCGGCGCTGGGCGCGGCGCGGGTGGGCGACGTGCCCTTCGCCGTGCTGGGCGCGCACCCCGTGGGCACCGCACTGGTGACCGACGCCGAGATCACCGCGGCGCGCGACCGGCTGTGGGAGGAGTTCCGCATCGCCGCCGAGCCCGCCGCCGCCGTCCCCTTCGCCGCGTGGCTGGCCGACCGACTCCCCGGCGAGCACACCTGCCTGGTGGTCTGCGGCGCCAACGCCTCCTGGACTCCCGAGGGGTAGGCCGCCCCGCCTCCTCGCCGCCCCCGCCGCCGCGCAGGGGCACCGGGCGCCCGGCGGTGCGGGCGGCGGCGCACCGCCGCCCGCGGCGGAGGCCGACCCGCCCTCCGGCGGTGCGGGAGACGGGGTCCGCCCGCACCGGCCGCTCCGGCCTCCGATAACCTGACCGCGTCGGGGACCGCCGGGCGTACGCAGGGGCGGGGGACGCGTCGGATCGGGCGGTGCGCCGCGCCCGCGCTCGGAGGGGGGCATCGTGCTCTACGACACCGCGCGCACCGTCGGCTCACGGGTGGGCCGCGTGCTCTACCGGCCGACCATCGAAGGCCTGGAGCACATCCCCGCCTCCGGCCCGGTCATCCTGGCCGCCAACCACCTCTCCTTCTGCGACAGCGTCGTCATTCCACTGGCGGTGCCGCGCCGCATCCGGTTCCTGGCCAAGGCCGAGTACTTCTCGGGCACCGGCGTGCGGGGCCGGATGTCGCGGGCGGCCTTCACCTCGCTGGGCGCCGTCCCGGTGGAGCGCGGCAGGAGCGGCGGCGCGCTGGAGGCGCTGGAGATCGGGCTGCGCTGGCTCAAGGACGGCGGAGTGTTCTCGATCTACCCGGAAGGCACCCGCTCGCCCGACGGGCGGCTCTACCGCGGCCGCACCGGCGTGGCCCACCTCGCGCTGACCTCGGGTGCACCCGTCGTACCGGTGGGGCTGGCCGGCACCGAGCGCGTCCAGCCGATCGGCGCCCGCCTTCCCCGCATCGCGCCCGTCACCGTGCGCTTCGGGGCGCCGCTGGACTTCTCCGCGGGCTACGGCGACCTCAGGACCGGGCGGGCGCGCCGGCTCGTCACCGACGAGGTCATGGCCGCCGTCCAGCGGCTGACCGGCCAGGAGGAGGCCGGGACCTACAACGACCGCGCGGCCGGGGAGTGACCCCATTGCGTCTTCCCGGCACCGCCCGGAGGCCGCCGCGCACCCCGCCGCCCGCACCCGCCCTTGCGCCCCCGCACGGTTCCCGCCTACCGCACAAAAACGCCTGACCTCCGCGGCGTACGGCGACCCCCTGAAGTCGCGCCGCGCGGTGCGAGGCGTCGCTGCACGCGACGGCCCGCGGGCCTCGGCGGCCGGGACCGCGCGGTGCCCCGCCCGGGGGCGCGGGCACCGCGCGGGCGGGTCAGCCGCGGGGCAGGCGCTCGGCCAGCCAGGCCTCGACGTCGTCGGCGGTGCGCGGCAGCGCCGCGGAGAGCACGCGGTTGCCCTCGGCGGTGACGAGGACGTCGTCCTCGATGCGCACGCCGATCCCGCGCAGCTCCTCGGGCACGGTGAGGTCGTCGGGCTGGAAGTACAGCCCCGGCTCGACCGTGAGCACGGTGCCGGGCCGCAGCTCGCCGTGGAGGTGGACCTCGGTGCGCGAGCGCGCGCAGTCGTGGACGTCTAGACCGAGCATGTGCCCGGTACCGTGCAGGGTGTAGCGCCGCTGCAGGCCGAGCTCGACGACGCGGTCGGCCGGGCCTTCGAGCAGGCCCCACTCGACCAGCCCTTCGGCCAGGACGCGCTGGGCGACCTCGTGGTACTCGGTGAAGGGGCGCCCCGGCGCGACGGCCGCGATCGCCGCCTCCTGAGCGGCGTAGACCAGGTCGTAGACCCGGCGCTGCACCGGGTCGAACCGGCCGGAGACCGGCAGGGTGCGGGTGATGTCGGCGGTGTAGAGCGTGGTGGTCTCGACGCCGGCGTCGAGCAGCAGCAGCTCGCCCTCGCGCACCGGGCCGTCGTTGCGCATCCAGTGCAGCGTGGTGGCGTTGGGGCCCGAGGCCGCGATGGTGCCGTAGCCGACGTCGTTGCCCTCGACGCGGGCGCGCAGGAAGAACGTGCCCTCGATGTAGCGCTCGGAGGTGGCCCGGGCCTCGGGCAGCGCGGCGGCGACGTCGCCGAAGCCCCGCACCGTGGCGTCGACGGCGCGCTGCAGCTGGGCGACCTCCCACTCGTCCTTGACCAGCCGGTGGTCGTGCAGGGCGACGGCCAGTTCCTCGTCGCGTTCGGCGGCGGCCTCGCCGTCCTCGGCGCCGCTGGCGCGCACGCCGGCGACCAGCTCCTCCAGGGAGGCGTCGTGGCCGCGCAGGATGCGCACCGGAGCCGCCGGGGCGTCGCGGAGCACCTCGGGCAGCCGGCGCACGTCGTCGGTGTCGGTGCCCAGGCGCTGGGCGGACTCGGCGAGGCTGTGCCGGCGCCCGCTCCACAGTTCGCCGTGCCCGTCGAGCCAGAACTCGCCGTTCTCGCGGTTGGAGCGGGGGCGCAGGTAGACGGTGGCGTCGTGGCCGCCGCCCGGGCGGGGCTCCAGAACCACGCAGCCGTCGTCGGAGAGGTCGCCGCTCAGGTAGACATAGTCGCAGGAGGGCCGGAACGGGTACTCGGTGTCGTTGGAGCGGGTCTTGAGGTTGCCGGCGGGCACGACCAGCCGCTCGCCGGGGAAGCGCGCGCTGAGCGCGGCGCGGCGCTTGGCGGTGTAGGCGGCCTGCTCGATCGGCTCGGGGTCGCGGATCTCGGTGTCGGCCCAGCCGGTGCGCATCCACGCGGCGAGCTCCTCGGACACCCCCTGGGCCTGGCCGTTCTTGCGCGGGGTGAACACCGGTGCCTCGGCGGCGCCGTCCCCCTCCGCCTTGGGATCGCTGCTGTGGTGTTCACTCACGGTTGTGCCTCCCGGTCACGGCTCGACGCTGGTGGGGCCGCTTGTGGCGGCCCTTCTCCATCCTACGGCCGGGCGGTGCCGCGCACCGGCGCCGATCCGCCGCCTGTGGACCGCGCCCGCGGCGGCGGATCGCCCTCCTCCTCGGGGCTCCGGCCGGATCACCGCGCCAGCGCGTCGGCGTAGGCTCCCAGGACGGCGGCGAGCTCGCGCCCGTATACCGGGTCGCGCCCGCCCTCGGCGTCGACGGCCCGCGCCAGCAGGCCGGCCAGGGACTCGACGTAGACGGCGGCCGCGGCGGCGCAGCGGTCGGGGTCGACCCCGGCGCCGCCGAAGGCGGCCGCCAGGCGCCGGGCCATGGCCTGCTGCAGCCCGGCCGCCGCCTCGGCGTGGACGGGCGAGGCGAACGTCGGGCACAGCAGCGCCCGCACCGCCGGTGCGCGGGAGGCGTAGTCGAGGACTCCCTCGGACAGCGCGCGGTGCACCGCGGCGGGACCCGGTCCCGCCGCGTCCAGGGCGGAGGCGGCGACCCGGTCGAGCTCGGCGCCGTGGCGCCGCACCACGGCCTCCAGCAGCGCCCCCTTGTGCGGGAAGAACTGGTAGAGCGAGCCGACCGAGCACCCGGCGCGCGCGGCGATGCCCGTGGTGCCGGCGCCGTCGAAGCCGACGCGCGCGAACTCGCCCTCGGCGGCGGCCATCAGGGCCTCGACCCGCTGCCTGCTGCGGCGCTGCACCGGCGTGCGGCGCAGGGACGCCTCGGCGTCGCCCATCTCCTCCTCCGTCCACGGCCTGCCGGATACCGGTTGCGCCGGCCGGCGGCGCGCGCCTGCCGCGCCCGGGCGGCGCCCGGGCGCGGCGGGCGGGCGGCGGCGCGGGGGTCAGTGCGGCGCGTTGGGCCCGTATCGGGTGTCGCGGTCCTCAGGGTCGGAGGGGTCGGCGGAGTTGCCGACGATGACCGCGATGGGCGGCAGGACCATGGCCACCGCGCACATCGCCAGCGCCCAGCCGGTGCCCAGCAGATAGTAGACGGGGAGCGACCCGCCGAAAAGCACCAGACAGGTGGTCATCAGCCCGACATAGCGGCGCTTGCGCCGTCGCATACTGCCAGCCTAGCGCCGATTCCACGCTCGGATGGGGCGGCGGAGGCGCTGTTCCGGCTAGAGCGTGCTCACCGGGCGAGCCGGTCCGGCGCCGCCCTCAGCCGGTCCCGCCTCGGGCGCTCGCCCGTGGGCGCCTTCTCCATCGGGCCAGGTGGCGGGGTCGGTCAGGGCCGCCAACCCGCCGCGCACGTCGTAGCCCGCCGCCGCCAGGCGCTCGCGGGCGCGGACGGCGCGCTCCACGGTGGCGCGGTCGAACAGGCGCAGGTAGAGCGGGGTGGGCGTGTGGTCGAGTCCGGCGCGCGCCGCACGCAGCGCGGCGGTGGTCGCGGCGCCGATACCGGGCGGTTCGGGCAGGACCCGGTAGGCGCGGCGGGCCCAGTCGGGCAGGGTGTAGTAGGACAGCGCGCCCACCGGCAGCCACAGCGGCTTCAGCCACGCCAGCCCCCTGAGCCGCTCGGGCACCGTCGGCCAGAGCAGGAAGCGCACGGCTGCGGCGGCTTCGGGGGTGGCCCGCAGCAGCGGGCGCGTGCGCGCCAGGTAGGCGCGCATCTGCGCGACCGAGCCGGGCACCTCGGCGGGGGCCAGCCCGACCAGGGCCGCGGTCCGGGTCTGCTCGGCGAAGTAGGAGTCGGCCTCGCGCGCGCTCAGCCGCACGCCCGCGCGCGTGACGACCTCCAGATAGGAGACCACCTCGGCGCAGTGCACCCACAGCAGCAGCTCGGGCTCGTCGACGCGGTGCGCCCGCCCTGTGGCGGGGTCGGTGAACGTCAGCCGGGCGTGCACGGCGCGCACCCTCCGCCCCAGTTCGGCGGCCTCCCCAGGACTGCCGTAGGTGGTGGTGGCGACGAAGTCGGCGGTGCGGGTCAGCCGTCCGGTGGGGTCGTCCATGAAGTCCGAGCGCTGCCAGACCCCCTGCATGGCCAGCGGATGCAGGGCCTGGAGCATGAGCGCGCGCACGCCCGCCACCCACATGGCGCGGTCGATCTGCACGCGCCAGGTGGCGCTTCGGGGTGAGGCGACGGTCGGCTGCATCGGGGCGCTCCCTGCCCGCCCGGAACCGGTCCGGCCGACCGGCACCGGGACGTTCACCGCGACGACGCCACCGAGTCTAACCACCGCCCCGGCACCGAGCGGCGGGCGGAGTAGCCTTGCCCGGGCCGGGTTCCATCCACCAGCTGGAGGCAGACATGGCGGACATCCTCGCCCCCGACACCGAGGCGCTGACCCTGCGCCGCGGCGACCTGGAGTTCGACGCGCTGGCGGCCGGACCGGCCGACGGGCCGCTCGTACTGTTCCTGCACGGCTTCCCCGAGTTCGCCACGTGCTGGCGCCGGCACATGGCGGCGGCCGCCGAGGCGGGCTACCGCGCGGTCGCGGTCGACCAGCGCGGCTACTCGCCGGGCGCCCGTCCGCTCAACGCCGAGGAGTACGTGGTACCGGAGCTGGTGGGCGACGTCGCCGCCTTCGCCGACGGCCTCGGCGCCGAGCGCTTCCACCTGGTCGGCCACGACTGGGGCGGCGTGGTCGCCTGGCCCGCGGCGGCACAGCAGGCCGAGCGGGTGGCGAGCCTGACGGTGCTGTCGACGCCGCACCCGGCCGCGCTGGCGGAGGCCACGGCCGCCTCGCCCGAGCAGCGCGAGGCGCTGTCCTACATCCGGCTGTTCCAGACCCCCGGCGCAGCGGAGGAGTCGCTGCTCGACAACGACGCCGCCGCCCTGGTCGGCATCTACGAGGGCCGGGTGCCCGAGGACCTGGTCGCCGACAACGTCGGCCGCCTCGTACAGGCGGGCGCGCTCACGGCGGCGCTGAACTGGTATCGCGCCCTGGGGCTGGACGGCGGCTCCACCGAGGCACCGGCGATCAGCGTGCCCACGCTGTACGTGTGGGGCACCCGCGACCTGGCGTTCACCGCCCGGGCCGCCCGCGGGACCGGCGAGTGGGTCGCCGCACCGTACCGCTACATCGAGCTGGAGGGGTTCTCGCACTGGCTCCCCGAAGAGGCGGCCGAGCGGACGATCCCGCCGCTGCTGGAGCACCTGGCCGCGGCCGAGGAGGACTGAGGACCCCGCCGCGGACGCGGGCCGCCGCGCGCGGTCGGCGGACCGCCGCCCCGGCACACGCGTGCACCGGCGAGCGCTGATGCCCGCGCGACAGCGGCCGGATGTGGTGTTCCGGGGATTGGTAACGCGGCCGGCGGGAGTGCGGCAGCCGATCCCGGCAGCGCGCCGGGCGGAGTCTGCCGGTGGGGGTCAGAGGGGCGTTGCGGTGGCACACGAGGGCCTCCTGAGCATCGGCGTAGATGTCGCAATCCACACCGGGATCAGGAGGCCCTCCTTGTGGTCAATCCCTGTTGGGGCGTGTCGGCTGGTACCCACGTGCCGGGACATCGCATCTAGAGTCCGGCTGCGACGCCGGCGACGACGCGGGCGGTCGGCAGCTCCGACGCGGAGCGGAAGCCCGTCCCCGCCCACAGGTGCAGCGTGTCGGCGTCCGCGGCGCGTGCGGCGGCCGCGCGGATGGGTGCGGTCATGTGGTGGACCTGCGGGTAGGCGCCGGGCGCCAGTCCGCCGTGCTCGGCGACGAACCGGTTCGCCAGGGCGCGCGCCCGGCGCCCGCTGAAGGCGCGGGTGACCACGGTGCGGGTGAAGCGCTCCCGGGCCAGGGCGTCCTTGTGCACCGCTGAAGCGCCGCTCTCCGGGGTGCGCAGCAGCGCGGTGCCCAGCTGCGCGGCGAGCGCACCGCCCGCGAGGGCGCGCCCCGCCGACGCCGCGTCGGTTATCCCGCCGGCGGCGACCACGGGCAGGCGCACCCGGCCGCGCACCTCGGCCAGCAGCTGAGCGAGCGGGGTGGTGCGCTCGTGGGTGTCCTCGAACGAGGCCTGGTGGCCGCCCGCCTCGGCGCCCTGGACGCACAGCGCCGCGGCCCCCGCGTCGTCCGCGGCCGCGGCCTCCTCGGCCGTGGTGACGGTGACCAGCACCTCGGTGCCCGCCCGCCGCAGGGCCGCGATCTCGTCCGGTGCGGGGCAGCCGAAGGTGAAGCTCACCATCGGCACGGGGTCGGCGCGCAGCGCGGCGAGCTTGTCCCGGTAGGCGTCGTCGCCCCACAGCGCGGGCCCGGTCTCCACGCCCAGGCGCGCGGCGTCGGCCGCCAGGCGCTGCCGGTAGGCGGACAGGGCCCGGGGGTCGGCGGCGTCGCGGTCGGGGACGAAGACGTTCACCCCGAACGGGCGCGCGGTGAGTGCGCGCAGCCGGCCGATCCGCTCGGTCATCGCCTCCGCCGAAAGGTATCCGGCGGCCAAGAAGCCCAGGCCGCCGGCGGCGTTGGCGGCGGCGGCGAGTTCAGGGGTGCTCACTCCCCCGGCCATCGGCGCGGCGATCACGGGGACGTCGAGCTCGTGAAGTAGCCCCAACCCACATCCTTCTGACATGCCGGACAAAAGCGGCTATCAGCTTCGCACGGCGCCCCGCGCCGCCGGGCACCCGACCCTGCCGTACGGGCGTGACCGGGCGCGGACCGGTCACATCGCGAAGATGCGGGCCGGTCTGATCAGTACGGCGCTGCGGCGCTGCTCGGCCATCGCGCGGTCGTAGGCGCCCCAGTCGTCGTGTGCGCCTCCGGCGGCGGTGAAGACCTCCCGCAGGAGGCGGCGCAGCCCGTCGCCGTCGACGCCGGGGTAGGGATCGTCGTAGCCGACGAGGTCCGCCGCACCCTCGGCGGACGCCCAGTGGTAGCCCGACTGGAACACGATCGTGGCCTGCGGACGGCGCCGCAGGAAGCGGAGCTTGGCGCTGCGGCCGGCGGTGGTGAAGGCGATCACCCGTTCGCCGGAGACCGGGTGGGCGGCGATCCCGGCGGTGACCACGGTGGACTGGATCGAGCCGTCGGCGCGCACGGTCGAGATGACGGCGAGGTGCCCGCCCCGGCCGATGACGCCGGCGACGTCCTCGATCGTGGCCATGGGCCTCCTTCTGTGCACGGCCGCGGCGCGGCCGGGCGCGCGTTCCGCACGCTGGGGTCAGTTCTTCCCCGGAAGGCGGCGTCGACACCGGCCGCCTCCGGCCGGAATCGCCGGGGATTATGGCGCGACTCACGCACGGAAACAGCAGAAACTTTCGTTAACGGCGATTACCATCGACCGCGGAAGGCGTCATGGCCGATCGAGCAGCGGAGGTGCCCGCGTGGTCGACAACGAACTCCTCATGACCGGACTCGTCGTGATCCTGGCCGGGATCGGGCTTATCCTGCTCGGCGCAGTGGCGTACATCGCCTACGACGCGCGCGAGCGCCGCCTCGACGAGCGCGCGGGGGTCGGAGCGCCGGAGGAGGCGCCCGCGCCCGCCGTTGCGGGCGCCCGGGGCGAGCGGGCGGGCGGGGACGCCCGGTCCCGGCGCCGACCGCACGCGCACCAGCCCGCCTGAACCCGCGGTGCCGCGCCGGCGCGGCGGGCGAAGGCCGGAAGGGGGCGGGGCGCCGCCGGGGCTCAGCCCTCGGCGGCGACCGCGCGCGCCAGCACATCGGGCATCACGTTGCCGCCCGAGATCACCGCGACCGTGCGCCCGGGCGGCGTGCGGCCCGCCAGGTAGGCGGCCGTGGCGACCGCACCGCTGGGCTCGGCCACCAGGCGGGCGCTGCGCGCGAGCGCGCCGACAGCGGCCAGGATCTCCTCCTCGGTCACCGTGACGATCCCGTCCAGCCGTGCGCGCAGGTGCGCGAACGTCAACTCGGAGGGCCCGACCCGCACACCGTCGGCGACGGTGCGCCCGGTGCGCTCCGGCGGCCACGTCACGAGCCGCCCGCTTTCCAGGCTCTCCTTGGCGTCGGCGGCCAGCTCGGGTTCGACGCCTATCACCGCCGCGCCGGGGCACCGGGCCTTGACGGCGGTGGCCACCCCGGCGGCGAGCCCGCCGCCGCCCACCGGCACCAGCACCGCCTCGACGTCGGGCCGGTCGGCGGCGATCTCGCTGCCGACCGTTCCCTGGCCCGCGATCACGTCGGGGTGGTCGAACGGCGGCACCAGCGTCAGCCCCTGCTCGTCGGCGAGCCCGCGCGCCGTCTCGGCGCGCCGGGCGGGCTCCACCTCCACGGTCTCGGCACCGAAGCGGTGCATCGCGTCCACCTTGACCCGCGGCGCGCCTGCGGGCACGACCACAACGCAGCGGACGCCGTGCGCGCGGGCCGCGTAGGCCAGAGCCTGGCCGTGGTTGCCCGAGGAGTGCGTGATCACGCCCGACCGCCTCCGCTCGGGGACGAGCCGGGCGAGCGCGTTGGCGGCGCCGCGGATCTTGAAGGCGCCGACCGGCTGCAGGTTCTCCGGCTTCACCAGCAGTTCCCCGGGCGCCCATTCACAGGGCACCAGCGGCGTGCGCACGGTGATCCCGGCCAAGCGCTCCTCGGCGGCGGCCACATCGGCGGACGTGATCAACTCCATGCGGGCAGTATGCCCCTTCGACGGCACCGCGTGCCCGCGGGTGGCCGCAGGCGTCGACGCGGGGCTCGGCGCCCCTGCTCGCCGGCGCACCTGCTCACCGGCGTCGCCCGCCTCGGCTGACGGGCGCTCCCCTCCGCCGAGGCTGTCCCCGGCACGGTGCCCGGCCGGATTGGGCCTACGAGGGCGTTGGGTGGATACTGCGGTCCATGCGCGTCGACTTCGACCCCCGGTCCACCGCCGGCCCGGACTTCTACCGGCTGCTGACGGCGACCGTCGTGCCGCGGCCCATCGCGTGGGTCTCGACGGTCTCGGCCGCCGGCGTCGACAACCTCGCGCCGCACTCCTTCTTCACCGTGGCGTGCGCGAGTCCGCCGATCGTGCAGTTCACCTCCGTCGGGCGCAAGGACCACCTGCGCAACGTGGAGCAGACCCGCGAGTTCGTGGTCAACCTCGCGCCGGAGTGGCTGCAGCGCGAGATCAACGCGACCGCGACCGACTTCCCGCCGGAGGTCAGCGAGTTCGACGCGGTGGGCGTGCGCCGCGAGCCAAGTGCGGTGGTCACGCCCCCGCGGGTTGCCGACTCCCCCGCCGCGCTGGAGTGCCGTCTGCACTCGACACTGTGCCTGGGCGACTCCACGGTCGTCTTCGGGGAAGTGGTGCACGCCGCGGTCGAGGAGTCCGTGCTGGCGCAGGGGCACCCGGAGATCAGCCTGCTGCGGCCGATAGCGCGGCTGGGCAAGGACGAGTGGGGCACGCTCGGCGAGGTGACCTCGCTGCGCCGCATCCGCTACGCCGACTGGCCCGGCGAGTGAGCCGCGGCGCGTTCGCGGCCCGCCGGGGTCGGCTGGCCGCCGCGGGGGCGAATGGGGGCGGTTGCACCCGTTGACAGCCGACGCTCCGCTGCCTACATTCGTGGGAGCGCTCCCAGAGCGCAGGTCCCACTCCCGTCCACCGCCGCGGGGCCGGCCCGGCACCCCCTCCCCTGGGCCGGCGAACGGCGCGGAGAACGGCGGGGGAGGCCGAACCCATCGGCCTCCCCCGCCGTCGCCCGACCCTCCGCCGGTGTGACCGGAATGCAGGCGCCGCCCGCCGCGCTCAGCCGACCTCCAGCACCGCCTTGCCGTGCAACCGCCCCTCCAGCAGGGCGCCCGCCGCCTCGGCGAAGCGCGTCCACGGGCCTCGCCAGCTGATCCCCGGATCGAGTCGGCCCGCGGCCACCTCCGCCGCCAGCCAGGACAGGTCGGCGGAGAAGTCGACCGCCGGGTCGCCGTAGAGGAAGAACGTCCTGATCGACCGGTCGTGCCCCCCGCCGGCGCCCTGCAGGGCCTCGGGCGCCAGTACCGCGTCCTCTTCGGCGGAGCGCCCCACGCTGACCAGCACTCCCCCGGCCTGCAGCGCCGCGAACGCGTCGACCAGGTAACGGCCGCCGACAGCGTCGAGCACCGCGAAGACCGGCCGTTCGACGGCGGCCGGCTCGGCGCGGACCTCGTGGGCGCCGAGCCCCCGAAGCTCGTCAGCGCGGGCGGGGTCCCGACTGATCGCCACCACCTCCCCACCCGCGCGGGCGGCGAGCTGCACCGCGTAGCGGCCCACGCCACCGGAGGCGCCGGTGACCATAACCCGGCGGCCCAGCAGCGAACCCGTGCGGCGCAGCACGTGCAGGGCACTCAGGCCCGCGACCGGGACGGTGCTGGCGGCGCCGGGATCGGCCCCCTCGGGCACAGCGCCCAGCAAGGACGCGGGCACGGCCCGGAGCTCGGCCCAACCGGCCTCACCGAGCGTGGTGACCCGGGTCCCCTCAGCCGGTCCCGACCCGTCGGCCGCCGCCCGGACGACCACGCCGGCGGCGTCCCAGCCGACCGGGGTGCCGTCCGGCCGGTCGAGCGAGGCCGCCTCGGCGACCTCCCCGTAGTTCAACGAGACGGCCTCGACGCGCACCAGCACCTCGTGCGGGGCAGGACGGGGGTCGGCCACCTCGGTGCGGGCCAGATGGCCCTCGGCGGCGTGGTCGACGACGAGTGCGCGCACGGTCGCGCTCCTTCCGGTCGGGACAGCATTGAAATGCCACAGTGTGGCGTTTGCTCCATAGAAGCATATGCTCAATCGGCGCGCACACGTTAGACTGGGGTCGATGACGACCGCCCCGCAGCCCGCCACCCTCCGCGAACGCAAGAAGCAGCGCACCCGCAGGGTCCTCGCCGAGACCGCCGTGACGCTGTTCACCGAGCGCGGATTCGACGAGACGCCGCTGGACGCGCTGCTCGACGAGGTCGAGGTGTCGCGGCGCACCTTCTTCCGCAACTTTCGGTCGAAGGAGGACGTGGCGCTCACCGCCCTCAAGCAGCTCTGGAGCGCCTACCTGGACGTCTTGGACGAAACCCCGAAATCCGGGCGGCTGGTCGACGTCCTGCGCGACGCGATGCTGGCGACCGTGGAGCGCATGGACGGCGACTGGTACCGCCGCTTCGCGCCGACGCTGCGCCTGGTCGCCCGCTCCGCCGCACTGGAGGGCCACTCCCTGCGGCACTGCGCCGAGATGCAGACCCGGATCGCCGACCGGCTCGGTACCGCCGACAGCCTTGAGCTGCGGCTGCTGATCGAGTTCGCCGTGGCCGCATGGCGCTGCGCGCTCGATGAGTGGCTGCCCGACTGCGACCCGGGCGAGCTGCCCGCCTGCGTGCGGCGGGCCTTCGCGAGCATGGACGCCGGACTGCACCTGGAGGCCTAGCTAGGCACTGCTTCTTGGAATCGGCAGCGGAGCAGGGCCCGCACCGGCACACTCGACGGCCGTGTCCGGTCCTTTCGAACTCACCGATGCCGAGTGGGCCCTGCCGACCCCGCTCATGCCCGCCGATCCCCACAAAAGCGGGTAGATCCCCTACGTTGCTTCGGCCTCGACGTGGCGGCCGTCGGCGAACAGAGCCCGCAGTCGGCTCGTCTGCTTGTCAGTGAGCAATTCGGCGCCGGGGTGCGGGGGCGGCGGAACTTGTGAAGAGAGTCGTCCCTGAAGCCGCGGTCCCCATCGATCCGCAACTGCGCTCTTCGTCGACAGCGGTCGAGGGCGCCGCCTGCCAGGCGGGGAAGGTGGCAGGGATTGGGACCATCCCCGCGTACGCGGGGAGCATACGGGGCAGCGGTGGTCGGGCAGTACGGGGTTGGGACCATCCCCGCGGGCGCGGGGAGCATTGCTGCACTTCGGCGGCCAGTTCGGCCCGGTCGGGACCATCCCCGCGGGCGCGGGGAGCATACTGAGTGACCTGCGTGTTCGCAGAGCCTACAGGCCTGTTTCATTTTCTTTGCGAGAAGCCGACAAAAGCCTCACTCTTCCGCGTGAAGCCCCTCGCCGGCTGGAGCTCCCGCTGGGGCACTCCGGGACGGCTCGCGGCGGCGCTGGGCGCGTGCGTGACGTGCGGAGTGCTCTCGGCTCCCTCACCTGCGATGGACCGCGGGCACGGCCCGTGAAGTCCAGGCGCGTGATTCTCCCACCGGGCGGCGCCGCCCCCTCCCCGGTGGCACGGGAGGGAGGGGGCGGGCCCGGCCCGGCCACGCGGACGCGGCCGGGGGTCGAGTCGGGCCGCGCCGACCGCAGGTGCCGCGGCCGCACGCACCCGCGGGGGCGCCTCCGCGCGTCGCCGCGCAACGCCCCGATCGCCAGGCGGTCCGGGCGCGGCCGCCGCGGGATCCGCACCACTCACGAAGTCCGGCAAGAACATCACTGAACCGGTTCAGCGGTCAACACCCGTTACCGAATCTGAACCGGTTCAGGTCGTCCGGAGCCTCCAGCGCCGCTGCCACACCCTTCCGGAGACGCCGCAGGTGCCGGCACCTGGGCTGCGGCGGATCCCGCCGCGCCCGCATCCGGCACCTTCGCCGCACGCCGGGGCGCGGGCGGCCGACCACCGGCCTGCAGCGCGGCCGCCGAGGGCGGCGAGGGGAACCGTCCGGCCCGCGCGGCGGCGCCGACCGGGCCCGCCGAGCAGGGGACGCCGCCATCGCCGCTCCCCCGGGGACGGCGCCCGCGGCGGGCGCACCCCGGACAACGCAGCTAGTCGGCCACGGCGGCCTCGCTCACCAGGTGGCGGGTGTGGTCGACCTCCCGGGTCGGCCCCTCCAGGCGCACGCGGGACGTGTGCCGCACCTCCTCGCACGAGGCCCGCAGGGACAGGTCGAGGTCCCCGGCCTCCACGATGCGCCGCCCGTCGGGAGCGGTGTAGGCGGCCAGGTCGGCCGGTACGGCGAACTCCACCCGCCGCTCCTGGCCCGGCTCCAGCTCCACCCGCACGTACCCGATGAGGCTGCACACCGGCCGGCTCACCCGGGCGACGGGGTCGCCCAGATAGAGCTGGACGACCTCGGTGCCGGCGCGCGCTCCCGTGTTGCGCACCGTGCAGCCCAGGGTGAAGGAGCCGTCGGTGGTGGTCGCGACCGGGTCGCCGGAGCCAGCGGGCCGCCCGTGCACCCGGAAGTCCGTCCACGCGAAGGAGGTGTAGGAGAGGCCGTGGCCGAAGGGGTGGAGCGCGGAGGGGTCGACCGTACTGACCTCGCTGCGCCGTGCCAGCGGCGGAGCCGGATAGGAGGAGGCGGGCTGGCCGCCGCCGTCCCGCGGCACTGCCAGAGGCAGTCGGCCGCTCGGGTTGACCCGTCCCGACAGCACGCCCGCCACCGCCGGGCCGCCCTCCTCGCCGGGGAAGAACGCCTGCACCACGGCCGCCGCCCGCTCGGCGAGGCCGCCCAGCGCGTAGGGGCGCCCGCTCATCACGACCAGCACCAGCGGGGTACCGGTCTCCAGCAGCGCCTCGACCAGCTCGTGCTGCACGCCCGGCAGCCGCAGGTCGGCGACGTCGCAGCCCTCGCCCGACGTCCCGCGGCCGAAGAGCCCGGCCCGGTCGCCGACCACGGCCACGCACACGTCCGCGGCCTCGGCGGCGGCAACGGCCTCGGCGATGCCGGAGGTCTCGGGGTCGTCCACACCGCAGCCGCGCCGGTGGTCCAGCACGGCGCCGCCCAGCTCGGCGCGCAGCCCCTCCAGCAGTGTCGGCACCTCGATGCCGATCCCGACGTCGGGGTGGGAGGGACCGACGTGGGCGGGGAAGGAGTAGCAGCCCAGCATGGCCTCCGTGGAGTCGGCCAGCGGACCGACCACGGCCGTGCGGCGGCCGCCCGCCAGCGGCAGCGCGCCGGAGGGGTTGGCCAGCAGCACCACCGACTCCTCGGCCAGGCGGCGGGCCAGCGCGCGGTGCTCGGCGGGGTCCAGGTCGATGTCGACGTCGGCCGCCGCGTCGCCGCCCCGGCCCTCCGCCCCGGCGGACTCGGCGGACTCGGCGGGGAACGGCGTCCAGTCGGGGTCGAGCAGGCCCAGCTCGCACTTCTGGATGAGCACGCGCAGGGCGGCGCGGTCCACGAGGTCCTCGGACACGCGTCCGTCGCGCACGGCCTCCAGCAGCGGGGCGCCGTAGTTGCGCAGGGTCGGCAGCTCGATGTCGACGCCGGCCTCCAGCGCCGCGGCCGCGGCCTCCGCGCCCGACCCGGCGATGCCGTGCAGGGTCTGAAGGAAGGTGACGGCGAAGTAGTCGGAGACCACGGTGCCGGAGAAGCCCCACTCCTCGCGCAGGAGGTAGGTGAGCAGGCCGGGGTCGGCCGTTGCGGGCACGCCGTCGTTGGCGGTGTAGGAAGGCATCACCGATCCGGCGCCGCCCAGCGCGACCGCCATCTCGAAGGGGGGCAGCAGCAGGTCGGCGAACTCGCGCGTGCCCGCCGAGACCGGCGCAAGGTTGCGTCCGGCGCGCGAGGCGGAGTATCCGGCGAAGTGCTTGAGCGTGGCGACGACGCCCGTCGACTGCAGCCCGCGCACGTAGGCGGTGGCCACGGTGCCGACCAGGTAGGGGTCCTCGCCGATGGTCTCCTCGGTGCGGCCCCACCGCGGGTCCCGGCTGACGTCCAGCACCGGAGCGAGTCCCTGGTGGATGCCGACACGCCGCATCGAGGCGCCGATCTGGGCCGCCATCCGCTCCACGAGGTCGGTGTCGAAGGACGCTCCCCAGGCCAGCGGGGTCGGATAGACGGTCGCCTGCCAGGCCGCGAAGCCCGAGAGGCACTCCTCGTGCGCGATGGCGGGGATGTTGAACCGGTTGGCCGCCGCGATCTCCTTCTGGGAGTTGGCCAGCGCCTGCACCCCCATGGCCGGGGCGACGGGGGCGGTGCCGAAGGGGCGGGTGAGCTGGCCCAGGCCGTCGGCGATGACCTGGTGCCACTCGGGGGGCACCTCGGCCAGGTCATGCTGGTGGGGGGCGACCCCCTCACCGGATCCGTCGGCGCCCACCCAGACTCCGTAGAGCTGGGCGACCTTCTCCTCTAAGGTCATGAGCCGGAGAACCTCGCCCGCCCGTTCGTCGGCCGGACGCGCGGCGTCCTGCCAGGGGGCGAGGTTGGAATGCGGCGACATATACCGTCCTTATTCATTGCGGAGTCCCGCGCGGGGCTCCGGTGGCTGTTGGTTCCGGTGGGGGCGCGGTGGCGCCGGCGGCGGACCGCCGGCGCCCGTCGCCGGCTACTTTCCGCCGACGCCCATCAGGCCGCTGACCAGCGAGCGGCGGGCGACCAGGTAGACGATGAACAGGGGGAGCGTCGCCAGCACGACCGCGGACAGCAGACCGGGGATGTCGACGCGGTACAGCCCCTGGAACTCGAACAGACCCAGGGTGATGACCCGCTTGTCCGCTGACTGGGTCAGGATCAGCGGGAACAGGAAGCCGTTCCAGGCCTGGAGCGCGGCGTAGACCGCGACCGTGCTGATGCCCGACCGGGAGAGCGGTACGACCAGCCGGAAGAACATGCGCACCGATCCCGCGCCGTCCAGCTCCATCGCCTCGTAGAGGTCGTCGGAGATGTCGCGCATGGACCCGGTCAGGATCAGGATGCACACCGGCAGGGCGAACGCCGCGGTCGGCAGCATGATGGCGGCCAGGGAGTCGTACAGGCCCATCTCGATGATGATCAGGTAGACGGGGATGATCACCGCCTGGTTCGGGATGGCCAGCCCCAGCAGGAAGACCCGGAACAGCGAGTTGGTCATCAGCGAGCGCGTGCGCACGATGGCATAGCCCGCGGTCACGGCCAGGGCCACGACGAGGGCGACCACCACCGCGGTCACCACGATCGTGTTGAGTACGAAGCCCGCCAGTCCGTTCTCGATCGCCCTGGCGTAGTTGTCCAGCGTCGGGTCCGACGGGATGGTCAGCGGGCCGGCCGCCCGGTACTCCGAGGTCTGCTGAAAGGTGGCCACCAGCAGGGCGTACAGCGGCACACCCACCACCAGCAGCCAGGCGAAGGCGCCCAAGCCCGCGACCGGGTTGGGGCGCTGGCGCCAGCTGCGCAGGCGCCTGCGCCTGTGCGGTCCGGCGGCGCGCGTAGGCGGGGTCTGCCGGCCGGCGGTGGCCGGAGAGGTCGCGGTCACATCCCCTCCCGGGTGCTGCGCATCGAGCCGAATCCGGTGAAGCGCACCATCAGCAGCGAGGCGAGGGTGGCCACGGCCACCAGCACGCAGGCCACGGCGCTGGCGTAGCCGTACTGGTAGTTCTCGAACCCGGCTTCGTACATCAGGTACGGCACGATCGTGGTGGCGTGCCCGGGGCCGCCTCCCGTGATGATCAGCACCGTGTCGAAGTAGGTCAGCGATCCCACGATCATCAGCACCGACGACGTGGTGATCGTGTTGCGCAGCTGAGGCAGGGTGATGTGCCAGAACGCGCGGTAGCGGCCGGCGCCGTCGATCTCGGAGGCCTGGTACAGCGACTCGGGGATCTGCCGGGCGCCGCCCTGGTACAGCAGGGTGTGCAGCGGGATGAACTGCCAGGCGCTGACGAACAGGATCACGATGAACGCCCCGGACTCGCTGCTGAGCAGGTCCAGTCCCGGAACCCCGATCAGGGGCCCGATCTGAGCGAGCGGGCCGAAGTTGGGGTCCAGCAGCGCCCGCCAGATGATGGCGATGGCGGCCGAGGACAGCAGCAGCGGCACGAAGAAGACCGCCGAGAGCACGGCTCGGTTGCGCTGGCGGCCCGACGCCCACACGCCGAGCAGCAGCGAGATCGGTGTCTGCACCGCCCAGCTCCCGATGGTCAGCATCAGGGTCAGGGCGATGGCCCGGTGCATGACGGAGTCGCCGAGCAGCCGCGTCCAGTTGGCGAACCCGACGAACTGAGGTGATCCCAGCCCTCCCCAGGTGGTCAGGGACAGATAGACCACCAGCACCATGGGCAGCACGGCGAACAGGCCGAAGAACAGCAGTGCGGGAAGCCCCCACCAGGCGCTGGGACGTCCCGCGCGCGGCGCCCCAGAGCGCGCACCGCCGCGACCGGCGGTGCGCGCCTGGGACCGGGCCGACGCGGGGCGTCCGCTCCGGTTGGGCGAGAGAACGCTCACTGGAGCGCCGCCACGTTGTCGACGAACTCCTCGGGCGTGATCTGCTTGTTGAACAGCTTCTCGATCTCGGTCACCATCGGCTCGGCCTGCGAGCGGGGCAGCGCCTGGTCCCAGGAGAGCTGGAAGGTGGGCGCGTCGCGGACCATCTGGTACTGGTAGGTCGCGAAGTCGGGGTTGGGCGAGTGCTTCTCGATCATCTCCTCGGCGTTGGTCGTCGTGGGGACCTCGCCGTTCTCGACCATGTCCTTGACGTAGGGGTCGCTGTAGGTCTGCTTGAGGAAGTCGACCTCGGCCTCGGTGTCGCCGTCGTCGGTGACGGAGAAGAAGTTCGTCGGGTTGCCGACGACGGCCTGGGGGTTGCCGTCGCCCTCGGGCAGCTCGGGGAACGCGGTGTAGCCCAGGTGCTCCTCGGCGAACTCGGGCGCGTCGGCCAGCTGCGTGGAGTACTCCCAGGAGCCCATCAGGTGCATGGCGGCCTTGCCCTCGGAGAGCAGGGCCGAGGCGGCGCCCTCCTCATAGCTCACCGAGGCGTAGTTGTCGCCGAACGCGCCGCGGTCGACGAGGTCCTGCACGGTCTCGGCCGCGTCCAGCACTGCCGGGTCGCGCCATCCTGCGGGGTCGCCGTTCTGGATGCGTTGGAAGACCTCGTGCCCGCCCTTGCGGTCGACCAGGTACTGCATCCACATCTGCTCGGTCCAGGGCGTGGCCCCGCCGAGGGCGAAGGGGGTGACGCCCTCCTCCTTGAACGTGTCGATCAGGTCGAGGATGTCCTGCCAGGTTTCGGGCGGCTTCGCGCCGGCCTCCTCGAAGACCTTCTCGTTGTAGAAGAGCATGACGGGCTGCGTGCCGCGCAGCGGGATGCCGTACTGGGTGTCGTTGACCTTGCCGGCCTCGAGGATGGAAGGGATGAACGCGTCCTCCATCTCGGGGTTCGCCTGCAGCGTCGCCCCCAATGGCAGGAGCATCTCCTGCTCGATGTAGGGCTCGATGCTGCCGCCGCCCCAGTTGAAGAACATGTCGGGGGCCTGGCCCGAGCCCATGACCGTGCGCAGCTTGTCCTCGTAGCCGTCGCCGGGGACCTCCTGGATGACGGCCTTGGTGGAGTCGTGCTCCTGGTTGAACCGCTTCGCGGCGTTCTTCTGCACGACCGCGAGCGAGTCCTGGTACATGAGTACGTTCATCTCGCCGTCGCCGTCGCCGCCTCCGGAACCTCCGGAGCCGCCGCACGCGGTGGCGGTGAACAGGAGCAGCGCGAGTGCGCCAGCGGTGCCGGCCCTGTGGGGAGTCATGGCTACGTCCTATCGAAACTATCGGACTAGTTATCGCAATGCGTGCTGCCAGAATTTACGGCGCTGCCGTGACAAGCGTCAATAGTCCGCGAGAAGTTCGTCACCCTCCCGCTGCGGCACCATCGGGAGACGCCCAGTAAAATGCAGGCTTGTGACAGCAGAACCCGCCCCGATGCCCCAGGGCCCCGCCGGATCCGAGCCCGTGACGATCTCGAAAATTGCGGAGGCCGCAGGGGTATCCGTGCCGACGGTCTCCAAGGTCCTCAACGGGCGCGCCGACGTCGCGCCCGAAACCCGTGCGCGCGTCGAGGAGCTCATCCACCGGCACGGCTACCGCAGGCGCCGGGGCCCCGGCGCCGGGCGCTCGCCGACGATCGACCTCGTCTTCCACGAGCTGGACAGCGCGTGGGCGATAGAGGTCATCCGCGGTGTCGAGCGCATCGCCCGCGCCGAGGGCCTCAGCGTGGTGCTCTCGGAGTCCGGCGGCGAGCAGACCCCGCGCGACGCCTGGGTGGAGGCGGTCCTGGGGCGCCAGTCCACGGCCGCGATCCTGGTCTTCTCCGACCTGGCCCCCGACCAGCGGGCGCGGCTGACCGCCCGCAGCATCCCGTTCGTGGTCGTCGACCCGACCGGCGACACCGACGAGGCCGTGCCTTCCATCGGCTCGGCCAACTGGAACGGCGGCCTGGTGGCCACGCGCCACCTGATCGAGCTCGGCCACGAGCGCATCGCGGTGATCGGCGGGCCCACCGACGTGCTGTGCAGCCGGGCGCGCATCGACGGCTACCGCTCCGCGCTGGACGCGGCCGGCCTGCCGGTCGACCCCGGGCTGGTGCGCTCGGGCGACTTCCACATCGAGGGCGGCCACAACCACGGCCGCGACCTGCTCACCTCGCCCGACCCGCCCACGGCGATCTTCGCCGGCAGCGACCTCCAGGCCATGGGCCTGTACGAGGCGGCGCGCGAGCTCGGTGTGCGGATTCCCGAGGACCTGAGCGTGGTGGGCTACGACGACCTGCCGGTCGCGCGCTGGGTCGGTCCGCCGCTGACGACGGTGCGCCAGCCGCTGACCGAGATGGCCGAGGAGGCCACGCGCCTCGCGCTGATGCTCAGCCGCGGCCAGCAGCCGCCCAACCTGCGTCTGGACCTGGCCACCAACCTGGTGGTGCGGCAGAGTACGGCCCCGCCGCGGCACCGCTGAGGGACGAGCGGGGGGCGGCGCCGGTTCCCCGGGCGCCGCGCCGGGCGGTCAGCCGCACACAAGTACGAGGGGCGGGACCGCAGCCGTCCCGCCCCTCGTCATCGCGGCGCCCTCAAGGGGCGGGAGGGCGCCGTTCTCCAGGGATGGCTTCGTCGCGGCGGGGCCGCCGTCCCGGTCCGCCGGCCTGGAACCGGCCGCACGAGGCCGCAGTGATATGGATGCGGCCGGTCCCAGGGTCCGGGGCGACGCGCTGAGGCGTCGGTCTCCGCCTTCGGCGGGCGCCGCTGCGGGCGGCACCCGCCGAGGCGCGGGGGCGCAGGCGTGTCCGGGCGCAGGGGATCCGCCCGGAACCGCCTGCCGGAGGCGGGTGAAGCGCCGGCGCCGGCGTCCGCGCCGCTCCCGTCCGCCCCCGCGCGGTCGGCGTGCCACCGGGTTCGACAGCGCCCCGCGGACGGAGTGCGCGCACGCGCCGGCGGAGCCGGGCGCGGCTCGGGTCGGTCATGGCGCTTCCTCGCTGTCATGGATCGGTGGCCGGGGGTCGCCGGGCGGCCGCGTGCGCGTGCCCCGGCCCGAAGGGACGGGCCGCAGCGGACATGCGGGAGCGGTCGCGCCGGCGGCGCCGGGTCAGCCGCGGCGGGCGGCGTCCCGGCCCGGGGGGTCCGGGCGGGCGCCGCTCCGATCCGCCCGAGGGGGCGGCGGTGTCGGCGGCGCGGTGCGGTCGGCGGCAACGGCCGCTCCGGTCGGTGGGGGCGGAACGGCCGCGCGGCTGCGGCGACGGGATGGTCGGCCCACGGGGGTGTGCTCCCTTCGGGTCGTACACGTCCGGAACGGCGGCCACCTGCACTCCCGTTGGGAGCGCTCCCAGACGTGATGAATGTAACATGGTCGCCATAAGACACCAAGGGGTCACATAGCGAAATTAACTCGAAACTCGGAATCCGCACCTCAACGGGCCCGAACCGCCGGAGTCCCCGCCCCCTCCCCCGGCGCCGCTTCGGACGGGGCCGGCGCACCGCCGGGAGCCCTCCGCATCCGCGGTACCGGGTGCGGCTGCGGCGACGACCGTGCGGGCGCCCGCGCCGGCCGCCCGGGGCCCGCCCGGCGGGCCCCGTCCCGCGGCGGCTCGCTCAGTTTCGCGGCGGCGCGGTGCTGGTCCGGGCCACCAGCTCGCCCGGCGGCGCGGGCACGCGCCGGGATTCGCCGCCCGCGACCGCATCGAGCAGCAGCGAGGCCGCCAGGCGGCCGTGCTCGGACAGGTCGCGGCGGATCGCCGTCAGGGCCGGGCGCACCGCCTGGCAGAGCGGGGAGTCGTCCCAGGCCACGATGGACAGGTGGTCCGGAACGGCCACGCCTAGCTCCTGGGCCGCGCTCAGGCCCGCCACCGCCATCAGGTCGTTGTCGTAAACCAGCGCGGTCGGCGGCTCGGGGCCGGCGAGCAGGTCGCGGGTGGCCTGCGCGCCGCGCTCGCCGGTGTAGTCGGTGTGCACCACGACGGGCGGCGGCAGGCCGTGCTCGTGCGCCGCACCGGCCAGCGCCTCGGTGCGCACGCCGGTGTGCACCAGGTTCTCGGGGCCGGCCACGCGGCCGATCCTGCGGTGGCCCAGCCCCGCGAGGTGGCGCACCGCCAGGCGCATGCAGCCGCCGTCGTCGGACCACACGCACGGCAGGCCGCCCGTGCCCTCGGGCCCGCCCACGGCCACCGCCGGGAGGCCCATCACCGTGAGCGCTCCCACCCGCGGGTCGTCGCGCACCAGATCCACCACCAGCACCCCGTCCACGCGGCGCTCGGCGTACCAGCGCCGATAGGTCGCCAGCTCGGGCGAGGTCTCGTCGACCGACTGCAGCATCAGCGCCGTGTCGGCGTCGGCAAGCTCCTCCTGGATGCCGGCGATGAAGCGCATGAAGAACGTCTCGACGCCGAGCACCATCGCCGGGCGGTCGATGATCAGGCCGATGGCGCCCGCCCGTCCGTCGGAGAGGGCGCGGGCGGCGCTGCTCGGCGCCCAGCCCAGGTCGCTGGCGATGCGCAGGATGCGGGTGCGGGTGGCCTCGGAAACCCCGGGGCGGCCGTTCAGGGCGCACGAGACCGCGCCCTTGGACACTCCCGCCGCCCTCGCGATGTCGACGATCGTCGGGCGCCTCATCGTCTGGTTCCCCCCGCCTGTGAGCGCGCCGCCGCACGTGGGGAACTTACCAGCTCGCACCGAATGCGGCCGGGCGGAGCGGAGGCCGTTCGCGGTCCGGTGGACCCGCGGGCGGAAGGGGCGCATGCGCGACACGGCGGCCGCAAACGGACAAGGTTCCCGGCACATCGTGGACGGACTGGGATGATCGAGACGCGGCCCGTTCCGCGGCGCACCAGGCGGGCCGCCGGGCGCCGGACGCTCCGGCGCCCGGGAACCGGCAGCGAAAGAGGGCCCCATGGTCAAGCACCGAGCCCCGCGAACGCACCTCATGGCGGTAGGCGCAGGCCTGCTGCTCTTCGTCCTGCTGGCCGTGGTCGCCGTGCGGGCGACGGCCGGACCGACGCAGGCCGGCGGCGTCCCGCTGCGCGACCTCGCCGCCGAACACGGCATCCGCATCGGCGCCGCCGCCAACCCGTACCTGCTGGAGAGGAACCGCCACTACCGGGCGGTCCTGGGCGAGCAGTACGGATCACTGACGGCGGAGAACGTGATGAAGTGGGACACCCTGCAACCGGAGCGCGGTGTGTACGACTTCTCTCTGGCCGACACCCTGGTCGACTTCGCCGAGAAGCACGGCCAGGACATGCGCGGCCACACCCTGCTCTGGCACAACCAGAACCCGGAGTGGCTGTCCGAGGGACACTTCGGTCCCGATGAGCTGCGCTCGATCATGCACGACCACATCGAGACCGTCGTCGGCGACCACTTCAAGGGGCGGGTCTACGCCTGGGACGTGATCAACGAGCCGTTCCGCGACAGCGGCGGCGAGCTGCGCCGCAACCTGTGGCTGCGGACCCTGGGCAAGGACTACATCGCCGAGGCGCTGCGCACGGCCCATGCGGCCGACCCGGACGCGCGGCTCTACATCAACGACTTCAGCATCGAGGGCCGCAACGCCAAGAGCGACGCCCTCTACGAGCTGGCGAAGTCGCTGCTGGAGCAGGGCGTCCCGCTGCACGGCATCGGATTCCAGAGCCACCTGAGCGTCGGCGCCGTCCCCGACGACATGGTCGAGAACATGCGCAGGTTCACCGACCTCGGGCTGGAGGTCACCGTCACCGAGCTCGACATCAGCATCGACATGCCCGCCAGCGAGGAGGAGCTGCGCGCCCAGGCCGAGGACTACCGCACGGTCGTGCGCAACTGCCTGCAGGTCAGCAAATGCACCGGGGTCACAGTGTGGGGCGTGGGCGACGCCGACTCCTGGATCCCGTCCTGGTTCCCGGGCCAGGGCGCGGCGCTGCCCTTCGACCAGGACTACGCGCCCAAGCCCGCCTTCGGCGCCGTGCAGGAGGCGCTGAGCAAGGCCGGGTTCGGCGCAACACCCACCGGCCCCGCGACTCCCACCGCCTCCGCAACGCCCGCCGGTCCCGCGGCTTCCGCCAACCCGGCAACACCCGCGGCCTCCGCGACACCCGCGGCCTCCGCGACACCCACCGGCCCGGCACCCACGGCCTCCACAACGCCTACCGGCCCCGGCACACGGTCGCCGGGATACTGACACCGGCTGTCAGGTGCACGCCGCATACTGGGGTGCATGCGTGCGAGCCGACTGGTCTCGCTGGTGCTGCTGCTGCAGAACCGCGGGCGGATGACCGCGGCCGAGCTGGCCTCGGCCCTGGAGGTCTCCGAACGGACGATCTACCGCGACACCGAGGCGCTGAGCGGTGCCGGCATCCCGCTCTACGCCGACCGCGGCGCGGGCGGCGGGTACCGCCTCCTCGACGGCTACCGGACCCGGCTGACCGGGCTGACCGCCGGCGAGGCCGACGCGCTGCTCCTGGCGGGCCTACCCGATGCCGCCGCCCAGCTGGGGCTGGGAGCCGAGATGGCCGCGGCCGACCTCAAGCTGCTGGCGGCACTGCCGGAGGAGCTGCGCGAACGCGCCGAGCGCGTGCGGTCGCGCTTCCACCTGGACGCGCCGGGCTGGTGGCGGGCGACCGAGGAGACCCCGCACCTGAGCGCGATCGCCGCCGCGGTGTGGGACCAGCACACGATCGACGCCGCCTACCGCCGGTGGGACGGCGCCGAGGTGCGGCGGCGGCTCGACCCGCTGGGCGTCGTGCTCAAGGGGGGCACCTGGTACTTCCTCGCGCGCCCGCACCGCGGCGAGGGCCGGCCCGCGCCCTCCGGCCCGCTCCGCCCGCGCACCTTCCGCGTCTCGCGGGTGTGCGGCCTCCAGGTGCGCGACGACGTCTTCGAGCGCCCCGCCGACTTCGACCTCGCCGCCTCGTGGGCGCAATGGTCGCGGGAGTTCGAGGAGAGCCGGCACCGGTTGCGCACCCGCGTCCGGTTGACGCGCCGCGCCCTGGAGCTGATGCCCGCCCTGTCCTCCCCGATCACCGCCGCCGGCGCAGAAGGGCTGGAACCGGGCCCCGACGGATGGTGCGAGGCCGAGCTCCTGGTCGAGTCGGTGGCGGTGGCCACCTCGGAGTTCGCGGCCTACGGCCCCGAGATCGAGGTGCTGGAGCCCGTTGAGCTGCGCTCGGCCCTGGCCGGCTGCCTGCGCGCCGCCGCCGCACTGTACTCGCGGTGAGCCCGGCGGAGGGCGCGCGGCGCCGGGCCGGACGCGTCGGCACCACCGGCGAAAGCCGGTTGACCCTCCAGTGAGGGGAGACTCCACGATGGCGGACATGGAAACGCAGGAAGGCCTGCACACCATCGGTGAGCTGGCCGCACGCACCGGACTGAGCGTCAAGGCGATCCGGTTCTACGCCGACGCGGGCGTCGTGCCGCCGACGGCGCGCAGCGCCGCGGGCTACCGGCTCTACGACGCCGAGGCCGCGGCCCGGCTGGACCTGGTGCGCACGCTGCGCGAGCTCGGGATCGACCTGGCGACGATCAGGGCGGTCCTGGGCCGCGAGGCCGACCTCGGCGAGGTGGCCGCCGCGCACGTGCGCTCGCTGGACGAGCGGATCCGGATGCTGCGCCTGCGCCGGGCGGTGCTGAGCACCGTCGCCCATCGCACGCCGACACAACGGGAGATCAGCCTCATGACCGACCTCGCCCGCCTGTCCGCCGAGGAGCGGCAGCGCATCATCGACGACTACCACGACGCCGTCTTCGGCGGCCTCGACCTGGACGAGGACTTCGTCGCCCACCAGCGCTCGGTGCGGGTGGAGCTGCCCGAGGAGCCCGGTCCCGAGCAGGTGGACGCCTGGGTCGAGCTTGCCGAACTGGTCCAGGACCCCGGCTTCCGGGAGCGGGTGCGGGACATGGCCCGAGCCCAGGAGCGCAGCAGAGCCGACGGCACCTTCGAGCGGTCCGCCGAGGGCGCCTCCCGGCTCGCCGAGCGCATCGCCGAATCGGTCGCCGCCGCCCGCGCCGCCGGTATCGCGCCCGACTCCGCCGAGGCCCGGCCCGTGGTCGACGAGCTGGTGGCCGCTGCACTGGAGGGCGGGGCCGCCGACACCCCGGCCGAGCGGCGCCGCCTGGCCGACGGGTACGCCGTGTTCACCGACCGCCGTGTCGAGCGCTACTGGAAGCTCATGGGCGTGATCAACGGCTGGCCCGCGTTCGAGCCGCGGGTGCCCGAGTGGGAGTGGTTCATCGCGGCGCTGCGCGCGAGCGCCGAGGCCGCGTAGCACCCCGGCGCGGGGCCGCGCCCCGCGGCCCCGCGCCTCAGCCCCAGAAGCCGTAGTAGTAGAGCATCCCGTTCGTGCCGGCGATGACGGCCAGCGCCAGCGCGGAGCCGACCACGTAGCCGGTGCGCAGCGAGCGGATGAGGAACTCGGCGCCCACGATGTTGTTCAGCAGGAAGTAGCCCAGGTACATGGCGTGGAAGAACCCGTCGAGGGTGAAGACGCCCGGGTAGTACCACCCCTGGCCGCTCCACATGCCCGACTCGGTGGTGAACCACTGCCAGGCGTAGGAGACGCCCGTTCCCAGCGGTATCTGGATGAGCGGGATGATCAGCAGCGGCAGCAGCTTGGCGAAGCTCCACAGGCTGGGCTGGTCGGCATGGCGGGCCTGCGCCTGGGCGCGGCGGGCGGCCTCCTGCTCGGCCCGCACGCGCTCGCGGTGCGCGCGCTCGGCCTCCTGCCTGCGGCGCTGCTCCTCACGCTGCTGCTCGCGCTGCTGCTGCTCCTCGCGCTGCCGGCGGAGCTCCTCGTCGCGGCGGCGCTGCTCGTCCTGGGACTGCCGGCCGCCGCCGTAGGCGTCTCCGGCGCCGCCGCGGTACATGCCGGCATAGGGGTCGTCCTGGGCCGGAGGCATCGCGGCGGTCGGGGGATGCTGCCGGCCGCCGGTGCCGTAAGCGGATGTCGGGGCGGGGCCCTGCTGGTCGTAGGCGCGGGTGTGCTGCCCGTAGGCCGCAGTGGAGGCGGCCTGGTCGTAGGCGCGCGTCTGGTCCGGCCGCGGGCCGTCGGGGTGGTAGGGCGGCGGGTGCTGGGAGGTACCGCCCGCCCCGCCGGCCCCCATGACGGAGGTGGCGTCGGCGCCGCCCTGCCCGGCGGCCCGGGTCGCCGCGTCGTCGCCGAGGGCGGAGGCCGCCGCCGCGCCGGCGGCCGCTCCGCCGAGCACGGAGGTCGACCCGCCGGTGTCGGCGCCGTCGGTGGTGCCCGCGCCGCTCAGCGCGGAGTTGGTCCGGGCGACCTGCTCGCGCACACCGCGCATGACCTGGGCGGGCAGCCAGGACTCGCCGATGGGGATGTCGCCGATCGCGTCGAGCAACTGGCCCGGCGAGGGCCGTCCCCGCGCGTCCTTGGCCAGGCAGGCCGAGACCAGGCGCTGGAGCTGGGCGGGCACCGCTGAGAGGTCGGGGTCGTGCTGCATGACGCGCATGACCAGGGTGGGCATGGCGCCCTCGCCGAAGGGCCCCACGCCGCCGGCCGCGTAGACCAGCACCGCGCCGAAGGCGAAGATGTCGCTGCCGGCGGTGAGGTGCTCGCCCTGGATCTGCTCCGGCGACATGAAACCGGGCGTTCCGATGACCGACTGGGTGGCGGCGGTGCCTTCGCTGGCGCGGGCGATGCCGAAGTCGATGACGCGCGGCCCGTCCTCGGCCAGCAGCACGTTGCCCGGCTTGAGGTCGCGGTGGATCAGTCCGACGCGGTGGATCTCGCCCAGGGCCTCGGCCAGGCCCGCCGCCAGCACGCGCAGCGTGTGCTCGGGCAGCCCGCCGTAGCTGCGCACGGCCTCGTCCAACGGCAGCGAGGGCACGTAGGAGGTCACCAGCCAGGGGACCTGGTCGTCGGGGTCGGCGTCGATGACCGGGGCGGTGAACGCACCGCTGACCTGGCGCGCGGCGGTGACCTCGCGGGCGAAGCGATCGCGGAAGGAGGTGTCGGTCGCCAGGTGGGGGTGGATGCGCTTCACCGCGACCGGGCGGCCGCCCGCCGACCGTCCGAAGTACACCTGCCCCATGCCCCCGGCACCCAGCCGGCTGATCAGCCGGTACCGGCCGATGCGCTCCGGGTCGCCGTGCTCCAACGGACCCACGTCCGTACCTCCGCTTTCGCGCTCTCTCGATGGGTGGCCCGATCCCTGCGATCGTAGCCGCACCGGGTGCGGTCCCGCCCCGCTCCGCCGGCGCCCGACCGCGGCCGGCGGGCGGGCGCGCCGCCGTCTCAGGTGCAGGCTGGAGCCTGCGCCTCGGTCGGCGTTCAGTCTAGGGGGTGGGCGCGTCACCACAGGCGCCTTTACATCGTAGATTATTCTGTGTGTCGCCCGGCACGGCCGCGGTCTCGGCGCCCGCGCGGCCCGGTGCCGCGTCGCCGCGATCTCCGGCACGGCCTACGCTGCGGGTATGGCGCAATTCCTTCCTCCCGAGCAGTGGTTCGCCTCGTTGCCCACGGCCTATCTGGCCGCATTCGGGCTGATCACCGACGAATTCGGCCGCGTACTGCTGGTCGATCCCAACTACCGCGACCACTGGACACTGCCGGGCGGGGTCGTCGAGGACGGCGAGGCCCCGCATCTGGCCTGCGAGCGCGAGGTCGCCGAGGAGGTGGGGCTGAGCCGCACCGCCGGGACGCTGCTGTCCGTGCAGTGGAGCGCGCCCCGGGGCGCCCGCCCCAAGCCGTTCCTGTCGTTCGTCTTCGACTGCGGCTCGGTGGACGCGGGCGTGCCCATCACGCTGCAGGAGGAGGAGCTCGACGACTTCGCCTTCGTCGCACCCGATGCCGCGCCCGGCCTGCTGCACCCCGCCCTGGCGCCCCGGCTGACCGGCGCCCTCAAGGCCCGCCGCGAGGGCGCGACGGTCTACGTGCCCTAGACGGCATGCAGGGAGGGTTCGCGCGAAGGGCGCCGGTCCGGCCCCGGGGGGCCGAGGGGCGCGCACCCGGCGGCGCTCAGGCGCGAGGGTGCAGCCGGACGAACGGCAGTTCGCGCCCCGCGGCCCGGAAGTCCTCCTCCGACCCGTCAAGCACGAAGCCCATCATCCGCGCCAGCCGCACAGCGGCGCGCGGGTGGCGGCGGGCGTAGCCGACGAAGAACCCGGCGCCCTCGTCTGCGGCCGGCGGCTCGGCCTCCGCCGCGAAGCGCCGCGCGCCCACTTGGACGAGCACTCGCGGATGCGCGAGTACGTTGCGGTACCAGTCGGCGCGCGGGCCGAACCCGGAGCAGACGACGTAGGCGCCGCCGGGTGTGCGGTCGACGACCTCCAGAACGGTCCGCCGGCGGCGCCCGGACGTCCGCCCGACGTGGTTGAGCAGCAGGAACCGACCGCCGAGCAGCGGCCCCAGGCCCCATCGGTACAGGTGGACCGGCGCGCGGAACAGCAGCCGGGCCGCTCCGGTGGGCGGCTGCGGGCGGTCGGCGATCTCCATCGCGGCCCCTCTTCCGGTTTCGTGGTCGTTGACTCGGTCGTCGCGCCGACCGCTTCCCGGCCGCCGGCGCCGGCACTCAGTCCGCGCCCTCCAGGAGGTCGCGCAGCGCCTCCGAAGCGGCGCCGACCGGCACCTCGCGGTCGGCCATCACGTGCAGCACCAGCCCGTCGAGCAGCGCGGTTACCAGGACGGCCGCCCCGGTGCAGCGCCGCGGCCCCCAGTGGGGATACAGCGCGGCGACGCGATCGGCGATCCGGCCGCGCGCCTCGCGCAGCTCGTCGCGCAGCACATCGCATAGGTCGGGTTCGCGCTGGGCGCCGACGACGAGTTCCACGGCGATGCGCATGGCCCGGTCGTCGTCGGTCGATGCGGGGATGATCCGGGCCAGCTCGTCCAGCACCTCGCCGACGCTCCCCCGCTCCAGCAGCGCCTCGGCGAAGGGCTCCAGGACCTGCTCGGTGCCGGCCCTGGCCACGTCGCGCCGCAGCCCGGCCAGGCCGCCGAAGTGGTAGTGGATCAGTCCGGTGTTGGCCCCGCTGCGCTCGGCCACGGCCCGCGCCGTGATGGCGGGCCAACCGCCCTCGGCGAGCAGGTCCAGCCCGGCTGCCACCAACTGCTCGCGGCGCCGCGCCCCTCGACCCGAAGTTGCACGATCGGCTAAGTTGGCCATGTGGCCAAGTTACCGCACCCGCAGCGCCGACCGCGACCTCGCACGGCCGGCACGTGCCTCGGCCCCGTCCGCACCACCATGTCGGCATCCGGTTTCCAGCGCAGCCAGGGGGCGCGTCAATGCTCTCCACCACCGAACTCCGCTTCGCCGCACGTCTGCGCATCCAGCGCGGCCTGACCTGGTTCTTCGCCCAGACCGGCGACGCCTTCAGCCGCGTCGACCACTGGCCCTGGCGCCTCGACCCCTATCCCGTCTACGCGCGGATGCACGCCGGGGAGCCCGTCCAGCGCAGCCGCGTCGGCGTGCTGACGATCGCCTCCCACGAGACCGCCCGCGGCGTGCTGCGCGACCGGCGCATCGGCGTGCGGCCCGTCGGCGAGTATCCGCTGCCCGACTTCGACCTGCTCGACCTGTCGTTTTTGCAGCGCGACGAGCCGGACCACGCCCGGCTGCGCGCCTTGGCGCGGCCCGCCTTCTCGCCGCGCCGGATGGCGGCGTACCGGCCGATGGTGCAGAGCGTCGCCGACCGGCTGCTGGACGCGGTCGAACCGCGCGGCCGCTTCGACCTGATGCGCGACTTCGCCGCACCGCTGCCGATCGCGGTCATCACCGAGCTGCTCGGGATCGAGGGCGCCGACAGCGAGCGGTTCCTCCACTACGGCAACACGCTGGGCGCCTCGCTGGACGGCGCGCGCAGCCTGCGCCGGTACCGCGAGCTCATGCGGGCCTCGGCCGAGATCGACGCGATGTTCGGCAGGCTCGTCGAGGAGCGCCGCCGCGACCCGCGCGACGACATCGTCAGCGACCTGGTCTCCGCCGTGGACGACGAGCGGATGACCGCGCAGGAGCTGCACGCCATGGCGCAGCTGCTGCTCGTGGCCGGGTTCGAGACCACGGTGAACCTCATCGGAAACGCGGTGGCCGCGCTGATGGTCCACCGCGACCAGTGGGAGGCCCTGCGCGCCGATCCCGGGCTGGCACCCCGGGCGGTCGAGGAGGCGCTGCGCTACGACTCCCCCGTCCAACTGGTCGGCCGCTTCCCCCACGAGGACGTCGAGATCGCCGGGCGCGCCGTCCGGCGCGACACCCCGATGCTGGTGCTGGTCGGGGCGGCCGGGCGCGACCCGGCGGTCTTCCCCGATCCGGCGCGGTTCGACCTCACCCGCGAGAACGCGGGCGAGCACCTGTCCTTCTCCGGCGGCGCGCACTACTGCCTCGGCGCGCCGCTGGCCCGGTTGGAGGGGGAGATCGCGCTGCGCACACTCGTGCGGCGCTTCCCCCACCTGCGGGCCGCGGAAGCGCCGCGGCGGCGCCGGACGACCACGATCCGCGGCCTGGCGCGGTTCCCCGTTCACGCGGGAGCAGGCTCGCGCCCGGTCTCGGCCTGAGGCGGCAGCGCACCGCCGGCCGCCTCCGCCCCCACCCCCGCGGAGGCGGCCGGCCCGCCCGGCACCGGACCGGCGCGCGTGCCGCTAGTTCGCCGGTGCGGGGGACGGACGCGCCACGCCGCGTCCGCAGTCGGCGCAGGCGCCGCGGCGGCGCAGGTGGTAGGCGAGCGCGGCGGCGGCAAGGGCCGCGCCCCAGACCGGGAAGAGCACGGCGATGAGGCCCGCCAGCACCGCGGCCCCGAACGGACCGCTCGCATCCGCGGCACCGCCGGCCATGGCAGCATAGCCCGAGACCATCGCGATGCCGCCGACGAACACCAGCACCGCCACGACGCAGGCGGGGACCACGGCCAGCGCGACCGGGACTCGCCGGCCGGCGAGTCCCGGCACCCAGCGGGGGAAGACCTCGCCCCAGCGCTGGACCAGCCCGAGCGTCAGCACGGCGCCGACGGTGGCGAAGCCCGCAAGGAACGCGCCCGAGGTCCACGAGCCGTCGGCCTGGCCCTCGCGCAGGAACTCCCGGGTGATCCCGATCGGGATGCCCAGCCACCAGGCGAACCGGGTGGCGGCGTAGAGCAGCGGCGGCGCCATCGCGACGTACACCGCGACGCTCCCCCACCGCGCCGCGGCGGCGGGCGAGGTCCACCCGTGCGCCCGGCCGGTGCGCCCGCAGTGCACGCACCCGCCCCTGCTGCGCCGCGCGTAGGCCAGGGCGGCCGCCGCCCAGAGGAGCCCGCCGGCCAGGCAGACCACCTGGTGCAGCATGTCCCGGGTCAGCGCCTGGGCCAGGAACACCGCACCCACGTCGCTGCCGGCCACCACGCCGACCAGTCCGTAGGGCACGTAGCCCAGAAGCATCAGCAGGCGGACGTCGATCATGCAGAGCAGCAGCAGTGCCGCGACCAGTGCGCCCGCGGCGAGGAGCAGACGCCGCCCGGTGCGCACGCCCTTCAGCATGGCCGCGCCCACCGCCGCGGCGGGCAGGCCCGCCAGCAGCACCGCCGCCCACGCCGGTCCCGGGCCGAAGCGGACGGCCAGCGGACCCAGCGACGGGTCGCCGGCGGACTCCACGGGCGGGCCTCCCGCGGTCAGCGCCCAGAGCAGCGCCACCAGCGCGTATCCCAGCGACCACAGCGGCGCCGCCACCGGCGTCCAGCGCAGCCACCCGCGCTGGCGGCTGCGCGCGCCCCCGCCCGCGGACCCGTTCCCGGATCGTGCCGTCGTCATCGCGCTCTCCCTCACTCCGGCGGCCGAGCGGCCGCACCGGTTGCCGAGGGCTCCCACTCTCGCCGGGGGCCGCGCCGCCGGGCCTCCCCCCGCAGAGCGGATCGCCGCCGCCGGCCTCCCCTCTGCGGGGGAGGAGCGGCGGCGGCCCTGCGCAGCGCGTTCGCGGCGCCCGGCCGGGCCGGCGCCGGTCGGGGCACGCGGCGGGTCGGGCCGACCCGAGCGCGGGTCAGCCGCCGGCCACCGACGGGAGGACGCGGACCTCCGTGCCGTCGGCGACGGGCGTGTCGAGGCCGCCGACGGCGCGGCACTCGTCGGAGTCGACGAAGACGTTGACGTAGCGGCGCAGGCGGCCCTGCTCGTCGCGGATCCGGCGGTCGAGCCCCGGGTGGCGGCGGGTGAGCTCGTCGAGGACGGCGCGCAGGGTGGGCGCGGAGTCCGGCGGGGCGGCGGTGGGCGCCGCTGCGCCGGCGGGCGCCGCGGCACCGAGCGCGATGTCGACGCGGGAGGCTCCCCCGGCGTCGCTCTGCAGGACCTGCGGGAGGACGACCGTCACACCCATGGCTCACACCTCCGTCGCGCGGACGCAGAGCACGTCGGGCAGGTGCGCGGCCACCTGCGTCCACTCGCCGCCGGAGTCGGTGGTGCAGTAGACGTCGCCGCTGCGGGTGCCGAAGTAGAAGCCGGGGTCGGCGGCGCCGTCGGTGCAGGCGCCGTCGCGCAGCACGATCCCGTAGTAGGGGTCCTCGGGCAGCCCCTTGGCGGCCGGCCGCCAGCTGCGGCCCGCGTCGTCGGTGCGGTAGACGGCCAGGTGGTCGTCGGGGGGCAGGTGCACCTCCTGGCTGACCACCGGGAACACGTATCCCGACCCGGGGATGTGCGGATGGGTGACGAAGGAGAACCCGAAGTCGGTGGGCAGGCCGTCGGCGATCGGGGTCCAGCCCGAGGCGGGGTCCGTGCTGCGGAAGACGCCGTGGTGGTTCTGGGCGTAGAACTCGCCGTCGCTGCCGACCGCGACCTTGTGCACGCACTGGCCGTACTCGGGGTACTCCTCGGGCAGGAAGACGGCGGTGATGCCGTGGTTGGCCGGGTTCCAGGCGGTGCCGCCGTCGCGGGACTGGTACACCCCGCCGGTGGACATGGCCACGGTCATGGCCCGCGGGTCGGTGCCGTCGGCGCTGACCCGCCCGGGGATCACGGTGTGGATCGCGGCCCCGCCCGCGCCGGGCCACCAGTCGCCGCGGTGGGGGTGGTCCCACAGGCCGCGCACCAGCTCGAAGCTCTCGCCGCCGTCGGTCGAGCGGAACAGCGCGGTGGGCTCGACCCCGGCGTAGACGGTGCCGGGCTCGTCGCCGAAGGCGAGCTGCCACACCCGGGTGAAGGTGGCGTCGACGTCCTCGGGGAACGCGATCGGCGCCCGGTCCGGCTCGTGCCAGGTGGCGCCGAGGTCGTCGCTGGACCACACGCTGGGCCCGAAGTGGGAGCTCTCGGCTCCGACCAGGATCCGCCGCGTGCCGGGCTCGATGCCCACCGCGTAGATGCCGGCCATGTTGGCGTAGTCCGCGCTGTCCAGGCGGTGCGGGCCGCGCATCCGCCAGGTGCGGCGGTCCTCGGCGGTTGCGGTGAACAGGCCCTTGCGTGTCCCGATGACCAGGAGATACGTCATGATCGCCCCAAGAGGTGAGTGCTCGGCAGGCAGTGGAGAACGTGGGCGGGCGCACCGTGGTCGGCGGCCCGCCGGGTGGTCGCGCGCCGCCGCGGGACTGCGCCTGCAAGGCGGCGGGTGTGACCCAGAGCATACCGGAGGCGGAGTAAAATTCGTACAAGTGTTCGCCGTGTGTCGTTGACGGAGCGGTGGCGCCGAGGGCGCCGATGTGGGCACCGACCGGGCCCGCGCGGGCGGCGGAGCACCCTCCGGCCGACCCGCCGGCGCGGGCCGCGCCGCCGCTACCAGCCGCACCCGCCGCCTCACGCAGCGCCCTATCGGTGAAATCACCAGTGTGTCCCCGGTCACCTGTCGACAGGATCGAGCGCTGTGTAACTTGAGGGCGTGCCCACAGCGAATCCCCCGCCGACTCCCGGAATCCGCCTCCGGGGCCGGGAGTCGGAGCAGCGGATGCTCACCGACGCCCTGGACGGCGCCCGCGCCGGCCAAGGCGCGGCACTGCTGGTCTGCGGGGGCCCGGGCATCGGCAAGACCGCCCTGCTCGACCACGCCTGCGAGGTGGCGCGCACGCCGCAGGTCAACCGCAGCCGGGCGCCGCAGGACTCCGTGGTCCTCAAGGGCGCGATGGTGCTCAGCTCGGCCGGCACCGAGTCCGAGTCGGCGATGCCCTTCGCCGGCCTGCAGCGCCTGCTGCGCCCGGTCGCCGATCGCATCGGCGAACTGCCGGCGCATCAGGCCGCGGCCATCGAGCAGGCGATGGAGACCGGACGCGTGGCCGAGAGCGACCGCTTCCCGCTCTCCATCGGAGTGCTGCGGACGCTGTGCCTGCTGGGCCACTCCGCTCCCCTGCTGGTCTGCGTCGACGACGCCCACCTGATGGACTCCGCGTCCCTGGACGCGCTGGCCTTCGCCGCGCGCCGGCTGGGCACCGACCCGGTGGCGGTGGTCTTCGCCGCCCGCGACGACGCGCCCAAGTCCGCGGTGCCCGGGATCCCCGCCGCGACCCTGAGCCCGCTCTCCGACGCGGCCGTCAGCGAGGTCCTCGGCGACGCCGCGCCCGGCGGTATCGCCGCCGGTGTCCGCGCCGAACTGGTGCGCGCCAGCCACGGCAACCCGCTGGCCGCCCGCGGTTTCGCGGCGGCGCTCTCCCGCGACCAGCTCTCGGGCGCCCGGTCCCTGCCGCGCACCCTGCCGCTGCCGGCGCGGCTGCGCGGCGCCTACGCACCGCGGCTGGAGCACCTGCCCGAGCCGACCCGCCACCTGCTGCTCCTGGCCTCGGCCGACCCCGACTGCGGCGCCGACGACCTCGTGCGCGCCGCGGGGCGGCCGGAGACGACCGTGGGCGACCTCGAACCCGCCGAGAACGCCGGGCTGGTGCGCATCGACGGCGCCCGGGTGGTCTTCACCGACCCGCTGCTGCGCACGGCCGCCTACCAGGCCGCCCCGGTGGTGCGGCGCCGCGCCGCCCACGCCCGCCTGGCCCGCGTCGTCGACCCCAAGCGCGAGCCCTCGCGCTACGCCCGCCACCGTGCCGCGGCCGCCGAGGGGCCCGACTCCGAGCTGGCGGCCGAGCTGGCCGCGGCGGCCGACACCGCCAAGGAGCTCAACGGCCACTCGGTGGCCTCGGCCGCGCTGGAGCAGGCCGCCGAGCTGACCCCGATCCCCCGGCTGCGGGCGTGCCGGCTGTCCACGGCGGCCCAGGACGCGTGGCTGTCGGGGATGCCCGAGCGGGCCTCGGAGCTGCTGGAGCGCGCCGAGCCCGACGCGGTCTCCCCCCGCCAGGCCGGGGTGCTGGAGCTGATCCGCGGCCAGGTCCGGCTGCGCGAAGGCAACGCGATCGACACCGCCGACGCCCTGCTGTCCACCGCCGAGCAGCTGCTGCCCCACGACCGCGAGCTGGCGGTGCGCTCGCTGATGCGCGCCGCCGACGCCGCGTCGTTCGCGGGCGACCCGGTGCGCCACGCCGCGGCGGCGCGCCGGCTGGCGCCGCTGGCCCGCGACAACGACCCGCCGGCCATGCGGCTGGCGTTCGCCTACATGGAGGGCTGCGCGCTCAGCTTCGCCGGCGACTACGCGGGCGCGGTCGAGCCGCTGCGGCGCGCCACCGACCTGGCCGAGGAGGTCGACACCCCGGCCGAGCTGATCTGGGCGAGCATCGCCGGACTGCGGCTGGGCGACGCGCCGCTGGTGCACGCGCTGGCGACCCGCGCGGTGGCGGTGGCCCGGCGCCGGGGCGCGCTGGCGGTCGTGCCCCAGGCGCTGGAGTTCCTCGTCTACTCGGAGTTCTGGAGCGGCAGGTTCCCCTCGGGTATCGGCAACTGCATGACGGGCCTGCGGCTGGCCCGCGAGACCGGCCAGCGCAACTGCGCCACCCACCACCTCGCCGCGCTGAGCCTGCTCGCCGCCATCCAGGGCGACTCCGAGACCTGCCACGAACGGGCGCGCGCCGTGGCCGAGCGCTCGTGCGAGAACAGCCTGGGCCTGCCGATCGCGCTCAGCTCGTGGGCCCTGGCCCTGCTGGAGCTGGCCCAGGGCGACGCCCACAGCGCGTTCTCGCGGCTGCGCGTGCTCAACCACGCCGGTGCGGGCTACGGCCACCCGACGATGCGGCTGCTGACCGCGCCGGTGTTCGTCGAGGCCTGCGTGCGCACCGGCGAGCACGGCCGCGCCGAGGTCGCGCTGGCGCCCTTCGAGGCGTGGGCCGATGCGACCGGCAGCCTGAGCAGCCAGGCGGTCGCGGCGCGCTGCCGGGGCCTGCTGGCTGCCCCGGACGAGGCCGCCGACCTCTTCGAGGAGGCGCTGCGGCTGCACCGGGCGTGCGGCGACGACGACGTGGAGCGGGCCCGCACCGCGCTGCTGTACGGAACGACGCTGCGCCGCAACCGCTTCCCTGGCCGCGCGCGCGAGCACCTGCGCGAGGCGCTGGAGACCTTCGAATGGATCGGCGCGCGGCTGTGGGTGGAGCAGGCCCGCGGCGAGCTGCGGGCGATCGGCGACCCCGAGCCCGCGGCCGGCTCCGACCGGGTCGACCGCGGTCTGACCACCCAGCAGCACCAGATCGCGCTGCTGGTGTCCGAAGGGGCCACCAACCGCGAGGTGGCCGCGCACATGTTCATCAGCCCCCGCACCGTCGAACACCACTTACGCGGGATCTTCCGCAAGCTCAACATCCGCTCGCGGGTGGACCTGGCCCGCATTTTCCGCTGAGAACCGCGCGGGGTCCGTGGGCGCACCCCGCGGGGTGCGCCCACGGACCCCGCGACCGTCCCTCGAACCACGACCCGCCGTTCCCTCCGCAGCGGCGGACGACTACCCCATACATGCCAACCGGTCGGTATCGCAGCGGACTCCGACCCGGCACGGAAAGCAGAGCGCATGAGACCCACAACGCCGGACCCCCTGCTCACCGCCGAGGGGGTGACCGTGCGCTTCGGCGGCCTGACAGCCCTCAACGACGTGGGGCTGTCGGTGGCGCCCGGCAGCGTCGTCGGGCTGATCGGGCCAAACGGCGCCGGGAAGACGACGCTGTTCAACGTCGTCTCCGGCGTCCTGCGCCCGCAGAGCGGCTCCGTCTCCTGGAAGGGCCGCCGGCTGCGCCGGCACCGCCCCCACCACCTCGCCGACCTGGGCATCGCCCGCACGCTGCAGGGCCTCAACCTGTTCCCCGGGCTCTCGGCGCTGGACAACGTCATGGTCGGCGCCGACCGGCTCTGCCGCGGGGGCGCGTTCGCCATGCTCACCGGCCTGGGCCGCTACCACTCCGACGAGCGGCGGCTGCGCGAGCGGGCGATGGCCGCACTGGCGGAGTTCGGCGCCGCCCATGCCGCCCGGGCGATGCCGGGCACCCTGCCCTTCGGCGTGCAGAAGCGCGTGGCGCTGGCCCGCGCGGTGGTCGCCGAACCCGAGCTGCTGCTGCTCGACGAGCCCGCCGGCGGCCTGTCCGGCGAGGACATGGCCGCCCTGGCCGCGGCCGTCAAGTCCTTCGGCTCGCGCATGGGCGTGCTGCTGGTCGAACACCACATGGACCTGGTGATGGACGTCTGCGACCACATCGTGGTGCTGGACTTCGGCGAGGTGATCGCCGCGGGCCCGCCCGAGCGCATCCGGTCCGACCCCGCGGTGGCCGAGGCCTACCTGGGCGAGCCCGAGGAGGCGGGTACCGATGGCTGAACGGCCGATGCTCAGCGTGGAGGGGCTCACCGCCTGCTACGGCGCGGTGACCGCGCTCAACGGGGTGAGCATGAGCGTGCCCCGCGGCGGCATCTGCGCGGTACTGGGCGCCAACGGGGCCGGCAAGACGACGCTGCTGCGCACGCTCAGCGGCCTCAAGCGCGCCGAGTCCGGCCGGGTACTGCTGGACGGCGCCGACATCACCCGGTTGCCGGCCGAGCGCCACGTCCGCCACGGCCTGGCGCACGTGCCCGAAGGCGGCGGCGTCATCGCCGAGCTGACCGTCGAGGAGAACCTGCGCCTGGGCGGGCTGTGGCGCGCGGGCCGGCGCGACCGCGCCCGGAGCGCGGCCGAGGTGCTGGAGCTGTTCCCCCCGCTGCGCGAGCGGGTGTCGCGCCCGGCCGCCACGCTCTCGGGCGGTGAGCGCCAGATGCTCGCGCTGGGCCGGGCGCTGATGGCCCGCCCGCGGGTGCTGCTGCTGGACGAGCCCTCGCTGGGTCTGGCGCCGCTGGTCACCCGGCAGATCATGCGGATGCTGCTGGACCTGCGGGCCGAACGCGACCTGACGGTGGTGCTGGTCGAGCAGAACGCCCGCAGTGCGCTGTCGGTCTCCGACCACGGCCTCGTGCTCAACCAGGGCGAGGTCGCCATGGCCGAGGACGCCGGCCGGCTGCTGGCCGACGACCGCATGCGCCACGCCTACCTGGGCTTTTAGAAGAGGGAGATCCGTGGACCACTTCATCGACCTGACATTGAGCGGTCTGTCCGCGGGCGCGGTCTACGCGGCGCTCGCACTGTCGCTGGTCATCATCTACCAGGCCACCCGCGTGGTGAACTTCGCGCAGCCGGCGCTGGCGCTGATCTCGGTCTACATCGCCTACACGGTCTCGCAGGCCACCGGCAGCTACTGGCTGGGGTTCGGCGCCGCCCTGGCGACCGGGCTGGTGCTCGGCGCCGCCACCGAGCGGCTGCTGATCCGCCCGGTGCACGGGCGCTCCCCGCTCAGCGCCATCATCGTCACGCTGGGCCTGCTGCTGGTCCTGCAGGGGTTGGCGGGGATGATCTGGAGCAACGAGCCGCACTCGTTCTCCTACCCGCTGGGCTTTCGCGGCCGGTTCTCGCCCTCCGACTGGTTCGCGCTGGCCTCGGTGGGCGGCGCGGCGCTGCTGCTGTTCGGGCTGTACCGATTCACCCCGCTGGGGCTGCGGATGCGCGCCGCGGCGTTCCGCCCCGAGGCCGCGCGGCTGAGCGGCGTGCGGGTGGGCCTGATGCTGACCACCGGCTGGGCCATCGCCTCGGTGATCGGCGCGCTGGCCGGGATGCTGGCGGCGCCGCCGTTCATCTTCCCCAACGTGCTCGACGCCGTGTTCATCTACGCCATCGCCGCCGCGGTCGTGGGCGGGCTGGAGAACCCCTTCGGCGCCCTGGCCGGCGGCGTGCTCCTCGGCCTGTGCCTGTCCTACGTCTCCGGCTATGCGGGGCCGGAGCTGACCACGCTGGCGGCGCTGGCCGTCCTCGTCCTGGTGCTGAGCATCCGGCCGGACGGCCTGTTCTCCCGCCCGACCGCGCGAAAGGTGTAGTGATGGTCTCGCTGCGCAACCACGCGTCCACCGGCCGGGGCGCCCCGGCCCCGGGCTCGGCCGCGCCCTCGCTCGCCAACCGCTGGCGGGCGCTTCCGGCCCTGGTGCGGTTCCCGCTGGCCGCGGCCGCCGCCTTCGCCGCGGTCGTCGCGCTGATGGGGGTCACCGGACCCACCGGCGACCTGCGTATCGGCAGCGTGGGCTACTACATGCTGGCCATCGCCGGCCTGCAGCTGCTCATCGGCTACAGCGGGCAGATCTCCCTGGGCCACGGCGCGTTCATGTTCATCGGCGCCTACACCATGGCGCTGCTCGTGCTGAACCAGCCCGCGCTGCCCCTGTGGCTGAACATGGTGATCACCGTGGTGCTGAGCTGCGCGGCCGGGGTACTGGTCGGCGCCGCCACGGCACGGCTGCACGGCCCCTACCTCGCGGGCGCGACCCTGGCGCTGGCCGTGGGGCTGCCCTCGCTGACGGTGCGCTTCCCCGAGCTGCTCGGCGGCAGCAACGGACTGGCCTTCTCCACCCGCGGCGCGCCCGCCGCTCTGGCGGGCGTGGTCACCGACACCCAGTGGCAGTCCGCGGCGGTGTGGCTGACCACGCTGGTCTGCCTGGTCGTGCTGGCCACGATCAGCGCGGGACGGCTGGGCCGGCGGATGCGCGCGCTGCGCGACGACGAGGCGGCCGCGGGCCTGGCCGGAGTCCCGGTGGGCCGCACCAAGGTGATCGCCTTCGTCGTCAGCGCGGGCGCCGGCGGGCTCGCCGGCGCCTGCCAGGCCTATCTGCTGGGCACGGCCACGCCCAGTTCCTTCACGGTGACGCTGTCGCTGAGCCTGCTCGCGGCGCTGGTGCTGGGCGGGCTGGGCAGCATGTGGGGCGCCTTCTTCGGCGCGGTCGCCCTGGTCTACGTGGAGGTGTGGGGCGAGGAGCTGGCCCACGCGCTGTCCCTGGACACCGACGTCGCCAACAACCTGCCGATCGTGTTCTTCGGCGTGCTGCTCATCGTCGTCGTGCTCGTGTGGCCGCACGGCCTGCACGGGATGCTGCGCAGCCTCGCCGGACTGGTCCGCCGCGGGCGCTGACCAACCCACCCCGCACCCCGCCCGCACCCCGTCCCCGACCCACCGCCCGGGAGAAAACATGAGATCACGCATCGCCCCGGCCGCCGCCCTGACGGCGGCGGTCCTGCTGGCCACCTCCTGCGGAGGAGCCGGCGAAGTGCAGGAAGGCGCGGCCGCCGACCTGGACGTCTCGACCGGCGTCACCGACAGCAGCATCAAGATCGGCTCGCACCAGCCGCTGACCGGACCGGCCGCCCCCGGCTACAGCCAGATCTCCATCGGCGCCCAAGCCGTGTTCGACTACGTCAACGACAACGGCGGCGTCAACGGACGCGAGATCGACTACGTCGTCAAGGACGACGCCTACGACCCGGCCCGCACCATCGAGGTGACCCGGGAGCTTGTGCACAACGACGAGATCTTCGCGATGCTCGGCGGCCTGGGCACGCCCACCCACTCCAAGGTCGTCGACTTCCTCGACAAGGAGGGCGTGCCCGACCTGTTCGTGTCCTCGGGCGCGCTGATGTGGAACCAGCCGGACAAGTACCCGCTGACCTACGGCTTCCAGGTGGACTACACCAAGGAGGCCAAGATCCAGGGGCAGTACATCGCCGAGAACCTGCCCGACGCCAAGGTCGGCTACCTGCACCAGAACGACGACGTGGGCGCCGACTCCGAGGCCGGCCTGGAGCAGTACATCGCCGAGCAGCGCGTGGCCGTGGAGTCCTACGACTCCGGCAACACCGACCTGGGCCCGCAGATCGCGGCGCTGAAGGAGGAGGGCGCCGAGGTGGTGGTGTGCTCGTGCATCCCGGCGTTCACCGCCCTGGCGATACTGGAGTCGGCGAGCATCGGCTACGACCCGCAGTTCGTGGTCAGCACCATCGGCGCCGACACCGCGACGCTGAAGGGCCTGCTCTCGGAGTTCGCGGCCGAGGCCGGCAACGAGGACCTGCCCGTCGAGGAACTGCTGGACGGGATGATCTACACCGGCTACCTGCCCGCGGTCACCCAGGAGGAGGACCCCTGGATCGAGCTGTACGCCGGGATCTACGACGAGTACGCCGACAGCGACAGGCCGATGACCAACACCACGGTCTACGGCATGGTGCAGGCCACCCTGATGTCCAAGGCACTGATGGCGGCGGGCGAGGACCCCACTCGGCAGAGCCTGATCGACGCCGTGCACGGCCAGGACTGGTCGGGGCCGGGCCTGGTGCCGTTCGCCTCCTCCGAGGGCGACCACGGCGGATACTCCGGGGCACTGGTCATGGAGTTCCGCGCGGGCAAGGAGCCCGAAACCCTGCAGGAGGCCCGCGTCACCGACAACGCCGGCGGCGAGATCACCGAGGCCGGCGACGTCGAGCGGCCCTCGCCCGAGGAGTTCGGCTTCCACGGCGAGGGCTAGCCAGCGGGGCCGCGGCAGCGCCCGTCGCGAACGGCGCGCTCGGGTGCACCCCGGCCCACGCGCGGGACGCATAAGCCGACGCGGGGCGCCCGCGGCAGAGCGACGCCGCCGGGCTCCCCGGGTCGGTGCCCGGTCCGAGCGGACCGGGCGCCGGCCCGAACCCCGGTGCGGCCGGGACGTCCGGCACGCCCGCAGAACACCGCAAGCGAGGGGACAGGCGGGCAAGCGCGTTCCGCGGCGGAACACGCGGGCCGCCGCCAATCCCGGTGGTCCTGCGCACATTTCCGGGCCCGCTTTCCGTTTGCACGGGATTGAACCCCGCATGGGGAATTCTGTGGCGAATCCGCGGGTGGCGGGGACGAAGGTCCCGACTACGGCCGGGCGGCGATTCGATGCGGATTCCGCATGGAATCGCGCGGCCCGCCGCGCAGCCGATCGGATCGCTGCGCCGCCTCTCCGGAAACGGCCGCGGACGACGGATTAGCCGATCGCCGCCCCGCAGGTCCTCCGGCCCGCACCGCCGGAGACCGCGGAGACCCCCGGGGTCCGCGGGTCCGCGAATCGACGCCGTCCGGCGGCAGGTACAGTCGTTGACACAGGCAAGGAGTGCGGGCAATACTCGCATTCGATCGGGAAGGCCAACGACCGGATCGGTCGCACCTCGATTCTCACACTGCGGAGCCATTCGGTCACCTGGCCGAGCGCTTGTGCTGTGCGCGGGCTCCGCACCGGAGGGGCGATTCGAGTCGGCGCTCGAATAACGGCACAGGAGGGCGTGCGATGCTCAACAAGGACCACTCTCCCTCACCCCGGGGGTTCGCGGAGGTGGTGCGTTCGCTGTTCGCTGAACCGGACCTGCGCGCGACGCTCCAGCGGATGGTGGACCTGGCGGTGACCACCGTCCCCGGATGCGACTACGCCGGCGTGAGCCTGGTGGAGTCGCGGACCAGTCTGCAGACCCCGGTGTGCACCCACGACATCGTGCGCCGCAGCGACGCGCTGCAACTGGAGCTGGGCGAAGGCCCGTCGCTGGACTCGATGAGCAAGGGGACCTACGTCTACCTCCCCGACCTCACCTCCTCCACGCGCTGGCCCAGATACGCCGCCGAGGCCGCCAAGCTGCCCATCGGCAGCCTGCTGAGCTTCCGGCTGTTCACGGCGCGCGAGACGCTGGGGGTACTGATCCTCTACGCGGCGCGCCCGCAGTCCTTCGGCGAGGACGCCCACGAGGTCGGGGTCATCTACTCGGCGCAGGCGGCCTCCGCGCTCGCCGCCAACCGGCACATCGCCAACCTCAGCCGCGCCCTGGACACCCGCGAGACGATCGGCCAGGCCCAGGGCATCCTCATGGAGCGCCACCACATGACCGCCGACCAGGCCTGGGAGCGCCTGCGGGAGGCCTCGCAGAAGCTCAACGTCAAGCTCGCCGAACTCGCCGAGAAGATCGCCCTCACCGGCGAGGACCCCACCTCGCCCGTGGACTGACCCCCTTCCTTCCCGCCCCCTCCCGGTCCCCCGCACCCGCTCAGCCGATGTAGCGCCGCGCCGCCGAGCGGCCCTGCGGCGCCTCCAGCAGCCGCAGCCCCTCCTCCACCCGGGGCGGCACCGGTCGGCGCTCGCCGAGCACCCACGGCAGCCCGGCCAGCGCCTCGGCGACCGCCGCCGCGCTGGCCGCATCCCCGGGCACCGAGGCCAGCACCCGTCCGGTGCGCCGCAGCGCCGCGCCCGCGGGACGGCGCAGCCACGCCGTCCACAGGGTGTTGCGGATGCCCAGGCGGCGCCGCGCCCTGCTGTCGCGGGCGCGGGAGGGGGCGTGGTGCACCCGCATCTCCTCGATCCAGCACATCCACCACCCGGCCGCGGCCAGGTCCAGCGACAGCAGCTCCTCCTCGCCGCCCAGCCACAGCCGCTCGTGGAAGCCCCCGGCGTCCCGAAACGCCGACGCGCGCAGGACGGAGGCGCCGGCGAGGATGCTCAGCAGGGCGGGGCCGGGCAGGTGCGCCGGGGCCGGGACCGGCGAGTCGCGCAGCTCGGGGGTGATGGGGTCCTCGCGCAGCGACGGCTCGACCAGGATCCGCGCCGTCAGCGAGGCCGCGTCCGGATGGGCGTCCAGCAGGTCGGCCGCAAGCGCGAGCGATCCCGGCTCCCACCAGGTGTCGTCGTCGCAGAAGGCGATGTAGGGGGTATCCAGTGCCTCGGCTCCGAGGTTGCGGCCCACCGCCCCCAGGTTGGCCCCCGCGCGCAGCAGCGCCGCATCGGGGAAGGACGCGGCGACGGCGTCGGCGCTGCCGTCGCGCGAGCCGTTGTCGACCACCACGATCGGGGGCCGCTCGGGCAGGGCCGTGAGCCGTTCCAGGACGCCCAGCAGCTCGCCGCGGCGGTCGCGGGTGATGACCACCGCGCCCACACGGGGATCGGGGCGGCCCGGGCGGCTCACCGCCGCTCCAGCAGGCGCAGGTCGCGTTCGACGCGGGGCGGGAGCCGTCGCCGCTGCACCAGCGCGCGCGGCAGGCCGCGGTCGCCGCCCGCCACGGCGCGCCGGGCCGCGGGCTCCCGGCTGCCCGCGCGCGCCAGCCGGGCGGTCTCGGCCAGCGCCCGCTCGGCGGGGCGCCGCATCCAGCAGACCAGGACGCGGTTGCGCAGGTCCAGGCGCCGCCGCCAGGCGCTGGGCGGGCGGTCGGCGGAGGGGTGGTGGCGGGCGCGCACCTGCGGGAGGTAGCAGGCCTCCCAGCCCAGCGCTGCGAGGTCCTGAGCCAGCAGGGCCTCCTCGTGGGTGAAGAACAGCAGGTCGCTGAACCCGCCGGCGTCGAGGAACGCCTCGCGGCGCACGACCGCGGCGCAGGCGAGGAAGCCGAGGACGCGCGGGCCGGGCAGGCCGCGCGGGGCCGGCCCCAGTCCGGCGGCCAGCTCCTCGTTGATCGGGTCGGGGCGCGCGTCCTCGCCGACGAACGTGGCCGCGGCGACCAGGCCCAGGCGGGGATGGGCGTCGAAGGCGGCCGCGGCGCGCTCCAGTGCGCCCGGCTCCCACCAGGAGTCGTCGTCGCAGAAGGCGATGTAGGGGGCCGGGTTGGCGGCGACGCCGTCGTTGCGGGCGGCGCATCCGCGGTTACGGGCCAGCTCCACCACGCCGGCGCCGGGCGAGGCCGACCGGACGAGGTCGGCGGTGCCGTCGCTGGAGGCGTTGTCGACCACGGTGACCGGCGCGTCCGGACAGGCCGAGGAAAGCCGGCGCAATGTCCGGGCAAGGTCCGCGCGGCGGTTGCGGGTGGCCACGACGACCCCCACCCGCGCACCCGCCGGGTTCGCCTCCGCACGCGGTCGCATGCCGCGATCCGGCGCGCCGCGCCGCCGCTCGGGATCCGCGCTGTCGCCCACTACCCGATACCCCCCATAAACACACACACCGCCTGACGAAGGAAAGCGATTGCGTGAGATTTCCTATGGCAAAGACCACTGTTGTCCTCACCCCGTCTACCCTGCGGCTTCGTAATCTCACGCGTTAATTAAGCGCAAAACCGGGCGGAATCGGACGGGGGCGGGCTGGCTTAATCGCGCATATCTCGATATGGTCAACGTGTTGTGCAGGAGGTCCGACAGCGCGGCCTACGACGCCATCATGTGCGTCCCGGCCCCCGCTGCGGTGACCCACCGCACAGTACGGGGGAGCCACATCGCCGGCATGGTGCACAACATGCCGTGCGATCCGGGGGCATGTGGTCGGTGGTCAACTCCGATCGCAGAAGGAACGTTGACGATGAGCGCATCGAGCACGCTCCGCGAACGAGAGACCGCAGTACCGCGTCCGCGCAGTTCCCGAGGGAACAGCAAAACCGACGAAGCCTACTACACCCGCACGCGGGAACTGTTCGCGCAGCTCAAGGGTGGGTCCGCGGGCCCGGCCGAGCGTGATGAGATCTATCGGAACCTGGTGGATCTGCATGCTCCGGTCGTACGCCGCATCGCCCGCCGCTACCGCAACCGCGGTGAGCCCGAGGAAGACCTGCGCCAGGTTGTGACAGTCGGCCTGGTCCAGGCGATCCGCGATTTCAATCCCGACTACGGCAAGGAGTTCATCTCCTACGCCCTGCCTATGATGACCGGAGAGGTCAAGCGCCACTTCCGGGACCGCACATGGGCGATTCGGGTGCCGCGCAAGTATCAGGAGAAGCGGCCCGAGCTCAACCGGGTGACCTCGTCGTTCGCCCAGGAGCACGGCCGCTCGCCCACGGTCGCCGAGATCGCCGAACGGCTGGAGATGAGCGTCGACGACACGCTTGAGCTCATCGACGCCTCGTCGGCCTACAGCGCCCTGTCCCTCGACGTGCCCTACGGGGCCGAGGAGGAGGACAAGACGCTGGGCGACACGCTCGGCGAGGAGGACCACGACCTGGAGAACGTCGCCGACCGGGCGTCGTTGCGGCCGGCGCTGGCAACCCTCTCGCCGCGCGACCGGCGGATCGTGCTCCTCCGGTTCGCGGGCAACAAGACCCAGGCCGAGATCGCCGAGATCGTCGGCCTCTCGCAGATGCATGTCTCGCGGACCCTTTCGGCGTCCCTGGCCAAGCTGCGCAAGCAGCTGGTACCCGACGTCTGAGGGATCGGCCGACGGTTTCACGCGCAGGTCCCCGGGGCGCCGAGGCGCCCCGGGGACCCGTTCGTGCGGTGCCGTCCACCCTGCTGCGGCTCAGGCCTGCGGGCTCAGGCGCGGCCCGCGGTCGGTTCCACCGTACGGTCCTCCCCCGGCGCGGCGGCCGCCCGGGTGCGCACGAACCACGCGACGGTGCGCCGCAGCCCCTCCTCCATCGGCACCAGCGGGCGCCAGCCCAGCGCCCGGGCCGCCAGCGACGTGTCGGGGCGGCGGAACCGCGGATCGTCGGCGGGACGCCCCACCGCGACGATGGGCGAGTCGGAGCCGCAGACGCCGCGCACCAGCTCGGCGAGCCGGCGCATGGACAGCTCGTGCGGACTGCCGATGTTGACCGGGCCGACGATGCCGGAGCGGGCCAGGGCGATCAGGCCGCGCACCGTGTCGTCGACATAGCACACCGACCGCGTCTGCATGCCGTCGCCGGAGACGGTGATGGGCTCTGCGGCCAGCGCCTGGCGGATGAAGGTCGGGACCGCGCGGCCGTCGTCGGGGCGCATCCGGGGCCCGTAGCTGTTGAAGATGCGGGCGATGCCGACGTCGGCGCCGCGGGAGCGGTGGAAGGCCATGGTCAGGGCCTCGGCGTAGCGTTTGGCCTCGTCGTAGACGCTGCGCGGGCCCACCGGGTTGACGTTGCCCCAGTAGCTCTCGTGCTGGGGGTGGTGCAGCGGGTCCCCGTAGACCTCGCTGGTGGAGGCCAGCACGGTGCGGGCACCGTGCTCGGCCGCCAGGTCCAGCGCGTTGCGGGTGCCCCGGCTGCCCGCCTCCAGGGTCTCCACGGGCAGGCGCAGGTAGTCGCGCGGCGACGCCGCCGAGGCCAGGTGGAAGACGGTGTCGACGCGCCCGGGAACCACCAGCGGGTGTGTGGCGTCGGCCTCCAGCGTGCTGAACCCGGCGCGGTCGGCCAGGTGGCGCACGTTCGCGGCGGAGCCGGTGGCGAAGTTGTCCACGCAGACGACCTCGGCGCCGGCGTCCAGCAGGTGCTCGCACAGGTGCGAGCCGACGAAACCGGCGCCGCCGGTGACGACGGCGCGGCCGATGTGTGCCTGACTCATGATCCCCCCATTGCTCGCGGTGCACCGGCGAAGCGGCCCCGGGTCAGGGCCAGGACGTCTCCTGCGAGGGGCAGACGACGAGTTCGCGCACCTCGCACCCGGGCGGCTGGGCCAAGGCGAAGACGACGGCCCGCGCGACGTGCTCGGGCTGGTTGAGGCGGGCGTCGGGACCGGGCCGGTAGGCCTCGGGGCGGTCGTCGAAGAACGCGGTGTCCATGCCGCCGGGGACCAGCAGCGTCACGCCGATGCGCCCGGCGGTCTCGGCGGCGAGTGCGCGGGTGAAGCCCATGACGCCGGCCTTGGAGGCGCAGTAGGCGGTGGCGTCGGGGACGGCGCGCGTGCCCAGCGTCGAGGCGCAGTCGACCACGGTGCCGCGCGAGGCCTCCAGGTGGGGCAGGGCGGCGCGGACCACCGAGGCGGTGCCGATGAGGTTGACCTTGACGACGCGCTCCCAGTCGTCGGCGTCGACCTTGTCCAGCGGCCCGCAGGCGTCGATCCCCGCCGCGTTGACGACGGCGTGCAGGCCGCCGGCGCGGTCGGCCGAGCGCTGGACGGCGTCCTCGGCTTCGGCGCGGTCGGCGATGTCGGCGCACACGTAGTCGTAGTCGAGGCCCTCGGCCGGGCGGGCGCGGTCGACGACGAGCGGCCGACCGCCCTCCTCCGCCACGGCCCGGGCCACGGCGGCTCCCAGGCCGGAGGCGCCACCGGTGATCAGTGTGTTTCCGAGCGGTCGCATTTGCGTACTCCCTCCACCTCGTGTTCTCGACCGTCTGGGCGGACGCGCACGGGGGCGTGGTGCGGGCGCGCCCCGGCGGTGCTCAGGGGGGCGTGCGGCTGCGGGCGGCCACCATGCGGCTGGTGGAGCGCCCCGGAAGCAGCGGCAGGATGACCGCCTGGCCGCCGCCGGCGGTCACGGCGGGCAGCTCGGGCAGTTCCTCGGCCGCGTAGTCGCCGCCTTTGACCCACACGTCGGGCCGCAGCCGCTGGACGACCCGGACCGGTGTCGGCTCGTCGAAGACGGTGACCGCGTCGACGCACTCCAGCTCCGACAGCACACGCACCCGGTCCTGGGCACAGGTGAGGGGCCGGTGCGGCCCCTTCTGCGCGCGCACGGCGGCGTCGCTGTTGAGGCAGACGATCAGGCAGTCGCCGAGCGAGCGTGCCCGGCGCAGCAGGCTGACGTGCCCGGCGTGCAGCACGTCGAAGCACCCGCCGGCGGCGACGACCCTGCCGCCGCTGCGGCGCACGCGCTCGGCCAGCGCATCGGCGCTCTCCCCCAGGCCCAGTGGCAGCGCCCCGGCCATGGGTCCCGACTCCGCCGTGGCGCCCGCGGCGCCGTTGCCGACGAACCGGGAGGCCGCCTGGACGCTCTCGGCGACGGCGTCGGCCGTGTCGGCGCCGGTGCGCAGGGCCCCGGCGGCGGTTCCGCTGAAGCGGTCGCCGGCGCCGCAGGCATCGGCCTCGGACACGCTCACCGGTGCGGGGAAGAAGCGGCCCGGCCCGTCCGGCGGCGCCCAGGCGGCGCCCTCGCCGCCCAGGGTCACCGCGACCGAGTCCGCCCGCCAGGTGCGGGCCAGGCGCGCCGCGATCTCGCCGGCCCGCTCGGGGTCGGCGGCCCCGGCGCCGGCCTCGGCCGCGTTGGGGGTGACCAGGGCCGCACCGGTGACGGGCGCGGGGCCGCGCGGGTGCGGGTCCCACACCACGGGCCGGCGCCGGGCGGCGCGGGTCAGCGCCTCGCGGACGGCGGGCAGTTCGACCACGCCGCGGCCGTAGTCGGCGGCGAGCACGGCGCCGGCCCGGCCGATCACCTCGGCCGCGCGTGCGTGGTCGCCCGCGGTGTCGGGGCGGCCCTCGCCGTCGTCGACGCGCAGCAGGGTCCGCCCGTTCGCCCGGATGCGCGACTTGACCGGGGTGGCCCCGGACTGGTCCAGGCGCACCAGGGTCAGCGCGTCCTGCAGCAGCTCGGCGACGCGCTCGCCGGGGCCGTCGTAGCCCAGGGAGCAGACCAGCACGACGGGGTGGCCGTCGCGGGCCGCCAGCCATGCGGCCAGGGCGGCGCCGCCGGGGCGGTGCCGGGCCCCGCAGGCCTCCAGCACCGGCGCGTCCTGGCCGTGCCCGGTGGTGCGGCGATCGCCGACGACGTCGACGTCGAGGAACGCGTCGCCGACGACGACCAGCGGCCCGCGGGCGCGGCTCACGCCGCCCCTTCCGCGGACAGCCCGGCCCGCCGGGGGGCCGGCGCGGCCGCGCCGCAGACGGCGTCGACCTCCTCGCACATCAGGTGGATGAGCGAGAGGTGGACCTCCTGGACCGTGGCCGGGTCCGGCGAGGGGACCGCAAGGCTCTCCTCGCACACGGCCTGCAGCGCGCCGGGGGACGCGCCGGCCAGCGCCCAGGTGCGCAGGCCGATCTCGCCTGCGGTGGCGGCCGCGGCGACCACGTTCTCGCTGCTGCCGCTGGTGGACAGGCATATCAGGATGTCGCCCGGGCGGGCGTGGGCGCGCAGCTGGCGGGCGAAGACCTGGCCGTAGCCGTAGTCGTTGGCGATGGCGGTGAGGCTGGAGGTGTCGGCGTGCAGGCAGATCGCCGAGAGCGGGATGCGCTCGGTGGCGAACCGCCCGGTCAGCTCGGCGGTGAGGTGCTGGGCCTCGGCGGCGCTGCCGCCGTTGCCGCAGGCGAGCAGCCGGCGCCCGCGCGGCAGCTCCTCGCCGAGGATGCGGCCCCACCGCACGGCGCACTCGCTGTCGACGCCCTCCAGCGCGCCGCTCAGCCGCTTCAGCCGGGGATGCATCAGACACCTCCCGCGGCCAGGGCGGCGGCTTCGCCCGCCGGTTCGGGCACCTCGCGGCCGCGTTCGCGCAGCACGCTCGCGTAGCAGTCCTCGGTCTGGCGGGCCACCCGCGGCCACGTGTAGCGCACGGCGGCGCGGTCGGCGGCCGCGATCCCCAGGCTCTCGCGCGTGACGGGGTCGGCGAGCAGCATGCGGATCCAGTAGGCCAGGGCGCGGGCGTCGCGCGGCGGGACGAGCCGGCCGGTGACGCCCTGGACGACGGTGTCGAGGTGGCCGCCCACGTGGGAGGCGATGACGGGTACGCCGCAGGCCATGGCCTCGACGGTGCTCATGCCGAAGGGCTCGTACCAGGGCACGTTGACGGCGATGTCGGCCGAGCGCAGCAGCTCGGGCACCCGCGAGCGGGGCACGCCGCCGGTGAAGACGACGCGGTCGGCCACACCGGCCTCCTCCGCGGACGCGCGCAGTGCGGCGATCTCAGGGTCCTCGTCGATCCGCTCCGGCGGGGCCCCGCCCGCGACCACGAGTTCGGCGTCGGGCACCCCGGCGAGCGCGCCGATTGCGGTGCGGATCCCCTTGCGGGGCACCAGCCGGCCCAGCGTGAGGATGCGGGGGCGGTCGCCGCGTTCGGCGGCGGGCCCCTCGGGGCGGAAGGCCTCGCAGTCGACGGCGCAGGGGACCACGGCGATCCGGTTGCGGGCGACGTTCCAGGTGCGCAGCTCCCGGCGCTCCTGGCCGGAGGTGGCGACGATCCGGTCGACCCCGTGCGCGACGGCGCGCTCGACGCTCTCCCGCTCGGGGGGACTGGTGTCGTCGGGGCCCTGGTGGCGGCGCTTCTCGGTGCCCAGGGCGTGGAAGGTCTGCACCACGGGGGTGCCGGTCGGCGCGGCCGCGTCCAGGGCGGCGCGCCCGCTCATCCAGAAGTGGGCGTGGACGATGTCGGGGCGGTCGCGCTGCCACGCCTCGGCGAGGCGTTCGGCGAACTCGCCCATGTAGGGCAGAAGCTCGTCCTTGCTCAGCGGGTGCGGCGGTCCGGCGTCGACGTGGTGCACGCGGACGCCGGGCGCGAGCTCGACGTTCTCGGGCTCGTCGGGCCCGCTGCGGCGGGTGTGGACCACGACCTCGTGGCCGCGTGCGCCCAGGGCGGCGGCCAGCTCGGCGACGTGCACGTTCTGCCCTCCGGTGTCCTGCTCGCCGAGGGCCGCCAACGGGCTTGCGTGTTCGGAGACCATGGCGATTCTCACCGTGTCACCTCCTGGAGTATCCGGTCCCAGTCGTCGAGGAACCGGTCGACGGAATAGCGGCGCAGGGCCGCACGGCGCGCGGCCCGGCCCTGCTCGGCGGCGCGGGCGGGGTCGCGGACGAGCTCGCCCAGCGCCCGGTGCAATGCGTCGACACGGGTTGTCGCGAGTCCCGCGTCCAGGGGAATCGCCTCGCCGGCCTCGGTGGCGGCCAGAGCGAGGACGGGCATGCCCAGCAGCATCGCCTCGATGAGGGAGAGTCCCAGCGAGGTCCAGCGCACGGGGTGCAGATAGACGCGCCTGCGGGCCAGTTCGGCGTGCAGGCGGTGCTGGGGGAGGTCTTCGTAGGCGCGCAGCCGCTCGGGGGGCAGGCCGAGCGCGGCGGGCGCGCCGGCCGTTCCCATGCCGAAGAGGTCGAGGGCGGCGGCCCGGGAGAAGCCGGCCAGCAAGTCGGTTCCGGTGACGCGGCCGCGGCGCAGCGGCTCGTTGACCACCACGCCGGCCCGTTCGACCTCGCCGGTGTAGCGGTGGCCGGGGTCGAGGACGCCGTGCTCGACGACGGCGGTGGGCGCGCGGCCGCTGTCCCAGAACAGGTCGTTGAAGTGGGTGACGTGCACGATGGGGATGTCGGACTGCTCGGCGAGGGGGTGGCGGGTGTCGGGGACGCCGCCGCGCGGCGCGTTGTGCTCGACGTAGACGGCGGGGACGTCGCGTCCGGGGCGGCGCCCGCCCAGCCACCGCTCGGCGAGGTCGAGCTCGTGGGGGCGCTGGAGCACGACCGCGTCCACGGGCTCGTCGGCGAGCCGCTCGGGCGCGACCTCGACGGCGCCGCCGGGCCAGTCCCAGGTACGGGCGCGGCCGCGGCCGTCGGGGCCGCGGTCGGCGTCGACCGGCAGCAGGCAGCGGTGCCGGCCCTGCACGAAGGAGGTGGTCCAGGAGCCGTGGACGTGCCACAGGAGCACGCGCAGAGTGGACGGGCGCCGCGGCTCGCGGCGCTCGGCGGGGCGGGACCGCTGCAGTGTCACGGCGCTCCTCGGTCCAGGTCGTCGACGGCGTCGAGGACGTCGTCGGGAGTCACTCGGTTGAGGCACGGATGGCCGGGCACGGGGCAGGTGCGGGCGCGGGTGCCGCGGCAGGGCGCGTCCTGGTCGCCGAGCAGCCGCACCCGGCTGCCCTGGGGCGCCCAGGCGGAGGCCGGCACGACCGGCGCGAACAGCGAGACCACCGGGGTGCCGACGGCCGCGGCCAGGTGGGCCGCGCCGGTGTTTCCGCTGACCAGCACCGACGCGGACTCCAGCACGCCGGCGAGCTCCGCGAGGCCGGTGCGTCCGCCCAGGTCCAGGCCGGCGTCGCCGGCCTCGCCGGCCACGGCCGCGGTCTCGGCCCGCTCGCCGTGGGTCCCGGTGACCACGACGCGCCGGCCCCGGGCCGCCAGCGACGCCGCGGTGCCGGCGGCCAGCTGCGGGGGTATGGCGCGGGCGGGCACCGAAGCGCCGGTGTGCACGGCGACGTAGCCGGGGCTTCCCGCCAGGTGGGCGGTGGGTGGCAGCGGGCGGCGCACGCGCGGCCTGCCGTCGTCGCCGGGCGGCGGCCGGTACCCGGCGGCCTCGGCCAGGCGCAGCATGCGCGCCGCCTCGGGCCGGGTGTGGTCGGTCCGGTGGCGCAGGTCCAGCAGGGAGCCGGGGTAGTCCTCGCAGGCCGCGCCGATCCAGCCCACCCCCGCCGTCCGCAGCAGCGCGGCCAGCGGCAGCGGCGACTGGTGGAAGGAGGTGAGGACGAGCGCGGCCGACGGCGCTTCGGCCCGGACGGCGGCCACGAGCTCGTCGGCGCTGTCGCGGGTCAGCGGCGGCGGCTCGGGGTCGATCCAGGGGGCGCACCACTCCAGGACGCGGTCCACCCCGGGCAGCAGCTCGGCGGCGGCGCGCCCGCGCGGGCCGGCGAGCAGCACGAGGCGATCGGCACCGGCGGCGACCGCCCGCACGGCGGGGCCCGCCAGCAGCACGTCGCCGACGTTGTCCATGCGGGCCACCAGCACGGTGCCGCCGCGCGGCGCCGGGCGCCCTTCGGCGGCGGTCATGCCGCACCGTCCCGCAGCAGGCGGCGCACGGCACCGGTCAGCCGCGGCGCGGTCTCGGGCGCCGCCGCCACCGCCGCGGCGCGCGTCGCCGGGCCGGGCACCAGCACGGAGCGGGCGCCGGCGGCGCGCGCGGCCTCGACGTCGGCCCCGATGTCTCCGATGACCGCGCACTCGCGGGGGCTGAGGCCCAGGTCGGCGGCGGCGGCCTCGATCAGGCCGGTGCGCGGCTTGCGGCACGTGCAGCCGTCGTCCTCGCCGTGGACGCAGACCCGCCACGCGTCGAAGGGGCCCAGGCGCTCCTCCACGGCGGCGTTGACGGCCTCCAGCTCGGCGGGGGTGATGAGGCCGCGGGCGACGCCCGACTGGTTGGTCACCACGCCCACACGCAGTCCGGCGGTGCGCGCCCGCTCCAGCGCGGCGCGCGCGTGCGGCAGCGGCCGCACCAGGCCGGGGTCGCGGTTGTAGGGGACGTCGTGGACGAGGGTGCCGTCGCGGTCGAACAGCACGGCCTTGACGTGCCGTTCGCGGTGCGGCCGGGCTCGCCGGTGGCGCCACTCCCCCGCCACCCGCTGCGCGCACGCTGCCGGTGGGATGAGCGCGCTGGTCACCGCCATGCGCACGGTCTCGTCGCGGGTCCGCGGGCCCGGCGCGATCCGGCGCCAGGCGAACTCGGCCGTGGCGGCCAGCCACAAAGAACCCAGCCCGGCGGCGGCCGCTGCCGAGGTCCGCGGGCCGAACAGCGGGGCGAGCAGCGGGGCGGCGGCCGCACCGGCGAGCGCCGCCGTGGCCGCCACGTGGCGGCGCAGCCGGCCCGGGGGCTCGCCGACGCGTGCACGCCAGCGGGGCCCGTGCAGGCGACGCATCAGCGCGTCGTCGGCGTTGCCCGCCTGCGCGGCCACGCTGCGCAGCAGCCGTGCGTCGCGGACCATCGGGTGCACGCTGCGCCGCGTCCCGGCGACCAGGGCGTAGCCGGCGTCGAGCACGCGCAGCGCGAGGTCGGTGTCCTCGCGGTAGGCGCGCTTGAGCCGGCGGTCGAAGCCGTCGGCGGCGGCCAGGGCGGCGCGGCGGTAGGCCATGTCGGCGGTGATCCAGCGGGCGCGGGCCAGCGCCAGCGTTCCGCGCTCGGCGTCGGTGGGGCGCCGTCCCCGGGGCGGCGGGACCTCGATGCGGCCCTGGCATCCCCCGACGCCGTCGCCGCAGGCCGCGAGGTCGGCGGCCAGCTCGGCGGGCCAGTCGTCGCCGGGAGCCACGTCGTCGTCCAGGAAGACGACCCAGGGTGCGGCGGTGCGGCGCCAGCCGACGTCGCGGGCGCAGGCCGGGCCCCGCCCGCCCGAGCGCAGCAGGTTGCCGACGCCGGGGTCGACGCCGGGCGGCGGGCCCTGCGGCGCGGGCCGGTCGTCCACGACGACGATCTCGGCGGGCGCGCAGGGGCCCGCGGCCAGCAGCGGGCGCAGGGTGCGCTCGAGCTCGGGGCGGCCCGCCGTCGGCACCACGACGGCGTAGGCGGGCGCCCGTTTCTTCTCCGCCCGCGCGGCGGCGGATGCGCGGTCCACGGGTCAGCCCTTCCCGTTCAGCCGGGAGCGCCGCACCGCGAACGGCCCGATGGCAAGCAGGTCCACCGGTGAGGACCCGAAGCACTCCAGGGCGTCCCGGGGGCTGTCGACCATGGGCCGCCCGGCGGTGTTGAGGCTGGTGTTGATCACGACGGGGACGCCGGTGCGGGCCTCGAAGCGGTGCAGGAGCCGGTGGAGCACCTCGTCGCCGGGCTCGACGGTCTGCACCCGCGCGGTGCCGTCGGTGTGCACGACGGCGGGGATGCGGTCGCGCCAGTGCTCGGCGACGTCGTGCACGAACAGCATGTACGGGCTGGGCAGCGGGCCGCGGGCGAAGATCTCGCCCGCGCGCTCGGCGGGCACCATCGGTGCGACGGGGCGGAAGCTCTCGCGGCCCTTCACGGCGTTGATGCGGTCGAGGTTGGCGGGATCGGTCGGGTTGGCCAGCAGGGAGCGGCGGCCCAGCGCGCGGGGGCCGTACTCGCTGCGCCCCTGGAACCAGGCGACCAGCTCGTCGCGCGCGAGCGCGGCGGCGACGGTGTCGGCGATGTCGTCGGGGCGCTCGTAGTCGAGGCCGGCCGCCTCCAGCGCGCCCGCCAGCTCCGCCTCGCTCCAGCCGCGCCCCAGGTCCGCGCCCGTCATGGGGGCGACGTCCTCGCCCGCTTGCCGTGCCAGGTGCAGTGCGCCGCCGAGCGCGGTTCCGGCGTCGCCGGCGGCGGGCTGCACCCAGACGTCCTCGAACGGGCCCTCGGCGGCGATGCGGGTGTTGGCGACGCAGTTCAGCGCCACTCCCCCGGCCATGGCCAGCCGCGGCAGGCCGGTCTCGCGGTGCAGCCAGGAGGCCAGCTCCAGCAGGACCTCCTCCAGGCGCCGCTGCATTCCGGCGGCGAGGTCGGCGTGGTCGGCGGTCACCTCGCCGCCGGGCGCGCGCCGCTTGGCGAAGGCGGCGAAGTCGATCGGTCCGACGCGGACGCCGCCGTCGCCGGTGGGGGCGATCATCTCGCGCAGGGCGCCGATGAAGCGGGGCGTCCCCGAGGAGGCCAGCGCCATGACCTTGTACTCGTCGCTGGAGCGCTGGAAGCCGAGGTGGTCGGTGAGGTCCTCGTAGACCAGCCCGAGCGAGTGCGGAAGGCTCTGGCGCGCCAGGATCTCCAGCTCGCCGCCGCGGTAGGCGCCGAGCAGGTGGGCGGTGTCCTCGCCGCGGCCGTCGGCGGTGAGCACGGCGCGGTCGCGCCCGCCGCCCGCGGGCGGGGCCGCCAGCCCGGCCGAGGCCGCGTGCGCGACGTGGTGGGGCACGTGGTGCACCCGGGCGGAGTCGAGGCCCGGCAGCGCGGTGGCCAGGAACACGGGCGCGCGCCGGGCGTAGAGGGTGCGCAGGTCCTCCCAGGCGGGGTCGAGCCGCTCCCCCTCCGGCCGGACCAGCGAGGGGTCGTAGGAGTAGGCGACGCCGTCGAGGTCCTCGGGCGCCAGTCCGGCGGTCTCCAGGCACCACCGCATGGACTGCTCGGGCAGCTCCCAGGCCGAGAACGGCACGGGGCGCTTGCCGTGCTTGCGCCGGTTGAACCGCTCTTCCTCGGCCGCGGCCACGATCGAGCCGTCGACGACGAGCGCTGCGGCCGGGTCGTGGAAAACGGCGTTGACACCGAGGAACCTCATGGTCCGTCGACTCCTTCCCCCCGTGGCCCCCGCCTCGTGCGGCGGTGGACGCCCCGCCCTGTGGGCACGATCAGTCGACTACCAATCGCAGCGACGCTGAAACGGGTGCCCTCCCGCATCGGGCACTATGGTCACGCTGTGTGACGAAGTGCGGGATGAGTACCGGAAGGCGAGCGGGTCGCGGGGGGCGCCGCCGGAGGCACCGGGCGGTCTGCAGGAAAGCGCCGCGCCCGCCGCTGAACGCCGGCGGCCCGCGCGCCGAGGCCGTCCTCGGCGGCCTGGGCCGCGACAGGGGTCGGGAGCCGCTCACCCGCGATGCGCATCGCCGCCGCCACCGCGGGGTGGCGCCACCGCGGAGTGCCGGCGGCGCGGTTCACCGGGGGGCGGCGTGCCGGAATCCGCCGCCGAGTCCGGCGGCGTGCACGAGGACCTCACGACACCCGCCTCGTCCGGCCCGTTCAAGCCGGTGCGCCTCCGGCCCCGGGCGCCGGCGGGGCGAGCGCCGGACAGCGGCCGCGGGCCCGGCCGGGCCCGCCCGAAGGCCCGGCCGGCCGGGGCCGCGGCGCGGCGGTCACGCCTGCGCGGGGCGGCTCTCCGCGGTGCGGCGGGTGCTGGTGTCCACGCTGAAGTCCAGCCCCTGCTCGCCGACCCGCACCGTCACGCGGTCGCCCGGCGCGAGCTCGCCGTTGAGCAGCCGGGACGACAGCGGATTGCCGACGCTGCGCTGGATCGTGCGCGCCAGCGGCCGGGCGCCGAACTCGGGCTGGTGGCCGGTCGCCGCCAGCCAGCGCACCGCGTCGTCGGTGAACTCGATGCCGATGTCCTGGGCGTGCAGCCTGCGCGCCGTCTCCTCCAGCAGCAGCCGGGTGATCTTCGCCAGCTCGTCCTCGGTGAGCTGGGCGAACACGATGATCTCGTCGACGCGGTTGAGGAACTCGGGCCGGAACTCGTCGCGCAGCCGCGCCATGATCCGCTCGCGGGTGGCGCGGTCGCGCTCGCCCTCCTCGGCGCCGATGAATCCGATCGGCCCTCCGCCGGTGATGAATTCCGACCCCAGGTTGCTGGTCATGATGACCACGGTGTTGCGGAAGTCGACGGTGCGGCCCTGCCCGTCGGTGAGCCGCCCGTCGTCGAGCGTCTGCAGCAGCAGGTTGAAGATGTCCGGGTGCGCCTTCTCGATCTCGTCGAGCAGGATGACGGAGTAGGGCGAGCGCCGCACCGCCTCGGTCAGCTGGCCGGCCTCCTCGTAGCCGACGTAACCGGGGGGCGCCCCGACCAGGCGCGCGGCGGTGTGGCGCTCCTGGAACTCGCTCATGTCGAAGCGGATCATCTGCTCCTGGGAGCCGAACAGCGCCTCAGCCAGGGCCCGCGCCAGCTCGGTCTTGCCCACACCCGTGGGCCCCAGGAACAAGAAGCTGCCGATGGGCCGATCGGGCGAGGCGAGGCCGGCGCGCGAGCGCCGCACCGCCTCTGCGACCGCGGTGACGGCCTCGTCCTGGCCGACCACGCGGGCGTGCAGCCGCTCCTCCAGCCCGGTGAGCCGCTCGCGCTCCTCCTGGGTGAGCTGGGAGACGGGGATCGAGGTGATCCGCGAGACGACCTCGGCGACGTCCTCGACCCCGACCACGGGCACCTGCTCGGGCCCGGTGTCGCGCACCTCGGCGATGGACTCGCGCGTCCGGTTGATCTCGTCGCGGGCCTGCGAGGCGGCTTCGTAGTCCTCGTCGCGGACCGCCTGCTCCTTGCGGGCCTCCAGCTCGCGCAGGCGCTCCTCCAGCTCGCGGACGTCGACGCTGGGCCGCTTGGCGCGCAGCCGCACCCGCGCGCCCGCCTGGTCGACCAGGTCGATCGCCTTGTCGGGCAGGAACCGGTCGGAGATGTAGCGGTCGGAGAGCTCGGCGGCCGCCACCAGCCCGTCGTCGCTGAAGCGCACCTGGTGGTGGGCCTCGTAGCGGTCGCGCAGGCCGCGCAGGATCTCCACGGTGTCTGCGACGCTGGGCTCGGAGACCAGCACCGGCTGGAAGCGGCGCTCCAGCGCCGCGTCCTTCTCGACGTTCTGCCGGTACTCGTCGAGGGTGGTGGCGCCGATCATGTGCAGCTCGCCGCGGGCCAGCGCCGGCTTGAGCATGTTGCCCGCGCTCATCGCGCCCTCGGCGCCGCCCGCCCCCACGACGGTGTGCATCTCGTCGATGAAGATCAGCAGCTTGTCGTCGTTGCGGATCTCCTCGATGATGTTGCGCACCCGCTCCTCGAAGTCGCCGCGGTAGCGCGTGCCGGCCACCACGCCGGCCAGGTCGAGCTGGACGAGCCGGCGCCCGCTGAGGGTGTCGGGGACGTCGTTGTCGGAGATCCGCTGGGCGATGCCTTCGACGATGGCGGTCTTGCCCACGCCCGGGTCGCCGATGAGCACCGGGTTGTTCTTGCGGCGGCGCGCCAGCACCTCGATGGTCTGCTCGACCTCGGACTCGCGGCCCATCACCGGGTCGAGCCGGCCTTCGCCGGCCAGGGCGGTGATGTCGGTGCCGAACTCGTCCAGGTTGGGCGTCGTGCTCTCCTGCTGGGCGGCGGTGCCGCTCTGCGATCCGGCGCCCGCGGGCGCGGGACCCGAGCTCGCCGCCGACTGCAGCGACTCGGGGGTCACGCCGGACTCGGCGAGCATGCGGCCCATCCGCGACTCGCCGTTGACCGCGAGGGCGAAGAGCATGTGCTCGGGAGCGATGAAGGGGCGGCCCATCGCCCGCGCTATCTGGTGGGCGTCGAGCAGCGTGCGCTTGGCCGCCGGGGTCAGCGCCGGCACGCCCGGCCCGGCCTGGGGTGCCCGCTCGGCCTCGCTCCCGGCCGACGCCGCCAGAGCCTCGGGGTCGGCCCCGGTGCGCTGGACCAGCTCGCGCGCCGGCGCGTAGCGCAGCACCGCCCACAGCAGGTGGGCGGCGTCCAGATCGGTCCGGTCGCTCTGGGAGGCGCGCGCGAGCGCCTCCGACACCACCTCCCGGGTGGCGGTGTCCATCAGCTTGGACAGGTCGACGCGGTGCGAGGCGCGGCGCGCGCCGCCGGAACCGAAGAAGCGCGCCAGGAACTCCTCGAAGGAGCGCGGGTCGTAGCCTCCGCCTCCCCCAGGGAAGTCGTGTGTCATCGCCGGGACCTCCTCATGGAACGGGGCGCCCCGCTGTTCGGGCGCCCCGGTGGCCGTGTTCGCAGGCTCTTCCTCACCCGTTTCCGGGGCCGGGCGGATTGTCGCCCTTGGGCTTGGCGGGCTGGGCGGGCACGCCGTGCGGCGGCGGGTTGCCCGGGGGCGCCTGCCCGCCGGTGCCGACCTCCGATCCGCCCCGGGCCGCCTGCGGGGTCTCCGGGTGGAAGTCCTGGTCGCCGCCGGAGGGCTCGGCGCCGTTCTCCAGCTCCCGCAGCCGCGATCGGAGGATCTCCAGCACCTGGGGCCGGTCGGCGTGTGCGGCCTCGTAGTCGATCAGGTCACGCATCTGCTCCTGTGTCAGCGCGCGGACGCGATGCTGCAGCGTTCCGACGGGCAGGCCCTCATAGCCCGCGATCGGCGGTGCGTTCCGCTCGGCGGACATGGAACATCACTCCGTTCCCCGCGTTCGGTCTCAGCGTCGGCGCGCGGCGCGCGGTCTCCGCCACGCGCCGAGGTCGCCTCCGGGACCGCCGCTACCCGTGGCCCCGTCGGCGAAACCGCCGGTCAGGCCGGGGCGCGCCGAGGGGGCAGGCGGGGCGCTTGCGCAGCGGCTCCGCCCCCACCGGGACGGAGGACGTTTGGACCGGCCGCGTCGTGATAGGGGGATAGCCGCGTGTGACCGCCGCTGAAAGGAGCCGCATGAACACCATCCCCGATGACCGCGAAGACATTCTGCACAAACCCAGCTTCGCGCACGTGGCGACGCTCGGTCCGCACGGCGAGCCGCAGGCCAACCCCGTCTGGATCGACTGGGACGGCGACCACGTCCGCTTCAGCCAGACCCGCGGTCGGCAGAAGTACCGCAACCTGCTGCGCGACGACCGCATCGCGATGTCGGTGCAGGACCCCGACGACCCGTACCGCTACGTGGAGGTGCGCGGCCGGGTGGAGTCGATCGAGGAGGACGACGGCAACGCCTTCATCGACCACCTGGCCAAGCGCTACCTCGGCCGGGACCGCTACCCGTGGGCCGCGCCGGACGAGGAGCGGATCGTGATCTCGGTGCGTCCCGAGCACGCCACGAAGCAGTGACCGACGGTGCGCCGCGCCCTCGGGGGCGTGGCGCACCCACGGGCGGTTGCGTCCGGCACGATTCGGCCGCGGCGCGTTGAGCGGGTAGAATTCCCGCCAGATCGTTCAATCCTCAACCAAATACGGAATCCGGGGCGGCCGTACCGGTACCGCGCCCGGCCCGCGCCGGCGGGCACCGCCGCGGCAGCGCCCTCCCGGCGCCGCACCCCGCCGCCGCCCGCGCCGAGGGGGGCGCGGCTTGCCCGGCCACCCGCGCGGGGCGCCGCCGAGCGGCCCCCGGGCACCCTGACCGCGCCCGCGAGACCGTCCGTCCCGGTCTCGCGGGCGCGCCCTTCGGCACAGCGTGCCGGGCGCGCTGATCGGGGCCGCCGACGCCGCCCGATTGTAGTCGCGGGCGGCCGACCGGGCTGCGCCCCGAGCCACCGCCGCGGGCCGCTCGCCGCAGCGCCCGGCCGCGTCCGCGCGCCCCTCAGCGCTCCGCCGGGCGCCCCGGCCTGCCCAGCCCGGCACTGCGCGGGATTCTCGCTCAGCTCTCCACCGCGTCCTCAGTTCTCCACCGCGTTCGCGGTGTTCTCGGGCCGCGGCACACGCGGGAACTTGAGGTCGAACGCCGGCCGCTCGCTGCGGATCCGCGGCAGCGTGGTGAAGTTGTGCCGCGGCGGCGGACACGAGGTGGCCCACTCCAGGGAGCCCCCGTAGCCCCAGGGGTCGTCGGTCTCGACCTTGGGCGCGGTGCGCGCCGTGTGCCAGATGTTCCAGAGGAAGAACAGCGTCGAGGCGCCCAGGACGAACGACCCGATGCTGGAGACGATGTTGAGCGCGGTGAACCCGTCGGAGGGCAGGTAGTCGGCGTACCGGCGGGGCATGCCCTCCACGCCCAGCCAGTGCTGGACCAGAAACGTGGTGTGGAACCCGACGAACAGCGACCAGAAGTGCGCCTTGCCCAGTCCTTCGTGGAGCATCTTCCCGGTCATCTTGGGCCACCAGAAGTAGAAGCCGGAGAACATCGCGAACACCACGGTGCCGAAGAGCACGTAGTGGAAGTGGCCCACGACGAAGTAGGAGTCGGTGACGTGGAAGTCCAGCGGCGGCGAGGCCAGGATCACCCCCGTCAGCCCGCCGAACAGGAACGTCACCAGAAACCCCACGGAGAACAGCATCGCCGACGGGAAGGTGAGCTGGCCGCGCCACATCGTGCCGATCCAGTTGAAGAACTTGATTCCGGTCGGCACGGCAATCAGGAACGACAGGAACGAGAACAGCGGCAGCAGCACCGCGCCGGTGGCGAACATGTGGTGGGCCCACACCGTCATCGACAGCCCGGTGATCGTCAGCGTGGCGGCGACCATCCCCCCGTAGCCGAACAGCGGCTTGCGCGAGAAGACCGGGATCACCTCGGTGACGATCCCGAAGAACGGCAGGGCGACGATGTAGACCTCGGGATGGCCGAAGAACCAGAACAGGTGCTGCCAGAGGATCGCCCCGCCGTGGGACGCGTCGTAGACCTGGGCCCCGAGGATGCGGTCGGCTGCCAGCGCCGCCAGCGCCGCGGTCAGCACCGGGAACGCGAGCAGGATCAGCACACCGGTGAACACGGTGTTCCAGGTGAACAGCGGCAGCCGGAACATGGTCATCCCCGGCGCGCGCATCACCGCGATCGTCGTCAGGAAGTTGACCGCGCCCAGGATGGTGCCCAGGCCCGACACCAGCAGGCCCAGCACCCACAGGTCGCCGCCCAGGCCGGGCGAGCGCACCTCGTCCGACAGCGGCGTGTAGGCGAACCAGCCGAAGCTGGCCGCTCCCGAGGGCGTGAGGAAGCCGCCGACGACCATCAGCCCGCCGAAGAGGAACAGCCAGTAGCTGAACATGTTGAGCCGCGGGAAGGCCACGTCGGGCGCGCCGATCTGCAGCGGCACGATCACGTTGGCGAACCCCACGAACAGCGGGGTCGCGAACAGCAGCATCATGACCGTGCCGTGGATCGTGAACAGCTGGTTGTAGCCCTCGTGGGTCACGACCTGCATGCCCGGCCACATCAGCTCGGCGCGGATCAGCATCGCCATCACGCCGGCCGCGACGAAGAACCCGAACGAGGTGATGAGGTACATCTTGCCGATCACCTTGTGATCGGTGGAGGACATCCAGCTGACGAAGGTCGATCCGCCGGCGATCGGACCGCGCTCATGCGAGGCCTCGCGCTCCGACTGCACGGTCTGGGTCATCGGGACTCCGTTCGTCTCGCCCGGGCACAGGCCGGGTCATTCGTGAAGGCGTGGACGCGGCCGCTCGGGTACCCGCAGGTCCGGGCCCGGGGGCGCGCGAAGCGGGGTGCCGCGGCGGTCGGGTGCTCAGACGGCGCCGACCGTGGCGGCGAGAAGTACCAGCGCCGACGTGAGCACGGCCGCCCACACCAGCAGGACGGCCGCCCAGGGCGCCGGCTCGCGGTCGGCCTCTCCGGCGTTTCGGGCGAGCCGCTCGGAATACGCGCGCATGCGCCGGCGGCAGTCGGGGTCCTCCCGGGCGAGGTGCCGGCCGATCCGGTCCAGCTTCGCCCGCTCACCGCGCTCCAGGGCCATCGCCGTCCTCCTGCTCTCCCCCGCCGTCCGGTACCGCCCGACCGGTCCCGGATCGGCGAGCGCGCCGCTACCCGCAGCGACGCCTGCCTAACCAGGGCTTCGCCCCGGCGCGTCCGGGCCCGGGCCGCCGCGGGAGCGGCGCGCGGCGTGGTTTGGCCCCGCGAGACCGCGGTAGTGGGCGCGCAGAGGCCGAGGAGCGACCCGGACGCCGCCGCCCGGCGCCGGAGCGGCGGGCGGGGGTGCGGGCCCCCTGGGCGAACCCGGTATCCGGGACAGCCGCAACGCAGGAGGATCCAATGGCCGAGCAGGTTCGGGAGATCATGACCCAGCCTCCCTACACCGTGTCTCCGCAGACGACGCTGTACGAGATCGCCGTCATCATGCGGGACAAGGACATCGGCGACGTGGTGGTGACCGAGGACGACTCGGCGCTGGGCGTGCTGACCGACCGCGACATCGTGGTGCGCTGCGTCGCCGACGGCGCCGACTGCGGCACCGCCACGGCCGGCGGCGCCCTCAGCGGCCGCCTGTCGGTGGTGGGCCCCGACGACAGCATCGACGAGGCCGTGCGCATCATGCGCGAGAGCGCGGTGCGGCGGCTGCCGGTGATCGACGCCGACCGCGTCGTGGGCGTCGTCTCGCTGGGCGACCTCGCAGTCGAGCGCGACCCCTCGTCGGTGCTGGCATCGATCAGCGGAAGCCGGGCCAACACCTGACCCGGCACGCCCGCCGATCCGGGCCCGGGCGGCGCTCCGCCCGGGCCCGCGCGTTTGCCCCGCACGGGCTGCGGTAGCGGCGCCACCATGAGCGGCGCCGCGGCGGCCACGGGCCCCCAGCGCGGCAGCGGGGAGGCGCGGCCGCGCCTGCTGGTGCTGCGCGCCCTGGGCCTGGGCGACTTCCTCACGGCGGTTCCCGCGTTCCGGGCGCTGGAGCGCGCCCACCCCGCAGCCGCGATCCACCTCGCCGCTCCCAGCGCCCACGCCGACCTGCTGTCGCTCGCGGGGCTGGAGTGGGCGGTGCTGCCGACCGCGGGCCCCCGGACCCCGCCGTGGCCCTATTCCGCACCGCCCGACACCGCGGTGAACCTGCACGGCAGCGGCCCCGGATCGGTACGGGCGCTGCGTGCGCTGGGGCCGGGGCGGCTGTGGACCCACGCCTCTCCCGGCGCCGGAGGGCCCCCGGGTCCCGAGTGGCCGGGGCGGTCCCACGACGTCGACCTGTGGTGCCGCCTGCTCGCCTACTACGGCATCAGTGCCGACCCCACCGACCTGCGGCTGCCGATTCCCCGGCCGCCGAAGGAGCACGCGGGCACCGCCGTCGTGCACCCGGGCGCGGCCTTTCCCGCGCGGCGCTGGCCGCCCGAGCGCTTCGCGGCCCTGGCTCAGCGGTTGGCCGCCTGGGGGCTCGACGTCATGGTCACGGGATCGGCGGCGGAGCGGCCGCTCGCGCTGGAGGTCGCGCACCGAGCCGGGCTGGGCGAGCAGCGGGTGCCGGCCGGGCGGACGCCGCTGCCGGAGCTGGCCGCCCTGGTCTCGCGCGCCGCTGTGGTGGTGTGCGGCGACACCGGCGTCGCGCACCTGGCGACCGCCTACGGTACGCCCTCGGTCGTGCTCTTCGGGCCGGTCGACCCCGCGTTGTGGGGGCCGCGCATCGACGCCGACCGGCACGCCTGCCTGTGGTACGGCGAGCCAGGCGATCCCCACGGCGGCGCGCCCGCTCCCGGACTGCTGCGCATCGGCGTGGCCGAGGCCGCCGCGGCCGCCGATCGGGTCCTGGGCCGCGCCCGGCCCGCCGCCCGCTCCGCCGCGGCGCGGGCACCGTACCGGCCGACCACGGCACCCGCGTCCGCATCGCCGCCGCCCTGAGTCGGCGCGGGCGCCGCTTCGCCCCCCGTCCGCACGCGGAGCCGGGCGGGCACGCGCGGCCGCTACCGCTCGTGCGCGCCCCCGCCGCTGCGCGCGCGCCGCCGGGACCGCTCGCGCGCACGGTCGTGTGCGACGGCCAGCAGCTCCTTCACCGCCTCCGCCGTCCGCGGTCCGGGGTTGACCACGGCGAGCCAGTTCAGGCCGGCGTAGACGGGATGGGCGGCGACCGCGTCGTCCGCGCCCGGGGCGGCCTGCGGGGCCGGCGGCTCCTCCGGCCCGTGCCCGGTCCACCTGCGGAACTCGTCGGCTCCGGCGGCGACGTTGACCCGGAAGGCACCCGGGCGGTCGAGCCGGGAGGAGGTGTCGTCGGGGTAGTCCTTCGTCACCACGGTCGCGAACGGCTGGGACCTCGGCACGGCTCCGTCGGGTGCGTAGTAGAAGAAGACGTCGCCCCAGGCGATTTCGGGGGTGCCGTCCCCCTCCCGCGGTTCGAGTACGAGGACGCCGTCCATCGCGCGGACGTGTTCGATGATGTCGTTCATCTCCATGTCCTCAAGCGTTACATTGAGGTGCTTATGAAGGCTTCCGACGCTTTTTCCGCCGGTCACCGTCCGCAAAGCCTGCAAACCGCACTGCGGCCGGTGGACGTCGCCCGGCGGGCCGGCTGCTCGGTGCAGCAGATCCGGGTGCTGGAGAACGCGGGGGTGCTGCCTCCCGCCGCGCGCACCGCGTCCGGCTACCGGGTCCTGGGCCCCGACCACGTGGAGGCCGCGATCGCCTATCGCGCGCTGGCGGCCGCCGTCGGGCCTGTCGAAGCGAAGCCGATCATGCGGGCCGCCCTCGGCTCGCCGGCCGCCACGCTGGTCGCGCTCGTCGACTCCGCCCACGCCCGGCTGCACGCCGAGCGCGAAGGCCTGCGGTCCGCGAAGCGGGCGGCCGCGGAGATCATCCGGGAGCCGGTCGGCGACGCCCGGCCGTCGGACGCGATGAGCGTCGGCGAGCTCGCCGACGCGCTCGGCGTGCGCCCCTCCACCCTGCGGCACTGGGAGGCGGAGGGCCTCCTGGCCCCCGAGCGGACGAAGGGGCGCAGACGCGCCTACGCGCCGGCGGACGTGCGGGACGCTCGGGTCGTCGACCAGCTGCGCCGGGCCGGCTACCGGATCGGGGCCCTCCGGGACCTGATGCCCCGGCTGCGCCGGCGCCGCGGGTGGGACGGCGTCGCCGGCGCGCTCCACACGCTGCTGGAGCGTTCGAGCGCGCGGGCGCGGTGACGCCTGTGCCCCCGGCGGCACCGGGGGCACAGGGGCGGTCCGTCCGCGAGCGGCGGGCCGGGCGGCGGCCGCCGCGTCGGCGCGGCGCCTCCGGTCAGGAGTCGCGGGCCTCGCGGGTCTGCGTGCGACTGGCCTTCTGCAGCGCGTCGACCAGCTCGCGCTTGTTCATCTTCGAGCGCCCCGGGACGCCGGCCTCCTGCGCGCGCTCGTAGAGGTGCTCCTTGCTGGCGTTGGCGTCGACGCCTCCGGCTGTCGGCTTGTCTCCGCCGCGCTGCTTGGGCGCCTTGGGGTTGGCGGCCTGCTTGTCGGAGGGGCCCTTGCTCTCCTTGGGCTTCCAGCGGTCGCCCACCTTCTCGTACTGGTGCTTGAGCGCCGCGTAGGCGACGCGGTGGGCGCGCTCGCCCTCGCCGTAGGTGTCGACGGCCGAGTCGTGGGCCTTGATCCAGGTCTCCTGGGCACCGCGGGGCGAGCGCCGCAACGTGTCGGGAAGCTCCTCTCGCGCCGGCATCGGCGTCCTCCTTCCGCTGTCGCGCGGGGACGGGCGGGCCCCCGCGTCGGCTGCTACTTCTCCTGCTCCTGCTCCTGAACCTGCAGCAGGACCTGCCGGCAGGCGTCCTCGGCCAGTCGGCACCGGTCGGCGCACAGCCGGCAGTGCTCGTGGCGCTCGCTGTGCCGCTCGCACTCGCGGGCGCAGGCGCCGGTGGCGAGGACCGCCGCCTCCAGCAGCCCGCGGTGCACCTCGGGGTCGGGCTCGGTGCGCCGGGTGAGGACGCGCTCGGCGGCGGAGCAGACGTCGGCGCAGTCGAGGTTCAGGCGCACGCAGCCCACGAGTGCGGCCGCGTCCGCCTCCCCCAGGCAGGCGTCGGCGCACGCGGTGCACGACTGGGCGCATGCGGCGAGCCTTTCCACGGCGGTCTTGAGCAGATCCACGTCGGCGTCGCCGGTGCCGCGCGGATGGCTGCGCAGGAACTCTTCCGTCTGTGTCGGCATGGTCGGAGCACCTCTTCGGCTCGGTCGCGTTGACGGAGGGCCTCGCCGGACCGCTACCGACATCGGCCCGCGCCAAACGCCGGGGGCGGAGCGGCGCGGGCGCCGAGCGCTGCCGGTCCCGGGGTGTTTGGGGACACGGGGGCGCAGGTAGCGGGGTGTTGACACGTGCGCCGCGCGCGACGGCGGAGACCGCATTCTCAGGAGGCCGACATGGTGCGTGAACGCCTCGACCCCGAGACGGCCGAGCTGTGGCGCGAGTTCCACGCCACCGTGAACATGCGCGGCGAAGAGCTGCGCCGCTGGCTGCTGACCGACGCCTCAGGGCCCGACACCTTCTCCGCCGAGCCGTCGATGGACGTCTCCCGGCTCGGCCGGCGCATCGTGGCGATCCTGGACAAGCGCCGGGTCGATCTGACCTCCGAGGACGTCGACACCATGCGCGGGGTCGTGGAGAACGCCGCCCGGCTGCTCGCGGTGCCCGCCGAGGAGCGCGGCGAGCAGTGGCGCCACGACCTGATGACGCTGGGACATGACCCGCTGCGCCCCGACCCCGCGAGCCCGGAGGAGGAGCCCGGCGCCGAGGGCCCCCGGTAGGGCGCCGCCCCCTGCGCCCGGAGCAGCGGGGCCCGACGGGTTTCGGGCCGCCGCGGGGCGGTAGCGGATGCGGGGCGACGACGGGGAGGAGCAGCGACATGAACGTGCAAACCGTCACAGTGGCGGACGGCGACGCGGAGCTGACGGGCGACCTGACGACGGTGCCCGGCGCCGCGGGCGTGGTGCTCTTCGCCCACGGCAGCGGCAGCTCGCGGCACAGCCCACGCAACAGGGAGGCCGCCGACGCCCTGAACAAGGCGGGCTTGGCGACCCTGCTCATCGACCTGCTGACCGCGGACGAGGACCGCATCGACCAGGCCACCCGGCAACTGCGCTTCGACATCGGGCTGCTGACGCGGCGCCTGACGGCCGCCGCCGACTGGCTGGCGCAGGACCCCCGGACCGCCGGGCTGGACGTGGGCCTGTTCGGGGCGAGCACGGGCGCGGCCGCGGCGCTGGCGACCGCCGCCGACCGCCCGCGGCAGGTGGGCGCGGTGGTCTCCCGGGGCGGCCGGGTGGACCTGGCCGAGGACCGGCTCGCCGAGGTCTCCGCGCCGGTGCTGATGATCGCGGGCAGCGCCGACGAGCCGATCGTGCGGGTCTCCTTCGCCGCGTCGGAGAACCTGCACGTCCTCAACGAGGTGCACCTGGTGCCCGACGCCACCCACCTCTTCGAGGAGCCGGGCGCGCTGGAGCAGGTCGCCGGTGCGGCGATGGCCTGGTTCGGCGACCATCTGGGCGCCGACCGCTCCAGCGGGCAGCGCTGAGACCCGGGCGGCGCGCGGAGCCGCGCGGCTCCGCGCGCCGCGCCTGCCCTCCCCTCGACCCTGCGGCTTGCCGCATCAGTCGCGCCGGTCAAGGGCCAGTCGTGGCCGGATTCGGCCAACCGCGCCGGCCGCACCGCAGAATACGGCACCCGACCAGCTCACCGGCCGTTCCGGTCACCCGCCGGACACGCTCGGCGAGCGGCGCCGCACCCTGATCCCGTCCGCCCCATTGCTTCGCCCACAACTAATAGTTAAGTTTCCTAAAAAATAAGCGAAGGCCACTCGCAGTACGGACGGAATCCGATGAGCGTGCCCTCTTCCTGCACCGGCAACGCCCGCGCACCCCCGCCGCCGCGCCACCCCCGCCGCGCACGGCGGCGGCCGGCCCCGACCCGGCGTTCCGCCGCCCCGACCGGCCGAGCGAGCGGCCCCCGACCCGCTCACGCCCGGCCCCGCCCATCCCCCCGCCCCGCTCGGCGAAGTAGGAGCGAACAAACGTGAAGACCCCCCGAATCAGACCGGCGGCCGCGATGGCGCTGGCCGCCGCGCTCGCGATGAGCCCGCTGTACGCCGCACCCGCGGCGGCCGCCGCCGACGTCACCGTCGTCTACACCGAGGGCCAGACCTGGGAGACCGGGTACAGCGGCCAGTTCACCATCATCAACGAGGGCGACACCGCACTGCAGGACTGGACGATCGAGTTCAGCCTCCCCGACGGCACCGCCGTGAGCAGCATGTGGAACGCCGACGTCGCCGAATCCGGCGGCACCTACACCGTGACCCCGCCCTCCTGGGGCGCACCGGTCCCCGCCGGCGGAAGCTACGGGATCGGGTTCAACGGCTCCTTCTCCGCCGGTACGACCGCCACCGAGCCGGCGACCTGCACCATCGACGGCGCACCGTGCTCGGGAGGCTCCCCCTCCGAGGACACCGCGGCGCCCTCCGCACCGGCCGGCCTGCGATCCGGCGCCCAGACCGCCGACAGCGTCACCCTGAGCTGGGACGCGGCGAGCGACGACGTCGGCGTCGCCGGCTACGAGGTGCTGCGCGGCGGCGAGGTCGCCGCCTCCACCACCGGCACCGCGACCAGCGCCACCGTGGGCGGGCTGGCGGCCGACACCGAGTACACGTTCTCCGTGCGGGCCTACGACGCCGCGGGCAACCGCTCGGCCGCCGGCGACCCGGTCACCGTGCGCACCTCCCCCGACGACGGCGGCGGCGACCCGGGGCCCGGCGGCGACCGCAGGGTCGGCTACTTCACCCAGTGGGGCATCTACGCCCGCGACTACCTGGTGCAGGACGTCGACACCAGCGGCACGGCCGAGAAGCTGACCCACGTCAACTACGCCTTCGGCAACGTCTCGGCGGACGGCCAGTGCTTCATGGCCAACCAGCCGGGCGAGGGCGACGCCTACGCCGACTACGGCCGCTCCTTCGGCGCGGCCGAGAGCGTCGACGGCGACGCCGACACCTGGGACCAGCCGCTGCGCGGCAACTTCAACCAGCTGCGCGAGCTGAAGGAGAAGCATCCCGGCCTCAAGGTGCTCATCTCGCTGGGCGGCTGGACCTGGTCGAAGAACCTCTCCGACGCCGCGCTGACCGCCGAGTCGCGCGAGCGGCTCGTCAGCTCCTGCGTGGACATGTACCTGCGGGGCAACCTGCCCGTCATCGACGGCGCCGGCGGCACCGGATCGGCCGCGGGGCTCTTCGACGGCATCGACCTCGACTGGGAGTGGCCGGCCTCGGCGGGCCACCCCGACAACACCTTCCGGCCCGAGGACAAGCAGAACTTCACCGCCCTGGTGCAGGAGTTCCGCGACCAGCTCGACGCGCTGGAGGCCGAGAACGGCCGCCAGTACGAGCTGAGCTCCTTCATGGCCGCGGACCCGGAGAAGATCGAGGCCGGCTACGAGGTGGGCGCGCTGATGGAGGACTTCGACTTCGTCACCGTGCAGGGCTACGACTTCCACGGCGCCTGGGAGGACACCACCAACCACCAGTCCAACCTCACGCCGATCCCCGGCGACCCCGGGCCCGACACCTACAGCACGCAGGAGACCATCCAGGCCTACATCGACCGCGGCGCCGACCCGGCCGACCTGGTGATGGGTGTGCCCTTCTACGGCCGCGGCTGGACCGGCGTGCCCGCCGGGCCCGACGGCGACGGGCTGCACCAGAGCTCCTCCGGCGCTGCCCAGGGCCCGTTCGAGAGCGGGATCGACGACTACAAGAACCTCAAGGACCTGACCGGCTACACCCTGCACCGCGACGACGAGGCCGGAGCGGCCTGGTTGTACAACGGCTCCACCTTCTGGACCTTCGACGACCCGACCGCCATGCGGCAGAAGGTCGCCTGGGCGAAGGAGCAGGGCCTGGGCGGGATCATGGCCTGGTCCCTGGACGGCGACGACGCCCAGGGCAGTCTGATGGCGGCGATCGACGGCGCCCTCGACGGCGCCTGACACCCGCCTCACTCGGGGGCCGGGCGCTCCTCCCGGCCCGGCCCCCGCCGGCGTGCGGCCGCTTGGGTCAGCAGGGGCCGCACGCCCTCGGCTGCGCACCTCGCCGTGCACGCAGCCCCGCCCCGCCGCCGGCCGCACCGGAACCGGCGGCGGGGCGGGAGCGAGCGCACGCGCGCCCCCGCGGCGCGTGCGCTCGTCGTCCGTGCGGCCTGCGCGAGCCCTGTTCTCGCGGGCCGCGGATGCCCCCGGTGCGGACGGTCCGGGGCGCGGCGGCGGTTCCGCGGACGGGCACCGCCGGCGCCCCGGCCGAACTCACCCCCGTGCCGCCCCGGCGAGCGGCGCACGCTGCCCGCCGGGGCTGGAGCGCGCTGACGCGCTCCGCGGCCGGCGCCCGCGGCTCCCCCCGAACACCGCGGGGCGCCGGCCCTGGGACGGTTTCCGCGTGGCGCGTACTCCCGTCCGCGAGGTCCGGGTGCCCGTGCTGACGAGCACCCGCACGCGGAAGAGGCCCTCGACTCTTCCTTTCGCGTGTAGGGGACCGGCTATCCGCACACCCCCGGTTCATGCATGCGGATCGCCAAAGATTCGCAAGCCGGCGGTCGCCGGTGCCGCCGGACGGCAAAGCCCACCGGGGCGGCGCGGCCCCCGTGCGCGCGCTCACATCCGCCTGAATCCCGACACAGCAGGCGTTCCAGCACCGTAATTCACATCACGGGCAGATAAACGGCGTACCGGGACTTAGCAAACGGGGTCCCGTGTTGCAGCGACGGTGCCCCGCGATGGGGCCCGTTCCCGCGCACCGGCCCTCCCGCGGCTTCACGGTGCCGTATCCCGCCGTTTTCCGGTCTTCCTTCGTCATGCCTGCTGGAGTGTGAGTGAGCCTTACCGCTGTGCGCCCGCGGACCGACGCCGCGCCGCAGACGCCGACTCAGCGTGCCGACCGCCCCCGGCGGTCGGTCGTCCTGCTCGTGTTCATCCTGGGAGTCCTGTCCGCGACGAGCTCCCTGGCGACCGACCTGTACCTGCCCGCGTTCCCGCAGATCGCGGACGACCTGAACGCCCCCGAGTCCCAGATCCAGCTCACGCTGACCGCGGTGATGGTCGGCCTGGCGCTGGGCCAGCTCGTCATCGGCCCGCTCAGCGACCAGCTGGGCCGCCGCAAGCCGCTGCTCGTAGGGATCGCGGCCTTCACCGCGACCTCGCTGCTGTGCATGGTCGTGCAGTCGGCCGAGGTGTTCACCGCGGTGCGGTTCGTCCAAGGGCTGGCGGCCGCGGCCGGCATGGTGATCTCGCGCGCCGTGGTGCGCGACACCTTCGACGGCGAGTCCGCCGCCAAGTTCTTCTCCCGGCTGGTGCTGCTGGTCGGGCTGGCGCCGATGCTCGGCCCGCTGCTGGGCGGTCAGCTGCTGCTCATCGGGCCCTGGCAGCTGATCTTCGCCGTGCTGGGCGCGGCGGGTCTCGCCGGCTTCGCCCTGGTCTTCTTCGGGCTGCCGGAGAGCCTGCCCACAGGGCAGCGCGTGCGCCAGGAGCCCAAGCAGATGCTGCGGCACTTCGGCCGCCTCGTGGTCGACCCGCGCTTCATCGGCCCCGCGCTGACCATGGCGCTGAGCTTCGCGATGACCTTCACCTACATCTCGGCGTTCTCGTTCGTCTCCCAGGAGGAGTTCGGCGCGACGCCGCAGCAGTTCAGCCTGATCTTCGGGATCAACACGCTCGGCATGATCCTGGGCAACCAGGTCAACGCCGCGCTCATCGGCCGGATGCACACCACCCGGCGGCTGCTGCTGGGGCTTGCGGGCGCCCTCGTTTCGGTCGCCGTGCTGCTGGCGCTGCACCTGACCGGGCTGTCGGGCCTGGTCTCGGTGACGGCCGTGCTGTTCGTGATGATGTTCTGCACCGGCCTCATCTCGCCCAACGCCACGACGCTGGCCATCGTCAGCCAGCCGGCGTCCTCGGCCGGCAGCGCCTCGGCCCTGCTGGGAACCCTGCAGTTCGCCATCGGCGGCACCCTCGCCTCGGCGGCCGGGCTGCACGGCGGGACCACGATGGCGAGCATGGTGCTGGTCATGCTGATCACCGGGCTCGCGGCGACCGGCGTGTTCGCGGTGACCGCGGCCCGGGGCCACACCCGCTAGGCAGCAGCGGGCACCGGGCCGACCCGCCGGCGCCGGTTCCCGCCCCCGCGATGGCCGGCTGCCCGAGGCTCACCGGGCCGCCGGCCGAGCCGTCCCGGCGCGCCTGCGGCCCGGGTCCCTCAATCGGGGCCCGGGCCGCTCTGCTCGGCGGAGCCCGCCAGGACCCGGATGCCCAGGCCCGCCAGCAGCATGTCCGCCTGCTGCGGCGATACCGTGGCGCCGCGCAGCGCACCGGCGTCTGCCAGGTCGATCTCGCCCAGGTCGGCGCCGCGCAGGTCGGCTCCGTCGAAGTCCGCGCCGGCGAGCGTCGCGCCGCGCAGCCGGCTCTCGCTCCACACCGTCGCTCGCAGGTCGGCCTCCGTGAGGTCGGCCTCGTCCATCCGTACACCGTGGATCCGCTGTCCGCGCAGTGAGACGCCCTTGAGCCGCGCCAGCATCAGGTTGCAGCGGGCGAAGGCGCAGCCGATGCCGCGCAGGCCGCTCAGCCCGGCGCCGGTCATCCGGCAGGCGGTGAAGACGGCCTCGGTCAGCACGGCGCGCGCCCATTCGGTGTTGGCCAGGTCCACGCGGTCGAAGGCCGTGCCGATGCACTCGGCCCCAATGAAGCGCGCTTCGGCGGCGCCGCCGCCGATGAACCGGGCACCGTCGAGTGCGGCCCCGTCGAACCGCGCACCGGCCAGCCGGCAGCCCTCGAACACCGCGCCGACCAGGTGCGCCCCGCGCAGGTCGGCGCGGGTCAGATCGCAGTCGGCGAACACCCGCGGCGCCGTCGGCTCCTGCTCCAGGTCCGCACGCAGGTCCCGGTCGGCGAGGTCGGCCCCGCGCACCTCGCCACCCGCTGCCAGGTCGTCAATCCTCATGCGGCGACCGTAGTGCAGCCGGGTGACAGCGCGGAGGGAGCGCGCGGACGCCGCGGGCGCACGGCATCGCCCCGGCGCCGGTCGAGCTCCCCCCGCCTAGCTAGCGGTGCAGCTTCAGGGCGAGGTAGAAGTCGACCCGGTCCTCAAGGCGGCCGAGGTCGCGGCCGGTGAGCTCCTCGACGCGGCCGATGCGGTAGCGCAGGGTGTTGACGTGCACGTGCATGGCCGTGGCGCAGCGCTGCCAGGAGCCGGAGTAGGACAGGAACCGCTCCAGCGTGGCCACCAGGTCCGAGCGGTGGGTGCGGTCGTAGTCCAGTACCGGGCCCAGCAGCCGGTCGCGGTAGGAGGTGCGGACCTCTTCGGGTACCGAGGCCAGCAGGAGCTCGTGGGAGTCCAGCTCGGCGCCCGCGGCCACGCCCGCGCGGCCGCGGCGCAGCGCGGCGGGGCGGCGCGCGTGGCCGGCCTCCATCGCCGCGCTGCGCAGAGCGGCGACTCCGGGCACGGCGGTGCTGACGCCGACGGCCAGGCGGTGGTCGCGCAGTCCCGCCTCCAGCACCGCCGAGCGGCGGGCGATCTCGGCGCGGAGCGCCTCCGCGCCCGTGTCGGCGCCCGAGGCGGGGGGCGCGCCGCCGTCGCCGCCGTCGCCGCCGTCGCCCATCTCGCCCCCGGAGCCGTCGGAGCCGTCAGAGCCGTCGGCCGGCGGCTCCTCCGCGGCGACCGGCACCACGGCCATCGCCCCGCCGTCGGCGGCCAGCGCCGTGGCCGACAGTCCGGCCACCAGCTCGCCCAGGACGCGCCGCGCCAGGTCGGGGGCCGCGGGCTCGGGCACCAGCTCGGCGCTGACCACCACGTGGCGTGCGCGGGCGCGCTCCTCCTCGTCCGGGGACCCGGCGACCTGCAGCAGGGCGGCGGCCTCGTCGAAGCGCTGGGCCGCCAGCAGCCGCGGAAGCCCCTGGACGTGGCGGGCGTCGTCGGCGGCCCGCTGCTCGCCCAGGCTGCGCGCCAGCCCGGCCAGGGCCGCCAGCTCCTCCACCGATTCCGCGCCGTCCTCGGGCCAGGAGTCGGGACCGCCCTCCACCGCTAGCACCCAGTCCACCAGCGGGTGGGACTCGCGCCCGCCCACCGGCACCACGGTGACACGGTGCCCGGGGCCGCCCGGTTCGGCGAGGTCGGCGGTGTGGCGGTGCGGCCGCCGCAGCGCCTGCGCAGCGAGCCGCTCGCGCTCGCCGCGGGAGGGGCGGGCGCCGACGCCGGCCACCGGCCGCCCGGTGCTGGAGACCACCCGGCACGCCAGCCCCGCCTGGTCGGCGGCGGTGGCGAAGACACCGCCGAAGTCGGCTCCGGCGGCCAGGTCGGCCATCAGCCGCCGGTGCCGCTGCCGGGTCTCGGCCATGCCGGCGAGCAGGCTGCCGGTCTGCTCCCGCTGCACCTCCTCGGCGATTGCGGCGAAGGAGGTCGCGGCCGGGACCTCGATCAGCGGCAGGCCGTGGCGTTGGCAGGCGTCGACCAGGTCGGCCGGTACGGCGCCCAGGGCGGCGCCGGCGCCCAGGCCCGCGGCGCCGGAGGCGACCAGACCGCGCACGAAGGTGTCGCTGTCGCCGGGGCCGCTGCGCCACATCAGCCCCGTCAGCACCAGGTCGCCGCCGCCGAGATAGCGTTCGGGGTGGAGCAGGTCGGTGGTGTAGACGCGGCCGACCTCGCGATCGGCGTGCTCGGCCCGTGTCAGGAAGCGCAGCCGCAGATGCGCGGCGGCGACCAGATCGCTGATACGCATCGGCGCTCCTTCTCGCCCCTCCGACTGCGCGCCTCGGCACGGCACGCACCGCTGGACCGCGCGCGGCCGCCGAGTGCGCCCCGCTCCGCGTGGCGGACACGTTAGTCCACGGCGGCGGTTGTAGGAAACAACGAAGAGCGAAAGGTGGCCGCGCGAGCACTTCGTGCCATCGCGTGCTGGTCGCAGGCGGGTGCGCGGCTGTCTACTGCTGGACGGGGAGCGCCCGGACTGCGGCGGGCCGGCGCCCCGTTCACCCCCGCGCCGACGACGAGGAACGCCGATGGAGTTCATCTCCCCCTCCACCTGGGAGGACGCGCTGGCCGCCAAGAGCGGCCGGCCCGACGCGGTGCCGATCATGGGCGGCACCGACGTGATGGTGGAGCTGAACTTCGACCGGCGGCGCCCCGCGGCGCTGCTGGACCTGAGCCGGGTGCCCGAACCGGCGCAGTGGGGCCCCGACGGCCCGTACCTGAGGCTGGGGGCGGGGGTGCCCTACACCGAGGTCGTCGAGCGGCTGGCGGCCCGCGCGCCGGCACTGGCGCGGGCGGCCCGCTCGGTCGCCTCGCCGCAGATCCGCAACCGCGGCTCGGTGGGCGGCAACCTGGGCACGGCCTCGCCGGCCGGCGACTGCCACCCGCCGCTGGTGGCCGCCGGCGCCCTGGTCGAGCTGGAATCCGTGCGCGGCGTCCGGCGCGTGCCCGCGCGCGAGTTCTACCTCGGGCCGGGCCGCAGCGCGCGCGAGGACGACGAGCTGATCTCGGCGGTGCTGGTGTCGGCCCCCGCGGGTCCCCAGCAGTTCAGCAAGATCGGCACGCGCAACGCCATGGTCATCGCGGTCGCCTCCTTCTCGCTGGTGCTGGACGCGGCCGCGCGCAGCGCCGGCACCGGGATCGGCTCGGCCGGGCCGCGGCCGCTGCGCAGTCCGCGGGCCGAGGAGTTCCTGGCCGCGGAGTTCGACTGGGAGGGCGGAACCGATCCGTCCGAGGCGGCTGCGCGGCACTTCGGAGAACTGGTGGCGGCGGCCGCCCAGCCCATCGACGACGTGCGCGGCAGCGCGGCCTACCGCAGGCAGGCGCTGTCGGTGATGGCGCGCCGCGCCGTGCTCTGGTGCGCCGCCGACTACCGGAAGGGAGCCCGCTGATGCGGGTCGAGTTCACCGTGAACGGTGAGGACGTGGCCGCCGAGGACGTCTGGCCCGGCGAGAGCCTGCTGTACGTGCTGCGCGAGCGCCTGGGCCTGCCGGGCAGCAAGAACGCCTGCGAGCAGGGCGAGTGCGGCTCCTGCACGGTCTATCTGGACGGTGCGACGGTGTGCGCCTGCATGGTCGCCGCCGGGCAGGCGCAGGGCCGGCGGGTGCGCACGGTGGAAGGCCTCGCCGCGGCCGAGGGCGCGGACGCGGGCCCCGAGGCCCGCCTGGGCACCGTACAGGAGGCGTTCGTCGAGGCCGGCGCGGTGCAGTGCGGGTTCTGCACCCCCGGTCTGGTGGTGCAGGCCGACGACCTGATCGGGCGCACCGTGGGCGCGGGCGGTCCGGTCCCCGGCGACGCCGAGATACGCGAGGCGCTGGCGGGCAACCTGTGCCGGTGCACCGGGTACCAGGCCATCGTCGAGGCGGTGCGCACGGCCGCCGAACGCGCGCAGGCGGCCGCGGCGGGAGGTGCGCGATGAGCACGGTGGTGATCGAGGGCGCCTACGTCGCAGCGGGCGAGGGCACCGAGCACGGGAGCGGCCACGTCGTCGCCGAGGACGGCGTGATCACCGCGGTGGCCTCCGGCCCCGCGCCGCCCGCTGCCGGGGCGCGGCGCATCGACGGGCGCGGCCTGCTGGCGACGCCCGGCCTGGTCAACACCCACCACCACCTCTACCAGTGGGCCACCCAGGGGATGTTCGCCGACTCCACGCTGTTCGAGTGGCTGACCGACTCCTACGCCCTCTGGAGCGGCCTGGACGCCCAGACCGTCTCCGAGACCACCACGGCCGGCGCAGCCTGGCTGGCGCTGTCGGGCTGCTCCACCTCCTCCGACCACCACTACGTGTTCCCGCGCGAGGCGGAGGCGATGGCGGCCGCCGAGGTCGAGGCCGCCCGCGCGGTCGGCGTCCGGCTGGACCTGGCGCGCGGGTCGATGGACCGGGGCCGTTCGGCGGGCGGGCTGCCGCCCGACAGCGTCACCGAGAGCCTGGAGGGCGCGATCGCGGCGACGGAGGCGGCGATCGACGCCCACCACGACCCGTCCTTCGGTTCGATGACGCGGGTCGCGGTGGCGCCGTGCTCGCCGTTCACCGTCAGCCGCGAGCTGATGTCGGCGGCAGCCGAGCTCGCGCGCGCCAAGGGGGTGCGCCTGCACACCCACCTCGCCGAGACCGCCGACGAGCAGGAGCAGTGCCTGGCCGAGTTCGGTACCACGCCGGTGGGCTACGCCGAGAAGCTGGGATGGCTGGGTGAGGACGTGTGGCTCGCGCACGGCGTCCACCTCTCCGACGACGCGATCGGGCGGGTCGCAGCCTCCGGCACCGGGGTCGCGCACTGCCCCAGCTCCAACGCGCGCCTGGGCGCGGGCATCTGCCGCACCCCCGAGCTGCTGGGTGCGGGAGTCGCCGTGGGGCTGGGCGTGGACGGCCCGGCCTCCAGCGAGCTCACCGGGCTGGCCGGCGAGATGCGCCAGGCCCTGCTCATGGCCCGGGCCCGCGGGGGCCCGCGCGCGCTGAGCGCCCGCCAGGCCCTGCACATGGCGACTCTCGGCGGCGCGCGCTGCCTGGGCCGCACGGCCGAGCTGGGGTCGCTGGAGGCAGGCAAGCTCGCCGACATCGCACTGTGGCGCGTGGACGGCTTCGGCCGCGACGTGATCGACGACCCCGTCGCGGCGCTGGTGTTCTCGCCGGCTCCGCCGCTGGAGCACCTGCTGGTGGGCGGGGAGTCGGTGGTCGCCCGCGGCGAGCTGCGCACCGTCTCCGCCGATGCGGCCGCTGCGGCCGGCCGCAGCGCCCACCGCCGGATCGTCGCCGAGGAGGCCCGCTGATGACCGCATCCGCCCCCGGCCGCGCGGCCGCCGCGCGGGCCGGCGCGGGCACAGCCGGTGCCGCGCGCACGGGCCTGGAGAGCAGCACCCGCGACGGTGTCGGCGCCAGCCCGCGGCGACCGGACGGGACGCTGAAGGCCGCCGGCGAGTTCGCGTTCTCCTCCGACATGTGGATGGAGGACATGCTGTGGGGCACGACGCTGCGCAGTCCGCACCCCCGCGCGCGGATCCGCTCGATCGACGTCTCGGCGGCGCTGGCCGTGCCCGGCGTGCACGCCGTGCTGACCCACGAGGACGTGCCCGGTGAGAAGCGCTACGGGCTGGAGACGCGCGACCAGCCGGTGCTGGCCGCCGACCAGGTGCGCTACAAGGGCGAGCCGGTGGCGATCGCCGCCGCCGACCATCCCGAGACCGCGCGCCGCGCGCTGGACCGGGTCCGCGTGGAGTACGAGGTGCTGGAGCCGGTCTGCGACCCCCGGCGCGCCGCCTTCGACCCCGACTGCCCGCTGGTGCACGAGGAGGCGGTCGGCGCCCACCCCGAGCACAACCCGGGCGGCAACGTCGTCCGCCGCCAGCCCGTGCGCACCGGCGCCTTCGCGCACGGCGCCGGGGCCGCCGAGCTTCGGGCGCGCGCCGCGGCGGTGGTGCGCGGCACCTACCGGGTGGGCATGCAGGACCAGGCGTTCCTGGGCCCGGAGTCGGGGCTGGCGGTACCGGCCCCCGACGGCGGGGTGGACCTCTACATCGCCACCCAGTGGCTGCACGTGGACCAGGGCCAGATCGCGCCCTGCCTGGGGCTGGACCCGGACCGGGTGCGGATGACGCTGGCGGGGGTGGGCGGCGCGTTCGGCGCCCGCGAGGACCTGTCCATGCAGATCCACGCGTGCATGCTCGCGCTGCGCACCGGCCGGCCGGTCAAGTTCGTCTACAACCGCGAGGAGTCGTTCTTCGGCCACGTGCACCGGCACCCCGCCACGATGCGGTTCGAGCACGGCGCCGACGCCGAGGGGCGGCTGCTCTACGCCACACTGGAGATCGTGCTGGACGGCGGCGCCTACGCCTCGACCACCGCCGCGGTGGTGGGCGTGGCCTCGTCGTTGGGCCTGGGCCCCTACGAGATCCCCAACGCGTCGATCGACGCCTACGGGGTCTACACCAACAACCCGCCCTGCGGCGCGATGCGGGGCTTCGGCGCGGTCCAGGCGTGCTTCGGCTACGAGGCGCAGATGGACCGGCTCGCCGCCGAGCTGGGGCTGCACCCGGTCGAGCTGCGGACGAGGAACGCGCTGTCGCAGGGCTCGCGGATCGCGACCGGCCAGCGCATCGACATGCCGCTGCCCATGGCCGAGATGCTGGCGCGGTCCCGCGCCATGGCGCTGCCGGTCGCCCGCGAGGCGCTGCCCGACCCCGCCGACCCCCGCACGCTGCCGGGCGGGGTGGCCGGTACGAGCCGCGGCGAGGGCGTCGTGCGCGGCGTCGGCTACGGGGTCGGGCTGAAGAACCTGTGCTTCTCCGAGACCTTCGACGACTACTCGACCGCCCGGGTGCGCCTGGAGGTCGTCGGCGGCGAGCCCGCCGTGCTGGTGCACACCGCCGCCGCCGAGGTGGGCCAGGGCCTGGTGACGCTGCAGGGCCAGATCGCCCGCACCGAGCTGGGCGTGGAGCGGGTCACGATCCTTCCCGCGGACACGTCGGTGGGCTCGGCCGGCTCCTCCTCGGCCTCGCGCCAGTCCTATGTCACCGGCGGCGCCGTGAAGGCGGCCTGCGAGGCGGTGCGCCGGCGCGTGTTCTCGCTCGTGCGCGAGCGCGGCCTCGCCGGTGCCGACCACCCCGACGACGACCTGGCGCTGGAGGGCGGCACGGTGGTCTCGGCCGGTGGAGAGGTGCTGGCGCCGCTGGCCGACGTGCTGGGCGGCGCCGCCGTGGAGGAGACCCGGGTGTTCCGGCACCGCCCCACGCGCATGCTCGACCCCACCACCGGCCAGGGCGACTCCCACGTGCAGTTCGGGATGTGCGTGCACCGGGCGGTGGTCGACGTCGACGTGGACCTGGGGCTGGTGAAGGTCGTGGCCTTGGACGCGGTCCAGGACGTCGGCCGGGCCATGCACCCCCGCCAGCTCCTCGGGCAGATCCACGGCGGCTCGGCCCAGGGGCTGGGGCTGGCGCTGATGGAGGAGGTCCACGTCGCCGGCGGGGTGATCCGCAACCCCTCGTTCACCGACTACCTCATCCCCACGGTGCTGGACACGCCGCCGATGGGCGTCGAGGTGCTGGAGCACGCCGATCCGCACGCACCCTACGGGCTGCGCGGCGCGGGCGAGCCCCCGACGCTGTCGTCGACTCCGGCGATCGTGGCGGCGGTGCGCGACGCGACGGGCCGGACGCTGGCCCGCGCGCCGGTGCGCCCCGAGGACATCGTGGGCGTCGAGCACTGAGGCGTTCCCGGCGGCCGCCGCCGGGCCGGGGCGGCGGGTCCGCGGAGCGGCGGCGCGGGCTGGTTAGTCTCGGGGCCATGAAGATCTCTACTGCATTCGTTACGGGGGCCAGCACCGGGTTCGGCGCGGAGATCGCGCGCCGCTTCGCGGGGTCGGGCGTGCGCGTGGTGGCGGCGGCGCGCCGCGGAGAGCGGCTGGCCGGGCTGGCCGAGGAGCTGGCGCCCCACGTGCACCCGGTGGAGCTGGACGTGCGCGACCGGTCGGCGGTGACCGCGGCGATCGAGGGGCTGCCCGCCGAGTTCGCCGAGGTGGACGTGCTGGTCAACAACGCCGGGCTGGCGAAGGGCCTGACGGGGGCGGCCGAGGCCGACCTGGACGACTGGGAGCAGATGGTCGACACCAACTGCAACGGCGTCATGTACTGCACGCGCGCTCTGCTGCCGGGCATGGTCGAGCGCGGGCGCGGCCATGTCGTCAACATCTCCTCGACGGCGGCCAACCACCCCTACCCGGGCGGCAACGTCTACGGCGCCACCAAGGCGTTCGTGCGCCAGTTCAGCCTGAACCTGCGGGCCGACCTGCACGGCACCGGCGTGCGGGTGACCGACGTCGAGCCGGGGCTCGTCGGCGGCACGGAGTTCTCCGAGGTGCGCTTCGACGGCGACCGCGAGCGCGCGCAGGCCGTCTACGAGGGCACCCGGCCGCTGATGCCCGAGGACGTGGCCGAGACCGTCCACTGGGTGGTGGCCCAGCCGGCCCACGTCAATGTCAACACCGTCGAGCTGATGCCGGTATCGCAGTCGTTCGCGGGGCTGTCGGTGTGGCGCGGGCAGGAGTGAGCGCGGCGCCGGCCGCGGGGCGCCGGGCGAAGGCGGGGGTCAGTCCAGGGACCGGACGAAGCGCGCGGCCCCGGCTCCGCTCATCCCGGCCTGCTCGGCGACGGGGCTGACCGCTTCGGCCGTGCGCCGCAGGTCGCGCAGGTTGCGCACACGCGCGGCCGGTCCGGCGCCGGGCCCTGCGGTGCCCGCCGCCCGAAGGCCGGAACCGGCCGCCCGGCCCGGATCGCCTCGACGATGTCCGTGGCCGGCTGCAGCCCGTAACCGGTCGCCCGCCGGATCTCCGTGATCGCCGGGATGGTCCTGCCCTCGGCGATCAGCTCGCGGGCGGTCTCCACGGCCTCGGACGGCACCGGCTTCGACTCCGCCGACTCGGACGGCTCCGGCGGGGTCCGGCCCGGCGCCGACCACGACGCGCGGCTCAGGTCGACCCGCAGAAACCGCCGCAGCAACCGGGGCAGCCCGGAGACGGCGGCCGGCGCCGCCGCAAGGACCAGCAGGAGGTCGGCGCGGACCCCGAAGACCTGCGGGAGCGAGCCGACGGTTGAAGGCCGCGGCTCAGTCGCCGGCGGACTCGCCGAGGGTGGGCACGCTGCGCCCCTCGCTCAGCGCGTCGACCACGGCCTTGGCCGAGCGCAGGTCGTAGCCGGTCGCCTCGCGCAGCTCCTTGATGGCGAGCACGGGCTTGCCCGCGTCGACGCGCTCTTGCACCCGGTCGAGCACGTCGGCGGGCAGCGGCCTGCTCAGCGGAGCGCCCGGGGAGCTCCGCCGCTCGGCACGGCGCTGCGACTCCCGGTACAGACCGAGACCGATGCCGGCCAAGACGACGGCGGCGGCCGCGAAAGCCCACAGGTAACCGTCCATCCGGCCAGTCTATGCGCCCTTCGCCGGGCTCCCGCCGCAGGCGCCCAGGTGCGGCGGTCCTCCGGGCTCCTCCCGCCTGACGAGGCCGGCGACCAGGTCGGCCACGAGGGCGGCGAGCTCGCCGCCCTCCTCGGTCTGCAGGCCCTTGCGCGCCAGGTGGCCGGAGCCGGCCAGGGTGACCAGGCCGTGCAGGGCCGACAGGGACAGGATGGCCATGGCGCGCGGATCGCCGGACCGGACGACGCCGGCGCGCTGGCCTTCGCCGAGGGAGTCGACGCTCGCCTGCAGCAGTTCCTCGGCGGCCTCGTGCACGTCGGCGCCGTCGACGTGGGACAGGTGCTCGCCGAACATCAGCCGGTAGTGCTCGGGGTGGTCGACGCCGCTCTGCAGGTAGGCGGAGAAGGCGCGGCGCAGTGCAGCGGGCACCTCCTCCACCGGGGTCTGCGCTGTGGGCAGCGCGGAGACGACCGCCGCGCGCACCTCCCCCAGGCTGCGCAGCGCGACGGCGCGCAGCAGGTCGTGCTTGTCGTCGAAGTGGCGGTAGGGCGCCGCGCGCGAGACGCCCGCCAGCTCGCCGACCCGGCGCATGGTCACGGCGTCGGGGCCGCCGTCGGCCAGCAGCTCGGACGCGGCTCCGATCAGACGCTCACGGGTGTCGCCCGCAGCACCCGCGACTGCGGGGTCGGCCGCGCCGGCCGGCCTCCTCTGCTGAGCTGCGGACATGCCGTGACATTAGGCCACGGAGGTTGACAACGTCAACACCGCCGCCTACGTTGACGTTGTCAACACCGCCTCCGGCCACCTCTTGGGAGCACCGCGTGGGCACCACAGTCAACGGGACGCCGACGCAGATCGGCGCCGACCCCGCAACCACCGCCGCCGAGTTCGTCCGCGACGGACTCGGCCTGACCGGAACCAAGACAGCGTGCAACGCCGGGGTCTGCGGATCCTGCACGCTACTCCTCGACGGCACACCCGCCGCCTCCTGCCTCCTGCCGGTGACCGCCCTGGAAGGCCGCGCGGTCACCACCGTCGAGGGGGTCGGCGACGGCGCGGAGCACCCCGTTCAGCGCGCCTTCGCCGCCCACGACGCCATGCAGTGCGGATACTGCACGCCCGGCTTCGTCGTGGAGGCCGCCGCCTTCGTCGACCGGCACCGCGCCGAGCACGGCGACACCGCACCCACACGCGACGAGATCGCCGACGCACTGGCCGGGCACCTGTGCCGCTGCGGCGCCTACCCGGGCATCTACGCCGCCGTCGCCGCCGCCTGCGCCGGGGAGCACGACGACGACGCCGCCGCGTCGGCCCCGCCGCGCGCCGAGGCCGCCGAGAAGGTGTCCGGGCGCGCCCGCTACACCACCGACGTGCGTCCCGAGGGCTGCTGGGAGGCGGTGATCGTGCGCTCGACCCGGGCGCACGCCCAGGTCCAAAGCGTCGACGCGGGCGGAGCACCGCAGGTGGACCTCCTCGGCGCCGACCGCACGGTCCGCTACGTCGGCCAGCCGCTGCTGGCGGTCGCCGCGCCCACCGCGGCCAAGGCGCGGGCCGCCGCCGAGCAGGTCCGTGTCGACTACCGCGACCTGCCGGCCGCGGTGGACCCCGCGACGACCCACCGGCCCGAGGCGCCGGTGGTGTACCCCACGCGCGCCGAGCGCGGCGCCGCCCTCACCCACGCCGAGGGCGGCGTGCCGCCGGCCCGCTGGCGGGGCAACGTCCGCGGCCCCTTCAGCCTGGGGTGGCGCGGCGCCACCGCCGTCAAGCGCATCGGCGACGCGGCCCGGCGCGGCGATCCCCGCCTGGTCACCGGCGCGTTCCAGACTCCGGCCCAGGTGCACACGCCGCTGGAGCCGCACGCCTGCGTGGCGCGCTGGGACGACTCCGGCGGACTGCACCTGCACGCCTCGACCCAGTCGGTGATGGCGCTGGCCGAGGCCGCCGCCAAGCACTGGGACCTGCCGCGCGAGCGCGTCCACGTCACGGCCGAGCACGTCGGCGGCGGATTCGGCGCGAAGGCGGGCCTGAGGGTGGAGAACATCGCCGCCGCGGAACTGGCCCGGGCCACCGGTGCTCCGGTGCGGCTGGTCTTCCACCGCGCCGCGGAGCTGACCGACGCCGGCCACCGGCCCGGCGCGCGCATCGAGGTGAACCTGCTCGCCGGCCCCGGCGGCGACCTGGCCGCGCTGACCATGGACGCGTACTCCGACGGCGGCGCCTCCATCGGCGGCACCGTCGCGGTCATGGGCCGGCTGGTCTACGGGCACGCGCCGCGGCGGCTGCGCGACTTCGACGTGGTCACCCACCGCCCGCCGGGCGCGCCGTTCCGCGGGCCCAACGGCGCGCAGCTGCTCTGGGCGCTGGAGCAGTCGGTCGACGACGCCGCCCACCGGCTCGGCGAGGACCCCATCGCGCTGCGGCGCCGGTGGGACGGCAACCGCAAGAGGCACGCGCTCTACGACTGGGCGGCCGCGCTGCCTGTGTGGCGCGAGCGCTCCAAAGGCGCCGCATCGGGCCGGTTCCGGCGCGGTGTGGGCATGGCCGCGGCCAACTGGCTCTACCTGCTGGACCGGTCCACCGCGGTGGACCTCGTGGTCGAGGACGGCACGGTGGTCGCCGAGACCGGGGTGCAGGACATCGGCACCGGCGCCCGCTCGGTGGTCGCCGACGTCGTGCGCGGCGAGCTGGGCCTGCCGGCCGAACGCGTCGCGGTGCGCACCGGCAGCAGCGACCTGGCCTACGCGCCCGCGTCCACCGGCAGCCGCACCACGGCGTCGCTGGGGCCGGCGGCGCGCGACGCCGCGGCGAAGCTGCGCGAGGAGGCGAGCCGCCGGGCGGAGGGGGCCCCGGGCGGGTCGGGCGGTCTGGACGCCGCGGCGCTGGCCGCGCTCGAGGGGGTGCGGGTGCGCGGCGGCCGCCGCCGCGACCGGCGCGGCTACGTGACCCCGTTCTCCCTTTCGGACGGCGGCACCGTGGGCCGCGGGTTCACCGGCGCGGTGCACGTGATGGAGGTGGAGGTCGACACGCTGCTGGGCACCGTGCGGCCCACCCGCTGCTGGGCGGGGATCTCGGCGGGGCGGATGTACGCCGAGCGGCCCGCGCGCAACCAGTGCGAGGGCGGCGTGGTGCAGGGCATCGGCTACGCGCTCTATGAGCAGCGCCGCGACGACCCGCTCACCGGGGCCGTCCTGACGGCCAACCTGGAGGACTACCGCATACCCGGGATCGGCGACACGCCCGAGATTACCGTCCACTTCCACGAGAAGGGCTGGGAGCACGTGACCGGCGGGGGCGTGGGCATCGGCGAGGTGTCGACCATCGGCGTCGCCGCGGCGGTGGGCAACGCCGTCTTCGACGCCACCGGCTGGCGCCCGCACGACCTGCCTATCCGGCCCGACCGACTGCTCGAAGGGATCGGCGCGAAATGAGCACACCAGGGGACGTTGCCGCGGCCGCCGCGGCGCTGCGGGATTCCGCAGCCGAGGCACGGGCCGGAGGCACCGACGTCATGGCGCGGCTGAGCGAGGGGCTGGCCGCCGCCCCCTTCACCGACCTGCACCGGGTGCGGGAACTGCGCGGCGTGGAGTGGCGGGCCGACGGATCGGCGCGCATCGGCTCCACGACCACCGTCGCCGAGATCGCCGCCGACGCCCGGCTGCGCTCGGCCTACCCCGCACTGACGGCCACCGCCGGCGCCCTGGCCACCCCGCAGATCCGGGCGGTGGCGACACTGGGCGGCAACCTGCTGCAGCGCAACCGGTGCCCCTACTACCGCAGTGCGGCGTTCGACTGCCTGCAGAAGGGCGGCGACTCCTGCCCGGCCCGCGCGGGCGACCACCTGCACGGCACCGCGGTCGACCAGGGCGCGGACTGCGTGGCCCCGCACCCGTCGTCGCTGGCGGTGGCGCTGCTGGCCTACGGCGCCGACGTGGAGGTGGAGGGTGCCGGACCGCGGCCGGTGGGCGACCTCTACGACGGGTCCGACTCCACCCGCGACCACGTGCTGGAGGCCGGCGCGCTGGTCACCGGGGTGGCGCTGCCGGTCCCCGCTGCGGGCGAGAGCGCCGCCTACCGGCGCGCGACCTCCCGATCGCGCGCGGAGTGGCCGCTGGTGGAGGCGGTGGTGCGGGTCGTGCGCACCGGCGGTGCCGTCACGGAGGCGGCGGTCGCCGCGGGAGCGGTGGCGCGGACTCCGCTGCGCCTGCCGGAGGTGGAGCGGGCCCTCGTCGGAGCGTCGGGTCCCGACGCGGCGGCCGCCGCCGTGGCGCCGGTGCCCGCCCTGTGCTCCCCGCTCCCCCAGACCGGCTACAAGGCGGTCCTGCTGCGCGACACCGTCCGCGACGCGCTGGAACGGGCGCTGGAGCCGCAGGGCGGCGCATAGCGGAGGCGCACCGCCCGCCGAGTGCCGGGCTCCGGCCGGCAGGCGGGTCCCGCGCCCGCCCACCGCTCGCGCGCGCCGCGCAGTAGCGGCGCGCGCGGACGGCGCGGGCGGGCGGCGGGGTGTCCTGGAGGCGCGGCGTGCGTGTGAATGGCGCGCCCCCGGCCGCCCCGCCGCGGGCGGGACCCGCCCGAGAGCGAGAAGGGGGCAACCGCGCCTTCCGGCGGCGCCCCTCGCACAGGCGGCACCCGGCCCCCATGGCCGGCGCGGACGCCGGTGAAGACACCCTCGCCCACGGGCAGATCGCCCGTGCACCCGGCCATGCCGGACCGCCCCCGCACCCCCGACCAACAGCGGCGACGAACCCACCGGCATCGACAAACAACACCCCGCGACCCACACCAGACGCCCACGGCGCCCGCGCCCCCGAGCAAGCACCCCGCACCGCGCCCGCCCAGCACTCCGCGACTCGCACGGAACCCGCCGCGACCTGCGGCTGCCCGCCACGGGCGGCCCCTTCCATGGCCGGTCGGCTCAGCCCTCGCCGGGAGCGAGCCGACCGCGGAGCCAGCGTTCGACCTCCAGGATGTGCGTGGTGGCCGCGGCGCGGGCGGCGTCGGGGTCGCGGTCGCGCAGCGCCTGGTAGATGCGTTCGTGGTCCCCGCGCAGCCGGGCGGTCAGCCCGGCCTCGCGGTGGCCGTGCCACACGCGCGCGTTGAAGGTGCGCGAGGAGAGCCCGTCGTTGACCGCCACCAGCGTCGCGTTGCCGGTGATCTCCACGATGGCCTGGTGGAAGTGGAGGTCGGCGGCGACGGTCTCGCCCTCGCTCTCGCCGGTGCCGATCCGGTCCAGGATCGCCGACAGCCGGCGCAGCTGCACGTCGTCGGCGCGTGCCGCGGCCAGGGCGGTGGCGGCCGGCTCCAGCATGCGGCGTACCTGCAGCACCTCGACCAGGGTCTCGCCCTGGGAGATCTCGGCGAGCACGGAGAACGTCTCCAGCAGGTCGCCGGGGCGCAGCCTCGTTACGTAGACCCCGGCGCCGTGGCGCACCTCCAGCACGCCGAGGGTGGTCAGGGCGCGGATCGCCTCGCGCATGGAGCTGCGCGAGACGCCGAGCTCGGCCGACAGGTCGCGCTCGGTGGGCAGGCGGTCGCCCGGGCGCAGCAGTCCGGCGGCGATCATCCCCTTGATGTGCTCGATGGCCCGCTGGGTCACCGGCAGGCGCTCGGCCGGGGCCGTGTCGGCGCCGGCGTCGGCGGCGTGGTCGGGCGTGCTCACCGGTGCCTGCCTTTCGTGGGTCGTGGGTGCGCGCCCCGGCGGCCGGGGCGCATCGCCGCCGGGCGGGTGCCCGCGGCGCACCCCAATCTTGACATCCGAGTCGGACGCGGCGTAGAAGTGGTCGGACCAATCGTACGGAGCGACGCACTCCTGGCCGGACTGCGCCGCCGTTTCGGTTGGTATGCGAAGAAAGACCACCACTGCCCGTCGAGTGGAAATCGGACCACTGGCCACGGCCCGGCCGCAGGCGGAACTGCGTTCGGCAGGCCCGCCGCATTGCCGCGCCGGTGCGGCGGACCCGTCCTGGTGGCGGGGCGGGTCCGGGCGCGCCCGCGCAGCGGCGGCCGGGCCGGAGATCGAGGGAGCGCATGCGGATCGCGTTGTTCATCACCTGCGTGAACGACACCCTGTACCCCAGGACGGGGCAGGCTGTCGTGCGCCTGCTGCGCCGGCTCGGCCACGAGGTGGTGTTTCCCGAGTCGCAGACCTGCTGCGGCCAGATGCACTACAACACCGGCTACCGCCGCGAGGCGCAGAAGCTGGCGGTGCGCTTCGTCGAGACCTTCGCCGACGCCGACGCCGTACTCGCCCCCTCGGGGTCCTGCGCCGCCATGGTCCGCGACAACTACCCCCGGCTGGGCGAGCCCGGCAGCCACCTCGACCGCGCCGTGTCCGAACTGGCGCCGCGCGTCTACGACCTGTCCGAACTGCTCGTCGACGTCCTCGGGGTGACCGACGTGGGCGCCTACTTCCCGCACACGGTCACCTACCACCCCACATGCCACGGGCTGCGGCTGCTCAAGCTGGGCGACCGCCCCTACCGGCTGCTGAGCAACGTCCGCGGCATCGACCTGCGCGAGTTGGAGGGCTCCGCGGAGTGCTGCGGCTTCGGAGGCACGTTCGCGATGAAGAACGCCGACGTCTCCGCCGCGATGGGCGGCGACAAGGCCCGCAACGTCGCCGCCACCGGCGCCGAGGTGCTGTGCGCGGTCGACAACTCCTGCCTGATGCACATCGGCGGCACCCTGCAGCGCCAGCGCGCCGGGGTGCGGACCGCCCACCTCGCCGAGATCCTCGCCTCGACCGAACAGGAGCCGGCACGGATATGAGCCCCGAGCACCGGACCGGCCGCCGCACCGGCGGCGACCGCTCCCCGGCGGGCCGCGCCGCCGGGCACGCGACGTTCATGGGCATGCCGCCCTTCCCCGAGGCCGCGAAGAGCGCCACCGGCGACTCCCAGCTGCGCCACAACCTGCGCAAGGCCACCCGCACCATCCGGGACAAGCGCGCGGGCGTGGTCGGCGAGCTCGACGACTGGTCGGACCTGCGCGCGGCGGGCAAGGCGATAAAGGACCGCACGCTGCGCCACCTCGACGGCTACCTGGAGCAGCTGGAGGAGGCCGTGACCGCGGCCGGCGGCCGGGTGCACTGGGCCGCCGACGCCGGCGAGGCCAACGAGATCGTCACCGGCCTGGTGCGCGCCACCGGCGAGAGCGACGTCGTCAAGGTCAAGTCGATGGCCACCCAGGAGATCGAGCTGAACGAAGCGCTGGCCCAGGCCGGGATCACCGCCTACGAGACCGACCTGGCCGAGCTGATCGTGCAGCTCAGCGACGACCTGCCCTCCCACATCCTGGTGCCGGCCATCCACCGCAACCGCGCCGAGATCCGCGAGATCTTCCGCGACCGCATGGCGGCCTGGGGCGTGCCCGCGCCGGAGGCGCTCAGCGACGACCCGCGCGCGCTCGCCGAGGCCGCCCGCGTCCACCTGCGCGAGCGGTTCCTGCGCACCAAGGTGGCGATCTCGGGCGCGAACTTCGCCGTGGCCGACACCGGGACGATGGTGGTGCTGGAGTCGGAGGGCAACGGGCGGATGTGCCTGACCCTGCCGGAGACGCTGATCTCGGTGGTGGGCATCGAGAAGATCGTGCCCACCTGGTCGGACCTGGAGGTGTTCCTGCAGCTGCTGCCGCGCTCCTCCACCGGCGAGCGGATGAACCCCTACACCTCCACTTGGAGCGGCGTGACGCCGGGCGACGGCCCTCAGGAGTTCCACCTGGTGCTGCTGGACAACGGCCGCAGCGACGTCCTCGCCGACGAGGTGGGCCGCCAGGCGCTGCGCTGCATCCGCTGCTCGGCGTGCCTGAACATCTGCCCGGTCTACGAGCGCGCCGGCGGGCACGCCTACGGCTCGGTCTATCCCGGCCCGATCGGCGCGATCCTCACCCCGCAGTTGCGCGGCACCGCCTCGGAGCCCGAGGCGTCTCTGCCCTACGCGTCGTCGCTGTGCGGCGCGTGCTACGAGGTCTGCCCGGTGGCCATCGACATCCCCGAGGTGCTGGTGCACCTGCGCGAGGAGGTCGCCTCCTCGGCCGGGCACCGCGCCGAGAAGGCCGCCATGGGCGCTGCCGGATGGGTGCTGGGCGGCGAGCGCCGGCTGGGCGCCGTCCAGCGCGCGACCTCGGCCGTGCGCTCGCTGGCGCCCCGGCGCATGCCCGGGCCCGCGGCGGCCTGGACCGACACACGCGACATCCCCGACATCCCCGCGGAGTCGTTCCGCTCCTGGTGGCGGCGCGAGGGCGCGGCGGAGGACGCGGACGGCGGCGCGGGCGGGGAGCGCGGCGGGCAGGAAGGCGGTCGGCGATGAGCGGCTCCCGCGAACGGGTGCTGGGGCGCGTGCGCGCGGCCCTGGCCGACGTCCCCTGCGGCGAAGGGCCGCAGGACGTCGTGGTGCCCCGCGACTACACCCCCTCCCACGGCCAGGGCGATACCACGGCGCTGCTGGTCGACCGGTTGGAGGACTACAAGGCCGCGGTGCACCGCACCACCGCCGAAGGGCTGGCCGGCACCCTCGCCGACGCCCTGTCGATGCGGGGCGCCCGGCGCGTCGCGGCCCCCGACGACGCCCCGGCGGACTGGTTCGCCCGGGTCGGGGCGGAGATCGTGCGCGACAGCGCCCTGGACGTGGCCGGGCTGGACCGGATGGACGGCGTGGTCACCGGGTGCGCGGCGGCGATCGCCGAGACCGGCACGATCGTCCTGGACGCGGGCGAGGCCCAGGGCCGGCGGGCGCTCACACTGATCCCCGACTACCACCTGTGCGTCGTCGAGCTGGACCGGGTCGTCGCCGGGGTCCCCCAGGCCCTGCCGCGCCTCGCGCCGGAGCGCCCGCTCACCTGGATCAGCGGTCCTTCGGCGACCAGCGACATCGAACTCGACCGCGTCGAGGGCGTGCACGGCCCGCGCACCCTGGAGGTCGTCATCGTCGAGTGAGGCGGCGGCGGGCGCGGGTTCGCCCGCCGCGCGGCGCCTCCGCCGCCGTCCGCGCGGGACCACAACGCACTCGCCGTGTTCGGCCCCTCGGGGCGTGCTCCGATCACCCGGCGCGTCGGGACAGCACAGTCGGCGCCCCGGTCAGCGGCCCTGATCGCCCATGACCCTTGATCCCGGGCGCCCGACAGCTCCCATCGACGATCGAGCTGTGATGTCCCGGCATGTTGGTAACAGCCGACACGCCCCCAACAGCGGTTGAACAAGAGGAGGGCCTTTTGATCCCGCTGTGGATGTGACGTCCGCACCGACTCAGGAGGCCCTCATGTGCCACCGTAACCCCCCGCCGCCCCCACCGGGCGACTGCGTCTGGCGCGCTGCATCGTCGATGACGACTGGAGCCGCCGCCAGGCCGCCGAACGCTTCCACATCTCACCCAAAACCGCCCACAAACGGTCCGGCGCTACCGCGATGCGGGCCGTGCCGGCATGGCCGATCGCCCCATCTGCCCGCACCACAGTCCGGCCCTCACCCCCGCGGCAACCGAGCAGCAGTGCTCGACCTGCGCCGCGGCCACGGCCCGGACCCGCTCCGGTTGGCCGCGCGCACCGGCCTGGCCGCCTCCACCCGCCACCGCGCCTGTCCCGCCGCGGCCTGCCCCCGCTGACGACCTGCGATCGGGCCACCGGCACCCCGGTGCGCCGCTACGAACGCGCCGCCCCCGGCGACCTGCTCCACATCGACGTCAAGAACCACCTGTGCCGGGTTCCTGCGCCGGGCCATCGCCTGGTTCACCGGCCACGGCGTGCCGGTGCAGCGGGTGCTGACCGATAACGCCTGGGCCTATTCCAAGGCCGCCTGGAAGGCCGCCTGCAGCGAACTGGGAATCCATCCGCGCTGGGCCCGTCCCTAGCGGCCCCAGACCAACGGCGAGGTCGAGCGGTTCCACCGCACTCTGCTCCGGGAGTGGGCCTATGCGCGGCCCTACTCCTGCGGCAAGGACCGCCAGGCCGCCGACCCGGGCCTTCTGGACCGGTCCAACTATCACCGGCCCCCTGCCGGGATCGGCGGCCGCACTCCCGTCGGCCGGGGTTCCTAACTCGCGGGCGTGCACGGCTAGCCCGTTCCGCGCTCGGTGCAGACCTCGTCGGAACGGGCGATCTCGTCCACGCTCAGCACGGCCACGACCGTGAAGCAGTACTCCCGGCTCGTGTTCAGGCCGCTCACGGTGGCCTCCGTCTCGCCGGGCCCGGCGTCGGCGAGGTTGGCCGGCGTCGTGCCCACCGGTCCGCCGATGACGTGGTGCGAGGCGTCTCCCCCGCTGTTGTCGGTCCACGCCACGACCACCGCGTCGCCGCTGTCGTCCAGCGTCACACCGGTGGGGGCCGCCGCCGGGTTCGTGCCCGCTGCCGGCGCCGGCGGGCCGCTGGGGCCGCCGGAGGCGCCCGGCCCCTCCTCCGGGGCGGACGAGGGGCCTTCACCGGCGCCGGCCTGCTCCATGAGGTCGCCGCCCAGGCCGGGGCGCAGGATCGCCACGGCGCCGACGGCGACGACCACGAACCCGATGGCCACGACGGCCACGGCGATGTAGAGCGGGCGGCGCCGCACGGGCTGGGCGGGAGCCGCGGAGGGCGGCGCCGGAGCCTCCGGGGCCTGAGGCGGGGCGAACGTCGGACCGGGCTCCTGCGCCGCAGCGGAGGGGAGCCCGCCCCCGCCGCCCCGCGAAGCCGCTTCCGAGCCGTGTCCGGACGGGCCGGTGCGGGGGCTGTGCGTACCCGTCCAGCCCGCCAGTCCCGCCCAGGCGTCCTCGGGCCGCTCGCCGGGCACGGCCGGACCGCCGCCGGCGGCGGCCGACCCGCCCGTGCCGCGCAGCGTGTCCACGGCCTCGTGAAGCGCCCACTGCGCGGAGCCGTCGCCGGCGGGGCCGTGAGCGGGGGCGCCCGCTCCGCCGCCGTCGGCGGCCGGGCCAGATGCGGCCGCCTCGTGCCCGGCCGGTTCCGCCCCCGGCCCGGGCGCGCCCTCGCCGGAGGCGTCCCATCGCGAGCCGGACGCCTCCGGTGCCGCGCTCGCGCCGGCGTCCGCTGCCGCGGCACCGGCGGCCCCGGCCGCCCCCGCTCCGGCCGCATCTGCGGAGCCGACCGCGCCCGCGTCCGGCTCCCGCGCGCTCTCCCCCGCCGATGCGGCCGGCACCGCCGCTTCGCCGGCCAGCGCGGCCGCGAAGCCGGCCGCGGTGGCGTAGCGCTCCTCCGGGTCCTTGGCCAGCGCCCGCCCGAACACCGGGCGCAGGGCGCCGGGCAGGTCGGCGCGCGGCAGCCGCGGCGGAGCGGCGCCGAGCGCCTTGTCGCGGTACTCGAACGGGTCGACGCGCTCCTGCTCCGACCCTTCGCCGAAGGGCGGATAGCCGGCCAGCAGCGTCCACAGCGTGGAGGCGAGCCGGTAGACGTCGGAGGCCGGAACGGCCGGCTCGCCCCGCAGCGCCTCCGGCGGCGCGTGCAGGACGGCGTCGGGATCGGGCCCCGGCGCCGGGAAGGGCTCCCCGATCGGCCGCACCGCGCCCGCGTCGGCCAGCAGCGCGCCTGCAGAGCACCGCAGCAGGTTCGCCGGCTCCACACCGTGGTGCAGCAGCCCCTGCTCGTGGACGGCGTGCAGTGCCGACGCCGCCGCAACCCCCGCGCGCACCACCTCCTCCACCGGGAGGGGGTGGCGCCTCCTCAAGTTGGCGGCGTAGTCGCCCTCGGCGCAGTAGTCCATGGCCACGAACGCGCGACCGGAGGAGGTGCGGCCGCGGCCCAGAACCGCGACCACGCCCGGGAGCCGGGCGAGGTCACGCAGCCGCTCGATCTCCGCCTCGCCGCCGTCGTCGCGCATGACCTTCAGCGCGGCGGGCTCGCCGCCGCCGTCGCGCAGCGCTCGGTAGACGGTGGAGGCGGCGCCGCGGTGCACGACCTCCAGGGAGTGGAAGCCCGGGGCCAGGCTGCTTTCGTGCTCCGCGCCGCTCATCGGCGTCCTCCATCTCGCTGGTCGCGCCGGCGTGCCGGTGCGCGCAGTGTCCCGGGCGCGGCCCCGGGCGCCGGTCGGTCGGTCACCGGTTCCTCCAGAACAGGGGGCGGGGGTCGAGCCACCAGGTGAGCCTCCGGCCGCGGCCGCGGCTCGCGCGCAGTGCGCGCAGGTGGGGGCGCGCACCCCCGGCGACGCGGTCCGCGGCGGCGCCGTCGATCCCGGCGCCGGCCGCGGATGCGCCGAAGGAGACGCTGTTGACGGCGGCGGCCAGGCGGTCCAGGTCGGGCTGTGCCCGGGCCCGCGCGCCTTCGGGCAGCAGGCCGCGCGCCAGCGCGGCGGTGTCGGTGGCGGTGTTGCCGGGCGGCGGCGCCGCCCGGCACATCCGCAGGGTGTCGCCCAGTTCCTGCCAGGCGCCCAGCACCCGCGCCTCGGCGGTCCCGCCGCCCAGGCGCCGGCGGGTGCGGGCCAGCCGCAGCACCGGCACGGCCAGCACGAGCGCGAAGGCGCCCGCCGCGGCCGCGCCGGCGGGCCGCCACCAGGTGCCGGAGGAGCGGCTCGGGGGCGCGGCGACGTCGTGCGGATCGGCGTCCGCGCTTGCGTCGGTGCCGTCCTGCGCGGCATCGGCCTCCTCGGGTTCGGGGGCGCTCTCGGGCGCTCCGCCGGTGTCCTCGCTGTCCTCGCCGCCGGGCGTGACGGCGAAGGGCACCCAGCCGATGCCGTCGAAGTAGACCTCGCCCCAGGCGACCGCGTCGCCCGTGCGCACGCGGTAGCGGCCGCCGCCTTCGTCGGTTCCGGGCCCGAAGCCGACTGCGACGCGGCTGGGCAGGCCCGCGGCACGCGCGAGCATCGCGAAGGCGCTGGCGAACTGCTCGGAGGTGCCTCCCCCGCCCTTCCGCCCGGGCTCGGCGAGGATCGCGGCGACGTTGGCGTAGCCGTGCCCGCCGGGGGTGCGGGGGTCGAAGGAGTGGGACTCCCGCAGATACCGCGCCAGCGCCCGGGCGCGGTCGTAGGGCGACCCCTCGGCGGCGACGGAGCCGACGATGTCGTTGAGGATCGGCGGCGCGCCGGCGGGCAGCTCGCGGTAGCGGTCGAAGACCTCGCCGGCCGGTGTGGAGGCCTCGGCCAGCTCCGCGGGCCGCCACCTGGCGACGTCGCCGGCGGTGCGGTAGGTGCTCTCGTCCAGCGGCCCTTCCATGCGGACGACGGTGCCCGACACCGGCGCGTAGCCGAGCGAGGGCAGGTCGACGCGACGGGGCGCACCCACGACCGGAACCCAGGTGCCCGGCAGGTTCGGGTCGACCGTTATCTCGGCGGTGACCCGCCGGGCGTGCGGCGGCGGGGGCACGGGTTCGGGCAGCACGCGCCCGGCGGCGCGGTATCCGCCTTCCGGCAGCCAGGTGGTGCCGGTGAAGTCGCCGAGCGCGACCCAGCGCAGGTCGACCGGCTCGGGCGCGGAGACGGTGAGCAGCGGCTTGTCGGGATGGGCCGCCCATCCGGCCAGGTAGCCGAGCGGGTTGAGCGCCGCCTGCGGGCTGACCGGAGGGCTCAGCGCCGCGCGGGGGTCGCCGGGCCGGGCGTCCCAGCCGGCGAGCAGCACCGGGCCGCCGACGACCGTCGCGGCGGCGGCGAGCACCGTGGCCAGTCCGGTGACCAGGGCGCGGCGCAGCGCCGCGGAGCCGGAGCGGTGCACGCCCGGCTCCACCCGCACGGTCAGCGCCGGGGACGGCCCCCGGTCCGCTTCGGAGGCGGCGCCGGGTGCCTCCTCCGGGGTGCTGACCGCCATCAGCAGCGCCGCCGCCGCGGCCAGCATGCCGATGGCCGGGAACCCGGGGGGTGCGACGGGCCCGTTGAGCACGACCGCGCCCACGAGCAGCAGCAGGCCCGGCAGCAGGGCGAGCCCGGTCCGCCCGCTGCGGTGGGCCAGCGCCTGGGCGGCGCCGGTGAGCCAGGTGGCGAGCATCGGCAGCGCCAGGGTGTCGACGCTCAGCGGCGTGGGCGCGGCACTGGTGAGAATGCGCGCCCCCGAGTGCAGCACCGCCTCGGCGGCCCCGCCCAGCACCCCCGCCCCCTCGCCGGGCAGCAGGTGCGCGCAGACGCCGACCGCGGCCAGCGGCAGGGGCAGTCCGGCCAGGAGCGCCGCCGGGCCGCTCAGCCGGCCGCGCAGCAGCAGGGTCGCCGCCACCGCGGCCAGCGCGCAGGCCGGCAGGACCGCGTAGACGGCCGCGGGGGCGGCGTAGCCGGGCGCCACCGCGATCCCGCCGGCTGAGGCCGCGACGACCAGCGCCGCCGCGGCGAGCAGCGTCCGCGTTCCCGGTGGTGTGCGCGGGGACCGCGGCGGAGGTGCCGCCCCCGGACCCGCGGCCCGGCGGGGCGGATCGCTCACCGCGACCATGGCGCCTCGTTCCAGCGTTCGGCGAAACCGGCGGCGTCTCCGGCGGCGATCAGGGTGACCCCGGAGGGGGCGGCCGGGCGCTCCTCGGCGCCCACGACGGCGGCCAGCAGCCCCGCGTAGTGGACGCCGAGCTGCCCGAACAGCCGCACGTCGGCGTCGCTGAGCGCACCGCTGACCAGTACCGCGGTGTCGCCGGCCGGCCGGGTGCGGGCCAGGCGCAGGGCGCGTCCCAGGTCGGCCCCGGCGGTGGGCGCCGCCTCGGCGAGCAGGTCCAGCAGGGGCGCCAGCCCTGCGGTGCTCTCCCGGCCGCGGCCGCTGACCAGGCGGAGCTCGCAGTGCAGGGCGGAGCGGACGCCGGTGGCCAGGATCGAGGCGGCGGCGCCGGCGACCTCGTCGAGCCGGGCGTCGCCGCCGGGCGTGGGCCGGTCGTCGACCAGGACGCACACCCGCGTCTGGGAGGTGTCGACGAACTCGCGCACGACGAGCCTGTCCAGCCGCGCGGAGCTGCGCCAGTGGACGTGGCGCAGGTCGTCGCCGGGGACGTAGTCGCGCAGGGTGTGGAACGTCAGTGTGCCGGCGCGGGCGCCGTCCACGGCGCCGTCGGGGTCGGCGACGCGGCCCACCGGCACGGCGCGCAGCCGCTCCCAGCGCGGGTGCACCCAGATCCGGTCGGCTGCGCCGCACGGGCGGTGCAGCGCGGCCAGGCCGAAGGGGTCGCTGCGGCCGGCCCGCACCGGCCCCAGTTCGACGACGCCGCGGCGCGCCGCGGTGATCCGGTAGCCCGAGCCGCCCGTGGCATGCGGGGCCAGCGGCGGCAGCCCCACGGCCCGCTCTCCGCCCGCGCCCGCGATCCGTTCGCTGACCTGCACGCCGCGCCGGCCCGGGTTGCGCACGCTCAGCCGCACCCGCAGCTCGGCGCCCGGTGCGCTGCGTCGACCGGGCAGGGACCGCTCGGTCAGCACCGCGGGCGGGCGCCCCACCAGCAGTACCGCGGCCAGCACCGCGGCCAGGGCGAGCCCGCCGAGCAGCGCCAGCTCCTGGTAGGCCGAGACCACGCCCGCGGCGAGTAGCAGCGCCCCCGTGGCAGCGACCAGCCATCCCCGTCCGGTCGGCATCAGCGGCCCGCCGACCCCGAGTGCCGCGGCTGGGGCGCCGGGGTCTCCTCCAGGACCTCCCCGAGCACGTCGGTCCCGGTGCGCCCGCCCACCGACGCCTCGGGCGAGAGCACCAGGCGGTGCGCCCACACGTGCGGGGCCAGCCGCTTGACGTCCTCGGGGTTGACGAAGGTGCGGCCCGAGGTGAGGGCGAGGATGCGGACGATGTGGGCCATGGCCACCGTGGAGCGGGTGGACAGGCCGACGCTCAGCGCCGGGTGCTCGCGCGTCGCGTGCGCCAGGCGCAGCACGTACTCGTAGACGGAGTCGTGGACGTGCACGCGGCGGGCGGCCCGGGCGATGCGGGCCATCCGGTCGGCGTCGGTGCGCGGCGCCAGGTCGTCGGGCGAGGTGAGGCCGTCGCCGCGGATGATGGCCAGTTCGGCGGCGTGGTCGGCGTAGCCCAGGGACAGCCGGATCAGGAACCGGTCGAGCTGGGCCTCGGGCAGCCGGTAGGTGCCGTCCATCTCGACGGGGTTCTGGGTGGCCACGACGAGGAACGGCGAGGGGACCAGGTAGCGGGAGCCGTCGACGGTGACCATGCCCTCCTCCATGACCTCCAGCAGCGCCGACTGGGTCTTGGGCGAGGCGCGGTTGATCTCGTCGGCGACGACGACGTTGGCGAAGACCGGGCCGGGGTGGAACTCGAACTCACGCGTGCCCTGGTTGAACACGGTGACGCCGGTGACGTCGGAGGGCAGCAGGTCGGGGGTGAACTGCACCCGCCGCCATTGGCCGTCGACGCAGGAGGCGATGGCGCGGGCGAGCGTGGTCTTGCCGGTGCCGGGCACGTCCTCCAGCAGGATGTGGCCTTGGGCGAGCATCGCGACCAGGGCCAGGCGCACGACCTCGGTCTTGCCGAAGAGAGCCGCCTCGACGGCGGCGGCGATGCCGTCGAACTCGTCGGCGTGGACGGCCGCCTCGTCCGCGGTCACGGGGCCGGAAGCGGCGTCGGACTCGGGTCCGGCGGGAACGTGGTTGGTCACAGAGGGTCTTTCAACGGGTCTCGGTCGGGAGTAACGGGGGCTGCCATCATGCCTCGGCGCCTGCCGTGCCCCGGGTGCGCGGGGGCTGCGGCTCCTGCGGGGGCGCGACCCGCCGCCACCGAAACGCGGTCGTCCGCGGCGCGGGCGCGCCCGGAAGCGCCTCCGGGGCGGTCAGCGCACGGCCGGATCCGGTCCGGGGGTGGCGCGCGCCGGCTCCAGCACCGCCGGGACGCCCGCGGCGGGCGAGGCGTGCTCGCCCACGACGGGCGGGGACGGCTGCGGGGAGACCGTGGTCGCGGGCTCGTCGCGCCCCTGGCGGCGCTCATCGTTGATGACCTGCTGCGCGTCGAAGGCGCCGGCCACCACGATGACGCCCGCCAGGACCGCGGCGAGGATCCCGCCCGCGACGACCGCGGGCCACACCCGCTGCCTGCGCCGCCAGTAGCGGCTGGAGCCGTACAGCAGGGCGGCCCGCAGCTGCCGCCGCCGCAGCGCGTCGGCCTGCAGCACATAGCTCTCGGCGTTGGGCGTGGCGTGGAAGGCGTCGGGCAGGGGCGGCTGGGCCGGGGGGCCGGGCTGCGCGGGCGACGAGGGGGCGGAGTCGGACACGGTGGAATTCGGCTTGTAGCGGCGGTTCAGCTGAACAGGTCGTTCAGATAGTTCCTGGTCTGGCTCCAGCCGTCGACGGCGCCGTCGGTGGCGTCGATCATCTTCGCGAAGCCGCGGTTGGCCATCTCGAAGGCGGCGTTGAACTCGTCGGCGCGGGCCTTGTACTCCTCGTTGCCGCCCTCCCAGCGCGTGACCAGGTCGTTGGCCTGCTGGTGGAGGTCGGACATGATGCCGCGGAAGCGGGCCAGGTACTGCTGCTGGTCGGCGCTCAGCTGCTGGAGCCGGGCGATGTCGGCGCCGACCTCGAAACCACTGACGGACATGATGGAGGCCTCGCTTAGGCGTTGGGAGAGCGGGAGAGGGTGAAGGAGGACAGCTCCGAGCGGGCCTCGGAGTACTCCTGCTCGCTGTCGACGTCGGTCTGGTCGAGCCGGGCGTCGCCCAGATCGAGGTTGACGCCGTACCTGCCGCACCAGTCGGTCAGCGTGTTCATGGCGACGACGAGCTCGGCCTGGCCGTCGCGGAAGGCCTTGAGCGCGTTGCCGCGCAGCGCCGCCTGGTCCTGTTCGAGGTCGCTGAGCAGCGCCTGGACCCGGTCCCGGATGCCCTGGCCCCCCTGCGACACCTGCTCCGCGCCGGTATGGAGGGCATTGCGTTGTTCGGCACCGACTTGCTCTGACATAGGCCCGTCCTCTCCTGATGCCCCCGCACGTCCCGACCGCCGGCCCGGGCGGCGCGCCGGTTCGGCAGCGCGGCCGCGCATGCGCTGGTCCCGTCGGGGCGGGTCGACTGCTTCCGCCGTTTCGGACGATTCGGCTAATCGAAGCTAGTTAACCACGCAGTCGGGTGTCAACGCCGGGCGGGGACGGCACGCCCGGGCCCGTCTCCGGCTGGATTCCCGCCTCCTTCCGGCGGGCGCCCGGCAGAACGGGTTCCCCGATTTCCGAACCGATTCGCAATCGTTTGGAAAGGGCCGCCGCGACACCGGCGGTGGCACGGCCGACAGGCCGATTCCGGGACGGGGCGGCGCGCGCTTCGCCGTGCGGGCCGGTGATGGCGCCGCGACCGAACAGCCGGCGGGCGCCGCGGGAATGCGCCGAATAGCCGAATCGAACCGCCGACGGGGGGCGGCCCGGTGAACGACGGGTGATCGGCTACCATCGAAACACCGAAAACGCGAACCGGTGGAGATGAAACCCTACCCGGATTTCTCATGTCCACCCAACGGGAATACCGAAAGGGAGGTCCCATGGCGGGCGAGGAGGGCGTCGGGGCCAATCCGAACGACGCCGGCAGCAAGGGCGGCGAGGCCGTCACCGTCGCCGAGACGTTCCAGGGCCTGCGGCACAGCTTCACCACGGCCGTGGACTTCCTGGACGCGGTGGCGGCGGACGAGGGCATCAAGGGCGCGTTCTCCTCCTTCGGCGAGGCCCACGCCGCGCAGATGCAGGAGGTGCAGACCCACGCCGAGCGCATGGGCGGCAACATCCAGGCCGGATCGACCAGGATCACCCGCACGGACTCCGAGGCGGAGACCTACTACCACGGCGTCGGCTACCAGTACCGGGAGCAGGCCGCGGAGGCCAGGGGCGACTACGCCACGCCGATGCAGGGTCTGCTCAACCGCTACGTCAACGACGACACCGCCCGATACTCGCCTTAAGGTGCCGCGGCCCCCTCGCCATCGCCCGCCGACACCAGGAGACCGCCATGGGACGACCCGACCAGGAAACGGCCACCGCCTCCCACCCGCTCTTCGACCCGCCCCAGGCGCAGACCGACGTGAGCGCCATGCGCGAGGGAACGAACTGGCTCTGGGACCTCACCGGCCGCATCGTCGGCCGCTCCGGTGACATGCGCTCGGTCGTCACCGGTGCCGCCATGGAGTTCTCCGACCTGGTCACCCAGGACATCAGCGACAACGGCGAGTACAACGACGCGCTGTGGCGCAAGACCTGCATGAACATCAGCTTCGCCGCCGGGGTCGGCGACCGGTGGGCCGACGACGTCATCGACTACAAGGCCGACCGCGCCCGGCTCGTCGCCGACTTCGAGACCGCGCTGAACGCCGGCAACACCGTGGCGGGCGAGCCCGCCTCGACCATCGCCGAGGACAAGCGCCGGGCCAACCTCGTCCGCCAGTTCGAGGCCAGGGCCCAGACCCGCCTGGACGAGCTGAACGAGACCGGCCGCGAGCGCAAGCGGATGCTGCAGGACGGACCCGAGCCCGCCCACGTCGCGAAGCTCGTCGACGCCGGCGTGCTCGGCTGGGCCCCGTACAACATCCTCGGCCCGGGCGAGAACCCGCCGCTGCCGGTGTCCAAGGCCGAAGCCGAGGCGATGGCCGCGGACATGGGCACCTACCTCGCCGGCAAGGAGCCCGACGCCCGCTACTTCGCGATCGTCTCCACGCTCTCGGCCATCTCCAACAAGGCGGTCGCGCTGCAGGGCCTCGACCGCGCGAACCCGGGCGGGCGGCTGAGCAGCAACAACCTCCGCTCCAGCGAGATCGCGTTCTTGAAGGAATTCTACGCCGGCATCGAGGACCGGAGCATCCGGGGAATGCTGTTCCTGCCCGAGAACGCGGCCCGGCAGGAGGACTACGGCCAGGGGCCGGAGCACGTCATCTCCGGCCCCGCGCGGAAGGAGACCTGGTCGGCGCTCGCCAACGGCCTGCTCGTCCTCTCCGACGAAGGCCTCGGCGGCTCCTACGACGACCTGCCGCCCAGCATCCGGCGGTTCGCCGACGGCGAACCCTACCCCAACAACGCGCCCGGCGCGACCCACTCCGCGGAGGAGAACGCGCGCGCCTGGATGCGTGAGGCCGAGGACTTCGAACGCCTGCTGGGAGGCGCCGATCCCCGGCTCCAGGGCGGCGTCGAGTTCTCGGCGAACCTCACCACCAGCGCCGGGCACCACCTCAACGCCGTCGGCCGGCAGGAGCACGAGTGGGACGACTCGCTGAGCTCCCTGCTGGAGGTCGCCACCCGCAACGAGCAGGCCAACCACGCCATCCTCACCGGCGAGCACGACCACCCGACCTTCGACAGGAACGCCAACGCCCTCAAGGGCCTCTACACCCACGAGTGGGAGGACGACGGCGCCGGTGTCGCCGGCCTGACCGACTGGATCTCCGAAGCCGCGAACAGCGACGACGCGGAGCGGCGGGCCGACGCCCACGAGGCCGCCCTCGACCTCATCCGCATGACCACCCACGATCCCGACTTCTACGACGAGCTCACGAACACCGGACTCACGGTCCACCAGAACGGCGAGGAGTACACCGACGCCTCGATCGGCCTCATGAACCCGCATATCGCGCGCAGCCTCGCCGACGTCGCGATGAGCCACTCCCGCGACTTCTCCCTGCCGCAGCCGACCCCGGGCGACGTCTACAAGATCGACTCCGCGACCGAGACGATGGGACTGCCCTATCTCGCACGGATGCGGTTCCTCGAATACGCGGCGGCCGATCCCCACACGGCCACACGGCTCTACCACCACTTGGGCATGCGGGAGAACGCGAGCATCAACCTCCTCGCCGCGGGAGAGGGAGACCCCAACGGCCTCGGCCCCACCAACGGCGTCTTCCGCTCCCTCGTGGACAACGCCGTACGCATGGAGGCCCTGGACCGCACGGACGACGCCACGGCGGCGAAGCAGGCCGCGGCCGACGCCGAGAGGCGCATGGAGAACTCGGTCTTCAACGCGGTGCGCACAGCAGCCTATGCCGGAACGGGCTACCTCGGTCTCGGCGCATCGAGCTTCACAGCCGGAGCCACCCGCGTGGCAGCGGGCTTCATGGCGGCCGGAGTCGGCGCCCACGAGTTCGACTCCCGCGTCCGCCAGGAGGCGGAGGCCGTCGCGACCCAGTTCCAGGAATCCAACGGCCCCGGCCAGGACGAAGAGCTGCAGGCGGCCTACGACGGCCAGACGTTCAAGAGGAAGCAGTTCGAGTTCAAGACCCAACTCGACACGCTCAACTACCTCACGCAGCAGAAGGGCAGCGGACTCACCGTCGAGGACGTCCGCGAGCAGGCTCCCGAGATCGTCGGCGACGACGGCCGGATCATGACGGCTCCGGAGATCTCCAGCGCGAGCCGGGTGGGCACCGCGCAGCAGAACGGCCAGGAAGGGGTGAGCGGCACGGGCGTCCTCACCACCCGGATGGAGCGCCTCCTCGACCAGGCGGGCGCGAAGTCCCGGACCGCCGATTTCTACGAGGAGTACGCGAGGTCCTATGAGGACACCAGCGACCAGCTCGGGGTGAACATCTCCCTGGACGACGCCGAGGAGCTCCGCGGCAAGACCGCCGTCGGAACGGAACCCGAGGATTGACCGTCCGCTCCGTCGGCCGCACTCTCGGCGGGCGGGTCCGTGGCCCAAAGCGGCACGGGCGCCGCCCTCTCCTCCCCTTCCCCCCGCGTTCACCGCGGCGTCGCCGCGGGGAGGGCGCGCCCGGCTAGTCTGCGCGTGTTCTGCGCGCCGGCGATGACGCCACCGGCGCGGCGGGTCGTCGGCGGACGGGGGGCGGCATGGGCAGCGGATCGATCGGGGCCAATCCCGGCGATGCGGTCGAGCGGGGCGGTGCGGCCGAATCCGTGGCCGACGCGTTCACCGGACTGGTCGCAGACTTCGAGACCCTGGTCGAACAGGCCCACGAGGACGCGGCCGAGCCGCTGTGCCAGGAGGGCTACACGGCGTTCCTGGAGCTGGCGGCGCCGTGGATCCGCGACGTGCAGGAGTACGGCCGCGATCTCGCCGGCAATATCGCGGCCGCCGGCGAGCGCACCGGAGCCGCCGACGACGACGCGGGCGCCGGCTTCCAGACGGTCCGCGGCCTCCTCGCCGAGCGGATCGACCGGCAGGCGTCGGGCTGCACGCCCCGCCCCTGAGGCGGCGCCCGCACGCACAGCCCGCCCTCGAATCCCCGCCGTACCGGCCCCTGCACGCACGGCCGCGCATCGGCGGGTCCGCGACCGGAGACCCGCCATGAGCTCGTTCGACCCCGCATGCACCGACGCCGACGCGGAGGCCATCGACGACCGCGCCGTCGACCTCTACAACGTCGCGGGCCGGATCCTGGGCCGGTCGGCCGAGGAGCTGAAACCGGTGCTCACCTCCGCGGCGGTCCAGTTCAGCGACCTGGTCGCCGACGGGATCCGCGAGCAGAGCGGCTACAGCACCACCGCCTGGCAGAAGGCGTCCTTCGCCGCCGTCTACGCCGCGGGCGTCACCGAGGGCTGGGCGGGCGACGTGCGCTGGTTCAAGGCGCGCATCGCCGAACTCGAGGACGAGTGGGAGCAGTCCCGGACGGGCGACTTCGGCGCCCGGATGCAGGAGTACACCGCCCGGGAGGAGGACGACCGCGTCGCGCGGGGCCTGCCCTCGGCCCGGGAGGCGTTCGCGGCGGACCGGTCGGCGGGGCGCATCCGCACGGTCGCCGACCTGGAGTCGCGCGAGCGGACGAGCCGCGAGGAGTTCGAGCGCCGCGCCCGCGAACGGGCCGCACAACTGCGGGAGGGCCCCACCGAGGAGACCGTCCGAACGCTGGTGCGGGAGGGGCGCCTCGGGTGGGCGCCGCACAACATGGGCTGGAGCGACCCCCCGCTGCCGCTCACTGAGGACCGGGCCACCCGCTGGGCCGGGGAGCTGCGCGACTACATCACCGGCGGGAAACCCGCGGACGCCCGCTACGCCGAGATCGTGGCCGCGCTGAACGCGCTGACGCGGAAGGGATGGCGGCAGGGGTCCCGCGGCGGCCGCGAGCGGCTGCCCCGCGCCGAGATGGACTTCCTCGAGGAGTTCTACCGCGTGCTGGACACCGAACCGGTCGACGGCGAGGTCCCGCCGACCATGCTCACCCTCGTGCGGGAGGTCCACGGCAGCGGCGACCTGAGCGAGCGCGCCCGCAACGAGCTGCTCGGCGCACTGGGCGACGGGCTGCTCACCCTCTCCGACGAGGACCGCGGCGGAGGATGGGACGCGCTTCCGCCCAGCATCCGGTCGGTGGCGGCGGGTTCCGGCGACATCGACTACGACGGTGCTCAGTGGCCCGTCCACGGCTGGCGCGAGACCCGGGTGCCGCTTGTGGACCGGCTGCTGGCGTTCACCAACCCCGGCGTCGCGGGCGGCCGGGAGTTCTCCGAAGTCCTGGCCACGACGCTGGGCAACAAGCTGCAGGACTACGCGCAGGTCGGCGGCGCCGTGGAGGGCGGGCGGGACGGCCCCTTCCGAACGCTGCTGTCGGTGGCGGCACGCAACGAGGACGCCGTCCACGGCCTCTTCAGCGGAGCCGTCGACCATCCGCAGGGCTGGGCCTCCCAGCGGGCCGTGCGCGGGCTCTACGCCTTCCCTTGGAGCGATGGCGGCCTGACCCTGCGCGAGCTGACCGACTGGATGTCCTATGAGGACGTGCGCAGCGACCCCGACCGCCGCGGGCTCGCCGACGAGGCGACCGCCGGCCTGATCCGCGGCCTCGCCCACGACCAGGACACCTTCGACCTGCTGTCGGGGGGCAACACGGTGACCGGTTCCGGCACCAGCCTGGGAATGCTCAACCCCGAGGCGGCGCGCGGCCTCGCCGACGTGGCGGAGCTGCACATGGCGCCCTTCGCCCGGGAGGGCCGCCTCGGCCCCACCGAGTACGGCGGCGGAACGCTCAAGGTCAACAGCGCCGACCGCGTGCGGTTCTGGATGCTGGCCGCCGGCGACACCGAGGCGGCCAACGACCTCGGCGCCGCGGTGCAGGGCTACCAGTCGCGGCGCTTCGCGGACCTGGTCGAGGGCGGAGCCGACGCCGCGGTCGTCGGCGGCGAGACCGGGCGGCTGCGCGGGCTCTACGACCTCGCCGTGCTCGACGAGGCGCTCGCGCGCAAGCACTTCGCCGCCCAGGACGCAGCGGCCGAGCAGGGCGCCGTGACCACCGACCGGCGCGGCGTCGCGCTGGCCTCGGGCATCACCAAGGAGCTGCTCAGCAACTTCGTCCTGCGCAACCCGGCTGCCAAGGCCGCGACCGGGATCGCCCACGAGTTCGTCCGGTTCGGCCGCCACTACCTGTGGGAGGCCCCCTCCGCCGGCTCCGACTACGCGCCGAGGCTGCCCACCACCCGCAGCGCCGGCGACATCCAGTACCACAGCCTGGTGGGCTTGGCCGACGCCGCCGTCGCCGACGACCGGCTCGTCCCCGGCGACCTGCCCGCCTACCGCCGCTACCGGGAACTGGGCGCCGACTACGACCGCCACGCTGCGGAGGGCGACGCCGAGGGGCTGCAGGAGACGGTCGACAAGCTCGCGGGCATCCAGGACGAACTGCGCGGCGAGCTGACCGACGCGCTGAAGGCGGAGGGGATCTACGACCCGGAGTTGATCGACGCCCAGCGCGACGCCTGGGAGCTGCTGCTGGGAGACCCGGAGGCCCACGACGCCCAGCGCTACGCCGACACCGTCGCGCAGGGGCGACTGCGGCGCAACCAGCCGACGCCGCAGGACGTCGCCGGCGCCGCGGGCGGCTGAAGGAGGCCGCCGAACGCGTCCGGCGAACGCGTCCGGCTAGGCCCCCGGCGAGATCGAGGTCACCAGCGCGTACAGGCCCAGCGCCCAGGCGGTGGCGACGCACAGGCCCACGACCGCCACCACCTCGACGCCGTTGAGGATCCGGCGCAGCGAGGCGCGCGGCACCTCGGCCGGCTCCACCCAGCTGACCGCCGCGGCGGCGGCGCCCGTCGCCAGCGCCGCCGCCGGCAGCAGCGCGAGCATCAGCTCCGTGCCGGCGGCCGCGCCCACCGCGGCGGCGGCCAGGCCCAGGACGCCGCCCACCCTCAGCGGCAGGACGTGGCGGACCCGGTCGAACAGCCGCGACCGCATCAGCAGGACGAAGGAGACCAGCGCCGCCAGGACGAGGTCGGCCCGGCCGTCGCCGGTCGCGACCAGCAGCAGCACCATGGCCACTGCGGTCGCCACCGACCCGAGCAGCGCGCCCAGCAGCAGCCGGTCGCTGTTGGCCATGCTCTCCTCGAAGCGGGCGGTGTCGGTCTGGCCGACGTGGCGGACCTCGTAGTCCAGGCCCGAGAGCCCGCCCATCGACAGCGCCAGGCGCGGCAGCGCACCCACGCCCAGCACCAGCAGCACCGCCATGACCCGCGTGCCCAGCGGGCCGTCGACGAACAGCCCCACCGCGACCAGGACGCCGGCCGCGACCGCGGCCACACCCAGCGCCGCCAGGTAGGGCAGAGCGGTGCTGTGCACCCACCAGCCGGCAGCGGCGGCGGCCAGCGCGCCGGCGCAGGCGAAAGCGGCCGGGACCACGGGCGCCGGCGCCGCCGAGCCGCTTATCTGCAGCGCCGCCAGTGCCGCGGTCAGCGCTCCCCAGCCGCAGGCGGCGGCGAGCACGGCGTGGGCGACGCCGGTCATCGAGCGCCGCGCCGCCAGCCACAGGGCGCCCAGCGACACCAGCAGCCCGACCGGGGCGACGGCGAGGTCGATCGGACTCTGGCGCACGACGGCCATGGCGGCGGCCAGCAGCAGGGGCCCGACCGCGGCCAGCACAAGTCCGAACGCGAGGCCGACGGGTGCGCGCCAGATCCGCGCGGCGCCGTCGACCCGGTCCTCCACCGCGCCGCGGACGTCGTCGACGAAGGCGGGGCGCTCGGGTGCGGTCTCGCGGCGCAGCAGCAGCACGTCGCCGTCCAGCACCCCGGCGTGCTCCAGGGTCGAATCGGGGCGCACCGCGGCGCCGCCGGCCGTGGTCAGCGTCCATCCCGCGGGTTCGAGGCCGTCGGTCTCCGGCGAGCACACCCGCACCACCTGCGGCAGCAGGCTCGCCACCGGAACCGTGCCCGGCAGCGCGAGGTCCGCCCACCGCTGCGGCCCGGTCACCGTCACCCGGCAGTATCCGCTCACCCGCTCCTCCGTTCGTGCACCGCTGCGCCCCGCGGCCCCGGCCGCCGAAGGCCCCGGCCGCACGCCGACGGCGGTCCTCTCCGCCGGTCCGCGGCGCCGTCCACAGCCGGCCGCCGCCCGATTGTGCGATGCAGCGGCCGCGCGGGATCATCACGTTAGCAACTGGTTCGTACTCGATCTCCCGGCCTCGGGCGGGTGTAGAGAAGGGGGCGCCGTGTCGACGACGCCGATTCACCGGCCCGCCCGCCACGCGGTCCCCGATCCCGGTGAGTCCCCGCTGGTCATCGCCACTCCGCCGCAGCTTCCGGAGAACCCTCCCGCCACCAGTTCGTCGGCGATGATCATGATGCCGATCATCACGGGGTCGGGTTCGCTGCTGATGACGATCACCTTCGGCAACCGGCCGCTGTACGCGGTGGCCGGCGTGATGATCATGCTGGCCAGCGTGGCGGTGGGCGTCATCATGTTCATCTCCCAGCACAACGGCCCGCGCAAGCGCATCCGCGAGCAGCGCGAGCGCTACCTGGACTACCTGGACCACCTGCGCGGGACCGTGCGGGAGGTCGCCGGCATCCAGCGCCGGGCCGCGGCCTTCCGGCATCCGGCGCCCCACCTGCTGATCGAGCCCGCCCGCCAGACCGCCCGCCGCTGGGAGCGCCGCGCCTCCGACCCCGACTTCCTGCACCTGCGGGTGGGCCAGGGCACCCGGCCGCTGGCCCGGCGGCTGAGCCTCAACATCGACACCTCCAACCCCCTGGTGGCCTACGACCCGGTCTGCCAGGGCATCGCCGAGCAGATCGTCGACCTTTACGCCCACGTCTCCGAGCAGCCGCTGGTGGTACCGCTCGGCGAGCACGGCGTGGTGTCGGTCGTCGGCGACCGCGCTGCGGGGCGGGCGGCCGCCCGGGCGATGGTCGCGCAGCTGGCGACGTTCTGCGCGCCCGAGGACGTGCGGGTGGGCGTGGTGCGCCACTCGCGGCTGCTGGCCGAGTGGGACTGGCTGAAGTGGCTGCCGCACGGCGCCTTCGACGGCGGCCGCGACGGCCCGCTGCCGGCCCGGCTGGTCACCTCCAACACCGTGGAGATGACCGAGCTGCTCTCGGCCGAGATCGAGCAGCGCACCATCGACATGCAGCGGCGGCGCAACCTCCCGCCGGGGCCGGGCACCCAGCGGCTGGTGGTCGTCGTCGACGGCGAGTTCCAGTCCACGCTGTCGGGGCTGTCGGCAGAACCCCCCGTCACCTCGCTCGCCGACATCGGGATCCACCTGATCGTGCTGGTCGGCGACCGGCGCGAAGAGCCGGGAACGGTCGACCTGCGGTTGCGGGTCGACGCCGAAGGCCGGCTGGCCGAGGACGCCTCGGAGCGGGTGCAGGAGCCGCAGGCCGCCGAGGACCCCGGTCGGCCTGCGGCGGGCGCGCCGCTGGAGGGGCGGGCCGACCGGGCCGGCGTGGCCCAGCTGACCACGCTGGCCCGGATCCTGTCGCCGATGCGGTTGGCGGCGGCCGACGGCGGCGACGCGCTGCACTCCACGGTCGGTCTGGGCGCCGTCCTGGGGGTCCCCGACGTCGCCCGGCTGGATCCGCGCTCGACGTGGCGGCCGCGCAGCGCCGGCGACTTCCTGCGGGTGCCCATCGGCGTGGGGCCCTCGGGCTCCACGGTGCTGCTGGACCTCAAGGAGTCGGCGTTCGGCGGCATGGGCCCGCACGGCCTGGTCGTGGGCGCCACCGGCTCGGGCAAGTCGGAGATGCTGCGCACGCTGGTGGCCTCACTGGTCATCGGCCACCCGCCGGAGCACCTGGCGCTGCTGCTCGTCGACTTCAAGGGCGGCGCCACCTTCGCCGACACCGACGCGCTGCCGCACAGCGCCGGGCTGGTCACCAACCTCGCCGACGACGACAGCCTCGTGCTGCGGTTCCGCGAGGCCATGTTCGGCGAGCTGATGCGCCGCCAGCAGATCCTCAAGGACGTCGGCAACCTGCCCAACCTGCACGCCTACGAGACGCTGCGCGCCACCCGGCGCCCCGGCCTGGAGCCGCTGCCGCACCTGCTCGTCATCATCGACGAGTTCTCCGAGCTGCTGACCGCCCACCCCGACTTCGCCGAGCTGTTCGTGGCCATCGGCCGCATCGGCCGCTCCATCGGCGTGCATCTGCTGCTGGCCACCCAGCGCCTGGACTCGGGCAAGATCAAGGGACTGGAGTCGCACCTGTCCTACCGGATCGGACTGCGCACGTTCTCCGAGGCCGAGAGCCGCGAGGCGATCGGGGTGGGCGACGCCTACCACCTGCCGCCCGAACCGGGGTCGGGCTACCTCAAGGTCGACACCTCGGTGTTCGAGCGGTTCAAGGCGGCGATGGTCTCCCAGCCCTACGCGCCTCCGGAGCAGGACTCCGGCGAGGACGCGCCGGTGCTGCCGCTGATCTCGTTCAACGGCCTCGACGGGCTGCTGGGACGCGGCCCGTCCGACGGCGAGGAGGACGATCCGGCGGCCGCGCCCGACGGCGGCCAGGCGCCCAGCACGCTGCAGGTGGCGATCGGGCGGCTGGTGGAGGCCGGAGCGGCGCCGGTGCGGCCGGTGTGGCTGCCTCCGCTGCCCGAGCGCATCGCGCTGGACGACCTGCTCAGAAGGCTGGACGAGGAGGGCACCGCCCCCGACGGCAGCCCCGTCGAGCCCGACCCGGCCGAGGCCGCGGCGATCGTCGGTCTCACCGACATCCCCCGCGAGCAGCGCCAGGAGGCCGCGGCGCTGGACTTCACCGGCGGCTCCAGCAACATCATCGTGCTCGGCGGCCCGCAGTCGGGCAAGTCCACGTTGATCCGCACGATCATCGCGAGCCTGGCCTGGCGCTACCCGCCCGGCCGCATCGCGGTCTACGCCATCGACTTCGGCGGCGGCTCCCTGGCGCCGTTCGAGGACCTGCCGCACGTGGCGGGCGTGGCCGGGCGCTCCGACCCCGAGCGCGTGCACCGGGTACTGGCCGACCTGCGCAACCTGATGGACCAGCGCGAGCGCGTCTTCCGCGGGTCCCGGATCGACTCCCCCGCCGCGCTGCGCCGCGGCCGCGCCGACGGCTCGGTGCCCGAGGGGGTCTTCGCCGACGTCTTCCTGCTGATCGACGGCTGGGCGGGGGTCCGCGAGGCCGTCGAGGACGCCGACGACATCCTCACCGACGTCGTCTCGCGCGGACCGTCGCTGGGTGTGCACACCGTCGTGACCGGTGCGGCCAACTCCCAGATCCGCACGAAGCTGCAGGCGCTGTTCGGCGGGCGGCTGGAGCTGCGCCTGTCCGACCCCTTCGACTCCCAGATCGGGCGCAAGCAGGCCGAGCAGCTGCCCAAGGAGGTCCCCGGGCGCGCGCTGCGCGCCGACGAGAGCGTCCTGCAGGTGGCGCTACCGCGGCTGGACGGATCGGCCGAGGACGCCGACCTGGGCGAGGGCGTGCGCGACGCGGTCGCCCGCATCGGCGACCGGTGGCCGCGGCGGCCGGCGGTCCCCCCGGTGCGCGTCCTGCCCGCCGCCGTCGGCCTGGACGAGCTGCTGCCGGCCCACCGCGGGCCCGGACTGGTGCTGGGCATGGGCGAGCGCGACCTCGCCCCGGCGGTGTACCGGCCCGATGAGGACCCCCACCTGGTGGTCTTCGGCGACCCGCAGACGGGCAAGAGCACGCTGCTGCGCGCCCTGCTGCGGCAGATCACCCGCCGCCCGGCCAGCGAGGTCGGGATCGTGCTGGTCGACTACCGCCGCGCCCACCTGGGGCTGGTGAGCGAGGACTACCTGCTGGCCTACAGCACCGGTCCCGAGCACACCAAGGCGGTGGCCGCCGAGCTCGCCTCCTCCGTGCGCGAGCGGCTGCCCGGCCCCGACGTCACGCCGCGCCAGCTGCGCGAGCGCAGCTGGTGGAAGGGGCTGGAACTGTTCGTGGTGGTCGACGACCTCGACCTGGTCGCCGGGCGCAACAACCCGCTGGCTCCCCTGGCGGAGTTCCTCACCCAGGGCGCCGACCTGGGCCTGCACCTGGTGACCGCGCGGCGCACCGGCGGCAGCTCGCGGGCGGTCTACGAGCCCGTCGCCCAGACCCTGAGCGACATGGCCACCCCCGGCGTGCTGTTCTCCGGCGACCGGATGGAGGGGCGCATCGCCAACGGCGTGGCCTCGCGCCGCCTGCCGCAGGGCCGCGCCCTGATCGCCCGCCGGGGCCGGCCGCCCGAGCAGGTGCAGGTGGCCTGGTCCGAGCCGCCCGAGTAGCGGCCGGGCCCGGGCGGCGCAGCCGCCGTCCCGGCCGGGCCGCTCAGGCCAGCCGGGCCGGGAACCCGCCGGTGGCCACCGGTCCCCAGCGCTCTGGGGTGATGCGCACCAGCGCCTTGCCCTGCCTGCGCATGGCGTCGCGGTACTCGTCCCAGTCGGGGTGCTCGCCGGAGATCACCCGGAAGTACTCGACGAGCGGTTCCACGGCGTCCTCGCCGTCGACGACCTCGGCACTGCCGTCGACCTGCACCCAGGGGCCGTCGAAGTCCTCGGAGAGCACCACCGCGCTCACCCGCGGGTCGCGCACGGCGTTGCGGGTCTTGGCGCGCTCAGGATAGGTGGAGACGACGATGCGCCCCTCGCCGTCGAGTCCGCAGGTGACCGGGGAGGCCTGCGGCTCGCCGTCGGCGCGGCGGGTGATCAGGATCGCCCGGTGGCGGGGCCGGACGAAGTCGTTCAGCTCCTCGCGGGAGACGCGGGTGCTGCTGGCGATCGACGGGCTCATCTGCGGACTCCTCGGCGTGGCTGCGGCCGCCTGCGGCCGGCGGCGGGTTCGGCACGGCAGCGCCCGGCGGCCGCGCCGGGGCGGGGCGGTTCACGCGGGAACCCTATACCGGTGCCCGCACCGGCGTCAGACGCCGCAGTTGGTCCCGGTCACCGCCACCGACCGCTCGCCGACGGCGCCGGTGAAGTCGACGCAGATTCCCTTGGCGCTCACGTAGACGGGACCGGCGTAGGTGGAGAACTCGCCCGAGTCCCACCTGCCGGCACCCGTGCCCGCCTGCCTGAGCCCCACGTCCATGTAGGTCGCGCCCGATACCGTGCCCATGGTGATCGCGCAGTTGATGCCGGTCGAGGGGTCGTAGTACAGGTACAGGCGGCCCCGGCCGCCGGGGATCGCCTTCTCGTTGGCCGGCCGCGTGTACTCGCTGCCGCCGGCTCCGGAGCCGTCCGAGCACACCTGCGCCGGGTCGGCTCCCTCGGCGACGGTGGCCGAGGACATGACCAGCGTGGCCGCGGCCGCCGCGATCGCGCCGACCGCGGTGAACCGGGCACGCCGGCGGCCTCGGGGTCCCGTACGCGCCGCCCGCCCTGCTGTGCGCCCTGCCACGTGCTGCTCCGTTCCCTCGGGGTCCTCTCGCCGGTCCCGGTCCGCGCGCCGCCGCATCAGTTGAAGTCCCGCACGCATCGGGCGTCGCTGGTGGTCGGGGTTTCGGCGGCGGTGCCGTCGGGGCCGATCGCCAGCACGGTGAAGGAGTAGCAGCGCCCGGCGCCGCGCGGCCGGTAGGTGTAGGTGGTCTGCGAGGCCGTGGCCTCCGAGAGCGCGGCGGCACCGTCGCCGCCGGGGGTGATGCGGTACTCGGCCGCGCCCTGGACCGCGCTCCAGTCGACCGTCACCGAGTCGGCCGCGGTCTCGAACGTGACGCTCTCGGGCGCCCCGAGCTCCAGCTCCGGCATGGTGACCGGCTCCGCGGAGGCGGGCTCACCGCTGACGCCGTCCCCGGTACGGGGCGTCACGGTGAACGTGTAGGTCGCGCCGGGCGCCAGCCCCGAGAACTCCACGGACGTGCCGGTGGACGTGCGGTCGGAGACCCCCTCCTGCTCGGCGCTGACGACGTAGTCCGCGGCGCCGTCGACCGCCTGCCAGGAGACCGTGGCGGTGTCGCTGCCCGTGGCCTCGGCTGTGACCCCTTCGGGGGCGCCCAGCGCATCGGGGCCCGGGGTCACCTCCTCGGTCTGGGCGGCCGGGCCGGTGCCGTGCTCGTTGGCGGCCCGGACCCGGAAGCGGTAGGCGGTGCCGTTGTCCAGGCCGTCGATCTCGGCCCGCCGAACCGAGCCGTCGAGGGTGGTGCTGCCGCCCTTCCAGGTGACCACGTAGGTCTGCACCGGCGCGTCGGGCGAGTAGGCCTTCGGCCACGAGAGAGTCACCGATCCGTCGCCCGCCTCGGCCGTCACCGGTGTGGGCGCGCCGGGGGCGTCGGTGCTCTCGGGCTCCTCGCCGTCCTCGTCGTCCCCGCCCGGGGGCGGGGTGGGCGCGCCGCCGGGTCCCCGACCCTCGGGTGCGGGCGGGCCCTGCGCTCCGGGCGTGGCGCCGCCGGCCGAGGCCGCGATCCCGCCGGGCCCCTCGCCCCTGCCCGGCGGCGGCTGGGTCTTGTCGATGACGCGGGCCTTGCCCGCGGGGTCGACGACCGCCGCAACGCCGGCGTCGGGGGCGTTGACGAACAGGTGCCCCTCGCGCGCCTCGACCTCCAGCGGACCCTCGGCTCCGGGCAGGCGGACGGGGTTGAGCTCCTTGCCCTCGCGCGTGAACACGCGCACGGCGCCCTCGCCGTCGAAGGGCACGTAGACCCGTCCGCCGAACGGCACCGCGGTGCCGCCGCCCTCGTGCCGGACGGCGAAATGGCCGACCCGGGGCGTACCACCGGGGTCGGTGAGGGTGACGACCCGGCCGGAACCGGGGACGGTGACCGCCGCGGTGTCGCCGCGGGTGCGCGGCGGCAGCACGGCTCCCGTGAGCGGCACCGGCGAGGAGACCAGCCGCGGGTCCTCGCCGTTGCGTGCCGCGACCAGGCGCTTGCCGGTGCGGTCGACGGCCAGCGCGCCGTCGTCGAGGACCGTCATGGCGATGTCGGAGCCCGGGTCGGCCACCGACACGGTCTGGGAAATGGCGGCGTCCTTGCCCTCGACCCGGATACCCACGGCCGTGCCCTGGGTGGGCACGCCGAGCCACAGCGTGTCGGTGTCGTCGAACGCGCCGCCGACCAGGGGGCCGGGGATCTGCAGTGAGGCCCCGGTGGGTTGGAGGGTGGCGGGATCCACCGCCTTGATCTCGCCGCCGGCGCGGTCGATGACAACCGCGGTGCGCTTGCCGAGGACGAGCCCGAAGTCGCCGCTCTGGCCCAGCTCCAGCGCGCCGGAGAAGCCCATCTCGCGCAGGTCGACCGAGGTGACCTTGCCGGTGGCGGGGTCGTGCAGCAGCAGGTAGTCGTCGTTCTGGGTGACCCGGACGTCGCCGCCCTTGGAGTCGGGCAGCGAGGTGACGAGGTCGACCTCGGCGTTGTTGCCGTTGACGCGGGTGACCTTGCCGGTGGGGCTGCTCCACAGCCAAGCCGCGCCGTCGGAGACCTCGTCGGCGCGGCCCATGGCGCCGACGCCGAACGCGGTGCTGATGAGCGCGGTCGCCAGCAGTACGACGGTCAGCCCCGAGGCGCCGGAGCGGAGGCGCCGTGCGAGGGCGGGCACCGCGCGCCGCACGGCGGGACCCGGCGCACGCTGCGCAGGGCGGTCCGCGGGGTGGGCCGGCTGGTCCGCCATCGGCAGGCTCTCTCTTTCCCGTTCGCGGAAGGGCGGCGGCCGCGTCCTCCGGCCGCCGGCCGCGGGGGCGTGCGCTATCCGGTGAGAGGGGCTTCGGCGGGTTCGGAAAGGCCGGTGTTCAGGGGAGCACGGGCAGGATGTAGCAAACCAGAACGGGACAATGGCGTCAATGGAGGCCCGCGGGCTACGGGGCCCCGGTCCCCTCCCTCCGGCGTGCGGGTGCGGGCCCGGCCCCGCCCGCGGAGCCCGCCGCGCCGCGCGCCGGGTCGCGGGGGTGCTCAGCGGGCGGGGGCGGCGACCTCCACGACGGCGAAGGACTCCGGCGGCAGGCGCAGCCGCGTGCTGCTGTCCTCGGCCTCGACCTCGGCAGAGGACAGCAGCACGCCGCGGGCGGGCAGGTCGAGCCGCAGCTCGGCGGGGACGGCGCGCAGGTTGCAGGCCACGCGCAGCCGCCCGCGGTGCAGCACCAGTTCCCGCCCGTCGGCGCCGGCCCGCACGCGGAACCGGTCCAGCCGGGGGTCGGCCAGCTCGGGGCGCGTCCGGCGCAGGGCGACGAGGCGGCGGTAGAGGTCCAGGACGTCCCGGTGCGGCGCCAGCTCGCGCTCCTGCCAGCGCAGCACGGCCCGCTCGCGGGTGGCGGGGTCGAGCGGGTCGGGCACGTCGGCCTCGTCCCACCCGTGCGCGGCGAACTCGCGGCGGCGGCCCGCGCGCACCCCCTCGGCCAGATCGGGGTCGGTGAAGGAGGCGAAGAACGGCCAGGGCGTGGACGCCGCCCACTCCTCACCCATGAACAGCATGGGCGTGTAGGGCGAGCACAGGACGAGTGCGGCGCCGCAGGCCAGAAGGCCGGGCGGGACGGTGGCGGCCGTGCGGTCGCCCGCGGCGCGGTTGCCCACCTGGTCGTGGTTCTGCAGATAGGCCAGGAAGCGGTGGCCGGGGGTGCGCGCGGTGTCCACGGGAGCGCCGTGGGTGCGGCCGCGGAAGGCGGAGTAGCGGCCGTCGTGCCAGAAGGCGCGGGCCAGGGTGCCCGGCAGCGCCTCGGGGGCGGTGAAGTCGGCGTAGTAGCCGTGGCCCTCGCCGGTGAGGGCCGCGTGCAGGGCGTGGTGGAGGTCGTCGCACCACTGCGCGGTCAGCCCGTTGCCTCCGGCCTCGCGCGGGGTCACGGTGGCGGGGTCGTTGCGGTCGGACTCGGCGATGAGCGACAGCGGGCGGCCCAGCCCGGCCGCGAGCGCGTCGACCTCGTCGGCGAGCTCGGTGAGCAGGTGGCGCGCCCTCGAGTCGTGCAGCGCGTGCACGGCGTCCAGGCGCAGTCCGTCGAGGTGGAAGTCGCGCAGCCAGCTCAGGGCGTTGTCGACGACGTAGCGCCGGACCTCGTCGGAGCCGGGGCCGTCCAGGTTGAGCGAGGGGCCCCAGGCGGTGTCGCCGCTGAAGTAGGGGCCGAACCGCGGAAGGTAGGCGCCCTCGGGGCCGAGGTGGTTGTAGACGACGTCGAGCAGGACGCCGATGCCGCGGCGGTGGCAGGCGTCGACGAAGCGCTTGAGGCCGTCGGGGCCGCCGTAGGGTTCGTGCACCGCGCCCCACAGCACGCCGTCGTAGCCCCAGCCGTGGTCGGCGCCGCCGAAGGCGTTGACCGGCATCAGCTGCACCAGGTCGGCGCCGAGGGACGTGAGGTGGTCGAGGCGCCCGGCGGCGGCGTCGAAGGTGCCTTCGGCGGTGAAGGTGCCCACGTGCAGTTCGTAAACGACGCTGCCGGGCAGCGCCCGCCCGTGCCAGCCGGCGTCGCTCCACGGGAAGTCGGCGTGGTCGTAGACGCGCGAGGGGCCGTGCACGCCGTGCGGCTGGTGCAGCGACCGCGGGTCGGGCAGCGGCTCGCCGGAGCCGTCCAGCACGAACGCGTAGTCGTCGCCCGGGCCGGCGAACGCCACGTCGACGTGCCACCAGCCGTCGGCGCCGGGCCGCATGGCGTGCTCCGCTCCCCCGATGCGCAGGTCGACCCTGCCGGCCGCCGGCGCCCACACCCCGAACGACCGCCCCCCGTGCTCGCTCACGCGGCGGTATGTACCCGGGCGCGGACGGGGCAATGCGCCCGGGTACGGCCGCTCAGTGACTGTTGGGTATGCGGGTGATTACGCGGATCGGTTGGCAGGGCGATTACTCCAGTGTGCGCTCTGACCAGCCAGCCGTGTCGCCGTCAACCGGATCATCGCGCTCTTGACCATGGTCTCGGAATTGCCGGTCAGAAGCTCGTAATCGCGGGCCATACGCCGGTTGCGCACCAGCCGGGCATGAGGGGTTCGATCACCGCCCGGGCGGCGTCGGAGAGGTCGGAGGGGTAGCATCGGTCAGCAGCGGCCCCGGAATCGTTGCATTGGCACACACCACGCGATCATTCCGGGGCTGCGTCATGTTCGGGCATCCGGCATGACCGGTCACCCAACGCCGCTAGCCGCATACCCCACAGTCGCTCAGGCGGGACGGTACAGGGAGACGGCGAAGGACGCGGCGGCCTCGACCGGGTCGCCGAGCCCGGCGACCCGGTCGGCGATCTCCCCGGGCGAGAGGTGGCGGGCGCTGGGGCCCATGCCGACGAGGGCGGCGGCCTCGGCGGGCGACAGCGACAGCGCGACCTCGATCTCCTCGCCGCCGGTGCGGGCGAAGTGCGCGGACAGGCCGCTCTCCAGCCGTTCGCGCTTGTCCGCGTCGACGCCCACCAGCCCGAGTCCGGCGACCAGCCCGCGCAGGTGGCGGGCGGTGGGCGTGGCGACGAGCAGCGCGCCGTCGTCGGCGAGCACACGGCGGAACTCGGCGGGCCGGCGCGGCGCGAACACGTTGAGCAGCACCGCGGCCGAGCCGGTGCGCAGCGGCAGTCCGCGCCAGGTGTCGCAGGCGGCGGCGCCCGCGCGCGGGTGGGCGCGGGCGGCGCGGCGCAGCGCGAACTTGGAGACGTCCAGGGCCAGCCCGAAGGCGCCGGGCGCCCGGTCCAGCACGGCGGAGAGGTAGTAGCCGGTCCCGGCTCCGGCGTCGACGGCCAGGCCTCCGGCGGGCAGCGGCGCCTGCGCGGCGAGCTCGGCCAGCCGCGCGGCGAGCGGTGCGTAGTGCCCGGCCGCCTGGAAGTCCTGACGGGCGCGCACCATCTCCTTGGTGTCGCCGGTGCCGGCCGTGCGGTGGCCGGTGAGCAGGCCGGCGTAGCCCTCCCGGGCGACGTCGAAGCGGTGGCCGGCGGTGCAGGCGAGCGCGTTGCCGCCGGGTCCGAGGGCGGCGCCGCACACCGGGCAGGCCAGCGCCTCCAGCACCGGCTCGGGCATCCTCAGCCGGTCGAGTACGGCCGGCCGGTCGTCGTCGGAGGAGGTCATGGACCTTCAGCTTAGGGCGTCCGGTGTACGGCGCGGGCCCGTGCGGGCGGCGGCGCGCTCGCGTTCAGTCGCGCACCAGCAGCGCCACGGGGTAGCGGTCCAGCAGGCTCTCCAGGTCCGCGGCGCAGAAGCCGTCGGTACGCTGCGGCAGCAGCACCCGGCCGGTGAGCGCGTCGCGCCAGGTGCCCCTGCCGCCCGGAAGCGGGAGGCCGGTGCCGCGCCAGCCGCCTCCGGCCGCCAGCCCCAGCGGCAGCCGGGTGGCGACGGCGACCACGTCGTGCCGGGGGCCGCGGGCGAAGGCGACGGCGTGGTCGGCGGCGGGGCCCGCGGGCTCCAGCGGGAGGTAGCCGCGCAGGTCGCGTTCGCGGCGCAGGTGCAGCGCAGTGCGGACCACGTGCAGCTTGGCTTCCCCGCCGGCGTCGACTTCGGGCAGCCGGCCGCCCTCCAGGCGCTCCAGGTGGGTCTGGCGGCAGGTGAAGTCGACCGGGCGGCGGTTGTCGGGGTCGACCAGGGAGAGGTCCCACAGCTCCGACCCCTGGTAGAGGTCGGGGACTCCGGGGCCCGCCAACTGCAGCAGCTTCTGGCCGAGCGCGTTGCTCCAGCCGGCAGCGCGGACGCGGCCGACGAACGCGGCGACGTCGGCGCACACGTCCTCGTCGGAGAGCACGCGCTCGGGCCAGGCGGCGACCTCCTCCTCGAAGCCGGGGTCGCCGTCGACCCAGGCGGTGCGCTCCTTCTGCTCGCGGGCCGCCTTGAGCAGGTAGTCGCGCAGGCGCGCGCCGCTGATGGGCCAGGCGCCCACCAGCGTCTGCCAGGCGAGCAGGTCCAGGCCTGCCTCGCTCAGCCCGCGTGCGGCCCGCCAGCGGTGCACGGCGGCGGCGAAGTCCCGGGGCAACTCGCTGAGGACCGCCAGGCGGGCGCGCACGTCCTCCGAGCGCTTGGTGTCGTGCGTGGACAGCGCGGTCATCGTCCGCGGGCGGCAGGCCTCGCGGCGGGCGCAGCACGCGTGGAACTCGGCCGGCGACACGCCGAAGCGGGCGGGGTCGCCGCCGACCTCGTTGAGCGCGACGAAGCGCGTGGCGCGGTAGAAGGCGGTGTCCTCGTCGCCCTTGGCGACGACCATGCCGCTCGTCTGCTGGATGCGCACGGCCAGCTCGCCGGCGGGGTCGGTGCGGACGCGCTCGTCGACGTCGTCGAGAACGGCGGCGAGGTCGGGCCGGGCGGTCCGGGCGGCGGCCACGGCCCGGTCCCACACGGGCCGCGCCTCGGGCAGGTAGCTGCGGTAGGCCTCGAAGGAGGCGAGCAGCTCGGCCACGGCGTCGCGGGCGCGCTCGGCGTCGGCGTCGGCGTCGGCGTCGGCGTCGGCGTCGGCGTCGGCGTCGGCGGAGCAGACCAGAGCGGCGATGCGGCGCACCTCGGGCGCGAGCAGTTCGCGGGCCGCGAGCCGCCGCGAACCGGACCGCACGGCCGCGGTGTCGGTGGGCGCGCCCACCGAGCGGGCCAGCTCGGTCAGCGGGCCCTCGCCGCCGGGGTCGACGAACAGGCCGCACACCTCGCGCAGCGCGTCGTAGCCGGTGGTGCCGTCCACCGGCCAGGAGGCCGGCAGGGCCTCGCCGGGTTCGAGTATCTTCTCGGCGACGATCCAGCCGCCGAAGGCGTCGCGCAGCCGGCGCAGGTAGGCGCCGGGGTCGCTGAGCCCGTCGGGGTGGTCGACGCGCAGGCCGTCCAGCTCGCCGCGCTCGGCCCAGCGCAGGATCTCGGCGTGGGCGGCGGCGAAGACGTCGGGGTCCTCGACCCGGACCGCCGCCAGCCCGGTGACGTCGAAGAAGCGGCGGTAGGACAGCCGCTCCCGGCCGCGCCGCCAGGAGACCAGCCGGTACTGCTGGCGCTCGTGGACCTCGGCCGGGTCGTCACCGGGGCTGTAGGTGCCCGGCGCCAGCGGGAAGCGGTGGTCCTCGTAGGTCAGGCAGTCGTCGGCGATGCCGAGGTGCTTCAAGGCGCCGGCTCCGCCGTCGCCGTCGTCGGCCAGGACCGGCAGCTCCAGGGGCCCGGCCGACCAGTCGACGTCGAAGCAGCGGGCGTAGGCGGAGCCCGGGCCGCTGCGCAGTACGTCCCACCACCACGGGTTGGCGGCCGGAGCCGCCACCGACATGTGGTTGGGCACGATGTCGGCCACCACGCCCATGCCGCGCTCGCGCAGCCGCTCCACCAGCTCGCGGCGCGCCCGGTCGCCGCCCAGCGGCCCCGAGACCGATGCGGGGTCGACGACGTCGTAGCCGTGCGCGGAACCGGGCGCGGCGGTGAGCATCGGTGACAGGTAGGCGGCGCCGACGCCGAGCCGGTGGAGATAGTCGACGAGCCCGGCCGCGCGGTCGAGCGTGAGTCCCGGCCCGAGCTGCAGCCGGTAGGTGGAGGTCGGGCTGTAGGGGTCCATCGAGGTGTTCTCTGCCCTGCACACGCGTGCTCGAACCCCGGGAGGCCGCCCCGGGCGCGCGGGTCCGGCGGAACTCGCCCGGCGGGCCGGTTGCGACTGCGTCCGCGCCGCGGTGGGCGGCTACTCCCCCTGGCCTGTGCCGAAATCCCGCCCGATGAGACGGGAGCCGGCGCGGCGGGCCTCCTGCCGCGCGCGTCCCGGCCGACAGCGCGCGGGCGTTGCGCGCGGCCGCGGCGTCGCCGCCGTGCAGGCCCGGGGGGCGCGGCGGGCCCTCGTCCGGCCCCACTGCCCCCGGCGGAACGGCGACGTGGAGCGGTTCGACCGCAACCGGTCGCCGAGCGGGCCCACCGGCAGGTGTTCGTCTCCGACGACCACCCGGCCCGGCTCTGCCAGGCTGGGTGGAACACGGCACCACCGGCCGGGCCCGCACCGCGGTCGGAGGCCGCCCACCGCTCCGCCGCCTGTCACCGACGCCATGACCGAGTACAACTAGGATCGTCTGGTCCGCACCGCCTTATCCGCACCATCCGATCCGGGGAGGGTCCGTCCCATGGCCGAGTCCAGTGCCGCCGTCCGCGTGCTCCTGCTGAACGGGCCGAACCTGAACCTGCTGGGCAGCCGCGACCCGCAGCAGTACGGCACGGTGACGCTGGAGGGGATCGAGCGCCGCGTCCGGGCGCTGGGCGCCGAGCTGGGCGCGGAGGTGGAGTGCGCGCAGAGCAACCACGAGGGCGCGCTGGTCGAGCACGTCCACCGGGCGCGCGAGCTGGACGGTGTCGTGTTCAACCCCGGTGCGTTCGCCCACTACAGCATCGCGCTGCGCGACGCGATCGACGCGGTCGAGACCCCCTGTGTCGAGGTGCACATCTCCAACGTCTACGCCCGTGAGCCGTTCCGGCACACGTCGGTGACGGCACCGGTGGCGCAGGGCTACATCGCCGGATGCGGCCCGGCCGGCTATGAGCTGGGACTGCGCGCGGTGCTGGCGCGCGTCGAGGAGCGGCGCTCGGCCGCGGGCTGAGGCGCGGGCGCGGCCCCCCTTGTGTTCTTGGTGCCCTCCAAGAGGGCCGTCGGCCTCTGAGCCCGGCACGGCTGCGTCCCCCTGTCGATCGCATGACCCGGGGGTGTCACCGGGCTCGAGAGGTGCCGTTGGGACGCTGATGAGAGGTCCGACCACCGCCCGGCCGAGCGCGAGGCCCGGCCCTGATTCGGGCGGCGGGCCCCGGGGGCGCCGGCGGGCGCCGCGACGCCGTGTGCGGACCGCCGGAAGGCGCGGCGGGCGGGAGCGGCGGTGCGCTCCGGTGACGCCGCGCACGGGGGTGCGCGCCGATTCACACGGGTGCCGTTGGGCAGGGCACTTCAGCTGTTGTTAGTTTTCTCTTCAGCGTTCGGTCGCACCACCGGAAGCCCCCGTTCCAGCACGAACCCTGATGCACACGCAGGGTTGCCACCCGCTCGCACAAGGGGAATGAACGTCCCGTGACCCTGCCCGGCCACCGCACTCTCTCCGCGGCCGCCTTGGTCGGCGTCCTCGCACTGACCAGCGCATGCGGCAGCGACAACGCCCTCCGAAACGGCCAGCGGCCGCCCGCGGTCCCCGACGACATCGCCTGCTTCGACGGCAGCCTCTCGGGGGCGGGCTCCAGCGCCCAGGAGAACGCCATGTACACCTGGGTGGCCGGCTACCAGTTAGCCTGCGAGGACGCCCTGGTCCTGTACGACTCCGTGGGTTCGGGCGCCGGCCGCAGCCAGTTCCTGCAGAACGCGGTGGACTTCGCCGGATCCGACGCCGCGCTGGACCGGCGCGAGCGCGAACGGGCCCGCGACCGCTGCGCCGGCGGCGCCCCCGCCATCAACCTCCCCGGCTACGTCGTGCCGATCGCCGTCATCTTCCAACTGGAGGGCGTCGACTCGCTGAACCTGCCGCCGGAGACCCTGGCCAAGATCTTCGACCAGCAGATCACCCGCTGGAACGACCCCGAGATCGCCGAGCACAACCCTGACGCCGACCTGCCGGACCTGCGCATCACCCCGGTCACGCGCGCCGACGACTCCGGCACCACCGAGAACTTCACCGGCTACCTCGCGGCGGCGGCGGGCGAGGCCTGGCCGCACGAGCCCGGCGGCACGTGGCCGATCAGGCCGGTCGAGGCCGCCCAGGGCAACAGCGGCATCGCCGAGGCGGTCGACGGCGGCCGCGGGACCATCGGTTACGTCGAGGCCTCGCACACCGGCGACATGCCCACCGCGTCCATCGGCGTGGGCGGCGAGTTCGTGGACGTGGCCCCGGACTCGGCGGCGCGCGTGGTCGCCTCCTCCCCCGAGGCCGAGGGCGGCCACCGGCACGACCACGCGCTGGAACTGGACTACGGCACCACCGAGGCCGGCACCTACCCGATCGTGCTCGTGACCTACGAGATCGCCTGCCTGCGCTACAGCTCGGCCGAGGACGCCGAGCGCGTGCGGTCCTTCCTGGAGTACGTGCTCAGCGCCGAGGGCCAGAAGGCCGCCTCCAAGGAGACCGGCTCGGCCCCGCTTCCCGACGACTTCCGCCGCAAACTGCTGGACGCGGTCGCGGCCATCAGCGGAGCCGAGTGAACCGGACGGACGGCACCGGTGTCCGGGATCGGCCTGTTGCGGTCCCGTTCATCCGCGATCAACGCTGATTCCCGCCCGATGGTCTAGTCTGGGGCCCTCTCAGCGGCCGCCCCCTTCGCGGACGAGCTCCGGGCCGGGACCGGGCCCCTTCGGCACCGCCCCTCGGACCGCACCGACGGCACTGCCCCTGCCCGCCGGGACGGCCGCCGGACCCGGCGGGATCACGATCGCGCCTCGGCTCCGGTCTGGATGTGCCGTGACCGGGGCCACCCGCTAGGATCAGCCGGGTTCACCCCCCTTTGTCCCTCCGACACCGAGGAAGTCCGATGAACCAGTTGCAGACGCTGACGCAGCTCGCCGTGCGCCAGCGGATCCGGATGATGGTCAACCAGTACGAGGTCCGGACGCTGCTGCCCGACGGCAGCGAGGGCGACCTGATCGCCTTCGCCCAGCAGAAGCGCCTGGCCTTCAAGGAGCAGGTGACGCTCTACACCGACGACAGCAAGCAGTACCCGGTTCTGGGCTTCAAGGCCCGCCAGGTCGTCGACCTCGGCGCGACCTACGACGTCACCGACCACAACGGGCAGCCGGTCGGCAACTTCCGCAAGGACTTCAAGCAGTCGCTGCTGCGCTCGACCTGGCACCTGGAGCAGCCGGGCCTGTTCACCGCCACCGGTCAGGAGCGCAACCAGGTGCTGGGCATCCTGCGCCGCTTCATCGACGCGGCCAAGTTCGTGCCCTACCACTTCGACTTCGTCGCGGGCGAGCACCCGATCTTCAGCATCGACAAGCGCTGGGGCATCCGCGACCGCTACACCGTCCAGATCCAGGACCCCAACGTCGACCGCCGGCTGGTCATCGCCATGGCGGTCGCCCTGGACGCGCTGCAGGCCCGCTGACCGGACCTGTCCTTCGCACCCGCGCCTTCGTGCGCGAGGGCGGCGCGGAGCGCCTCCGCCCGCCTTGCCTGCCCGCCGATCCCCTATCCCGGATTCCGGTGGGACCGGCGAACCGCCGGGCCGGCCCTGCCCCCGCCTCCCCCGCACTCCGCCCGCGCGTGCTGAACGCGTCCCGCACCGCCGCCGCGCGGCCGCCCGCCGGCCCCCACACCACCGCCGGCGTGGCTAAATCGCCCGCGATCGGCCACACTGCCGGAAGTTGCCGGCACGGACCCGGGTTGCCCGCGCGTGTCCCGACCACCTCGACCCCCTTGCAGACGGAGACCGCGTGTCCCGGGTCCCTGCCGGCAGCTGCCGGGGCGGCGGCGGTGCGGGAGCGGGGTCAGTCCCCGCCCGCCACCAGTACGCGCATCTCCGCGCCGAGGTCGCGGATCTCCAGGGTGCCCAGCCCCGCCGGGCGCAGCAGCGCCTCGTACTCGGCGGCGGTGCGCTCCCGGCCGGTCGTCATGACCATCATGTGCACGTCGAAGGCCCGCGACAGCCACGCCTGCCGGTCGTCGGGCATGACGCGCTCCAGGATGAGCAGCCGCGCCCCCGGGCCCATCGCCGCGGCGCAGTTGGCGAGGATGCGCCCGCAGGAGTCGTCGTCCCAGTTGTGCAGGACACGGCAGAGCAGATAGGCGTCGGCCGCGACGGGCACCTCGGCGAGGAAGTCGGCCCCCACCAGCTCGCAGCGTCCTTCGTCGATGTGGGAGCCGAGCCGCTCGCGCGCGCCGGCCAGCACCTGCGGACGCTCCTGCAGGACGCCGTGCATGCCCGGGTACGCCTTGAGCAGCGCGGCCAGCCGGCTTCCGTCGCCGCCCCCGATGTCGGCCACTCGCCCGGCCCGCGAGAAGTCGTAGACGGCCGGGAGCGCGTCGGCGAACGAGCCGCCGGCCGCCATGCCGGAGTCGAAGAGCGCGGCCTCGGCGGGGTGTTCGGCCAGGTAGGTGTAGACGTCGCGCCCGTACACGGACGCGAAGGCCTGGTGGCCGGTGCGCACGGAGTCGGCCAGCCCGCGCCAGGCGCCCAGGAAGAAGTCGCTGCGGTAGAGCAGCGCCAGGTCCCGCATCGAGGAGGGGTGCCGGCTGTGCAGCCGCTCGCCCATCGGCGCCAGAGCGAAGCGGCCGTCGCGCTCCTCCAGCACCTCCAGGCCCACCAGCAGCCGCAGCAGGCGCTGGAGCGGGTCGGCGGCCAGCGACAGCCCCTCGGCGAGCTCGCCCGCCGACGCCGGAGCGTCGCCCAGCCGGTCGATCACCCCCAGCCGCACCGCGGCGGCGACGGCCTCGGCCAGCCACGGCCCCATCAGCAGCCGCAGCAGCCCGTGGTCCTCGCCCTCGTCGCCGGCCATCCCGCCCCCCGTTCAGCCCTTTACCCCTGCGACCACCCCAACCGTAACGCCGCGTCGAACCGCCATCACCCCGGCACCGGGCGGCCCGCACCACCCGTCCGCCGCACCCGACCGCCGCAGCGCACCCGCCCGCGCGCCCGGCGCCCCGCCACGGCGGGCGAAGCCGCCGGGGAAGGCCGCGAAGGTGGGCCGGAGGCCGCAGACGTCTGCGGGGCGCGCGGTGCGCCTGAGCCGTACGGAACTGTCAGCACCGGGGGCTAGATTTCCCTTCGTGAGCACACGCTGGACCACCGACGACGTCTGGGCTCTCGCGCCCGACCCCTCCTCCCGCAAGGCGGCGATCAAGACCGCCAAACCCTCCCAGTGGAGCGCCACCGGCCACCGCCCCGCGAACGGCGCCGAGGCGCCCGCGGTGTGGGGCGAATGCGCCGGCAGCGGCAAGAGCGCCTACCGGGTCGTCGCCGAACTCGGCTCCCCGCCCGCCTACCGCTGCAGCTGCCCCAGCCGCAAGATCCCGTGCAAGCACACGCTGGCGCTGCTGCACCTGTGGGCCGAGGGCGGTTTCGAGACCGGTGGCGCCCCCGAGTACGCGGCCGAGTGGCTGGCCCGCCGCGCGGCCGCGCGCGAACGCCCGGCCGAACCCGCCGATCCCGAGGCGGCCGCGCGGCGCCTGGAGAAGCGCGAAGAGCGCGTGGCCGAGGGCCTGGCGGAGCTGGACCTCTGGCTGCGCGACCAGGTCGAGAGCGGTCTCGCGGCCGCACGCGGCGACGGCTACCGCCGCCTCGACTCCATGGCGGCCCGCCTGGTCGACGCCCAGGCGGGGCGGCTCGCCGACCGCGTGCGCGACCTCGGCGGCCTGGGTGCGGCCCGCGACTGGCCCGACCGCCTGCTGAGCGAGTACGCGCTGCTGCGCCTGCTGATCAGCGGCTTCCGGCGCCGCGACGAACTCCCGGACGGCATGCGCGCCACGGTCTGCGCGCGGGCGGGGCTGCCCGCCTCGGCCGACGAGTCGGCGCCCGTGCGCGACACCTGGCGGGTGCTGGGCATGTACGACTTTCCCTCCGGCCAGGTACGCAGCCGCCGCATCTGGCTGCACGGCGCCGCGACCGCGCGCACGGCCGCGCTGCTCTCCTACGCTCCGACCGGGCAGACCCCCGAGACCCCGGCGCGCCCGGGCACCGAGATCGAGGCCGACCTGGCCTTCTACCCGGCCGAGTGGCGGGCCTCGGTGGTGGCCGTGCACGCCGAGCGCACGGCGGCACCGCCGCCCGGCTCCGGCGCCGACGATGCGCTGGGCTCCTACGCCGGCGCGCTGGCCGCCGACCCCTGGCTGGAGGCGTGGCCCGTCGTCGTCAAGGGCGCCGTCCCCGTGCGCGGCGAACCGTGGCAGATCGCCGACTCCGGGGGCGCAGCGCTGCCGCTGCTCGCGGAGTGCTCGCCGTGCTGGCCGCTGGCCGCGGTGTCCGGCGGCGCGCCGGTCACCGTCGCCGGCGAGTGGACGCCCCAGGGCCTTCGGCCGCTGTCCGTGTGGGACGCCGAGGGCGGGTTCGCCGACCTCGCCCGGGCGCCGGGAGCCCTCGCCGGCACCCCGTGACCGCCTCCGCCCCGGCCGTGCGCACCGCACACCCGCACCACCGGCCGTCCGCGCCACCCCCGAAGGCGGCGCCGACCGCCGCCCGGCGTCCGCAGCACGCGAAACCTGCGTCCCGCCGTCCCCCGAGCACGGCTTGATCCGACTCCCCCACCCGCACCCGACTTCCGAGGACCGCCTCGTGACGACCTCCTCCGAGACACCCCCCGATCCCGCACCGCCGACCGCCGACTCCTGGTCCGACGTCGTCTCGGCCGCGCTCGTGGGCACCGCGCGCCGGTCCGCGCCCAGTCCCGCGGGCCTGCCGCACGTGGAGCGCGACGATCCCGCGCACACCCTGCTCGACCGCGCCGCGCTGGCCGCCGTGCGGGCCCGCGCCGGCCGCCCGGCCGACCGGGCGGCTCCCCAGGACCCCGGGGCCTTCGATCCGGCGCCGCCCGAGACCGCTCCCCTTCCGGACCCGCGCGCCGCACGCCGGCTCGCCGATCTGCTCGCCTCCGGCTCCGGCCTGCTTGCGGAGTGGCTGGAACTGGCGGCGCAGCGGGGCCTGCGGGTTCCGCCCGAGCTGCTGCCCGACCTGCTGGACCGCGGCGCGCGCGACCACAACCGCATCGGGCGGCCGCTTCTGGCGGTCGCCGGGCGGCGCGGCCTGTGGCTGGCCGGGCTCGACGCCCGCTGGGCGTATGTGCTCCGCCTCGACGAGGCGCCGCGGATCGGCGCCGAGGAGTGGCGTGCGCGGCCCGCCCAGGAGCGCCACGCACTGCTGGAGGCCCGCGAGCCGCACCTCACCGCCGACGACGAGCCGCTGCTGCAGGAGGCGATGGCCGACCGCAGCTCGCGCGTGCGGGGACTGGCCCTCGCGCTGGCGGCCCGCCTGCCCGACTCCGAACGCGGCCGCCTGCTGGCCGACTACGCCCGGGGCCACGTACGCCGGGGCTCCGACGGCACACCCGAGATCCGCCGCCCCGACCTGGCCGACGCCGTCCTCGCCCGCGCGCTGGGCGTCGAGCCCCGCGCCGACCGCGGCGGCACGCGCCGCGAGGCCCTGGAACGGCTGTGGATCCTGGTCTCCCACGCGCCGCTGGCCGTCTGGTGCGGCCACCTGGGCGAGGGGCCCGAGGACGTCGTCGCCTTCGCCGCGGGCAACGACGACGAACTGCTGGAAGCCCTCGCGAACGCGGCGGTCCTCCAGCGCGACCGGTCGTGGGCCCGCGCGCTGCTGCCCGTCGTGCTGAACCGGCTGACCGGCGAGTACGACGTGCGCGCCAGCCGCGGCTCCGCTCTGCTGGGGCTGCTGCCGCCCGACGACCAGTGCGCCTGGGCGCTGGAGTTCCTGCGCTCCGACCGCCGCATGCCCGAGGCGGCCGCCCTGCTGTCGGTCGTCGAACAGGTCGCCTGCCCGTGGAACGCCGAGCTCGCCGCTCTCGTGGCCGACACCCTCGACGGCGTCGACCGCGCCGGCTCCGCCGTGACCCGGCTGTGCGAGGTGGCCGGTTCGCGCATGCCGCCCTCCCTGCACGAACGCATCGCCGGCTCCGCCCGCCGCGGCGCGGCCGGCGACGACCGCCCCGACTCGCTCATCCGCCTCGCCGACACCCTCAGGTACCGATCCGCGATGCACAAGGAGTTCTCTTGACCGTCTCCGCCACCCCCGCCGCTCTGCGCCCGCACGCCGAGCAGAGCTTCGCCGAGGAGCTCGCCGCCCTGGAGCGCGCCGACTCCCGCACGCGCCCACCGGGCTGGCGGCTGTCGCCGTGGGCGGTCACCCGCTACATCCTGGGCGGCACGCTCGACGACGGCACCGAGATCACGCCCAAGTACATCGGCTCCCGGCGGGTGGTCGAGGTGGCCGTGGCCACGCTGGCCACCGACCGCGCCCTGCTCCTGCTGGGCGTGCCCGGCACCGCGAAGACGTGGCTGTCGGAGCACCTGGCGGCCGCCGTCACCGGCGACTCCACACTGCTGGTGCAGGGCACCGCGGGCACCGCCGAGGAGGCGATCCGCTACGGCTGGAACTACGCCCGGCTGCTGGCCGAGGGACCGTCCGAGGCGGCGCTGGTGCCCAGCCCGGTCATGACCGCCATGTCCGAGGGCCGCCTGGCCCGCGTCGAGGAGCTCACCCGCGTCCCCTCCGACGTGCAGGACGCCCTGATCACCGTGCTGTCGGAGAAGACCCTGCCTGTACCGGAGCTGGGCACCGAGGTGCAGGCCGCGCGGGGGTTCAACGTCATCGCCACGGCCAACGACCGCGACCGCGGGGTCAACGACCTCTCCAGCGCGCTGCGGCGGCGCTTCAACACGGTCGTGCTGCCGGTCCCCGACAGCGTCGAGGACGAGATCGACATCGTCAGCCGCCGGGTGGCCGCGCTCGGCCGCTCCCTGGAGCTACCCGAGGTGCCCGCGAGCCTGTCCGAGATCCGCCGGGTCGTCACGGTCTTCCGGGAGCTGCGCGAAGGCGCCACCGCCGACGGCGGCGCCAAGGTCAAGTCGCCCAGCGGCACACTGAGCACCGCCGAGGCGATCTCGGTGGTCACCAACGGCATCGCGCTGGCCGCGCACTTCGGCGACGGCACCCTGCGCCCCGCCGACGTCGCCGCGGGCATCCACGGCGCCGTGGTCCAGGACCCGGTCTCCGACGGCGTGGTGTGGCGGGAGTACCTGGAGACCGTGGCGCGCGAGCGCGACGGCTGGGACGACTTCTACCGCGCCTGCCGCGAGGTGAGCCGCTGATGGCGCCGGTCGACACCGACCGCGTGCACGTGCTGGGCGTGCGCCACCACGGCCCCGGATCGGCCCGCTCGGTCGCAGCCGAGCTGGAGCGCATCGCGCCCGAGCTGGTGCTCATCGAGGGGCCGCCCGAGGCCGACGAACTGGTCGGGCTGGTCGGCGAGCTGACACCGCCGGTCTCGCTGCTGGCCTATGTGCCCGCGGAGCCCGCGCGCGCGGCGTTCTGGCCGTTCGCGGCGTTCTCGCCGGAGTGGGCGGCGCTGCGCTACGCGGCCGAGCACGGCGTCCGGGCCCGCTTCTGCGACCTGCCCGCGGCGCACACCCTGGCCGAGGACGACCGGGCCGAAGGAGCAGACGGAAAAGGCGAAGGAGGCGGCGCGGGCGCGAACGCCAACTTGGACGCGAAGCGGCCGGAGGACGGGTCCGGCGGCGGCGCGCCCGAGGACGGGACCACCGCCCCCGACGGCGCTGAGAGCGCCGAACAGGAGCCCGGCCGCGAGGTCGCCGACCCGCTGGGCATGCTGGCCGAGGCCGCCGGCTACGACGACCCCGAGCGCTGGTGGGAGGATGTCGTCGAGGGCCGCGCGGCCGTGCCCGCCGGCTCCTCCCCCGCCGGCGCCGGGGCGCACTCCGCCGCCTCCCCCTTCCCCGCGATCGCCGAGGCCATGGCGGCGGTGCGGGCCGAGGTCGGGGCGGGCCCGGACGGGCCGGCGGGCCTGCGCGAGGCCCGCCGCGAGGCCCACATGCGCCAAGTGCTGCGCAAGGCGATGAAGTCGGTCGACGGCCGCATCGCCGTGGTCTGCGGCGCCTGGCACGTGCCCGCGCTGCTGGACCATCCCCGGGTGTCGGAGGACACCGCGCTGCTGCGCGGCCTGCCCAAGACCAAGGTGGCGGCCACCTGGATCCCCTGGACCCACGGGCGGCTGACGGCGGCCTCCGGCTACCGGGCCGGCGTGCGCTCGCCCGGCTGGTACCACCACCTGTTCACCGCGCCCGACCGCCCGGTCGAGCGCTGGCTGGCCGAGGCCGGGCGGCGGCTGCGCGAGCTGGACCAGCCGGTGTCCTCGGCTCACGTCATCGAGGCCGTGCGCCTCACCGAGGCGCTGGCCGCGCTGCGCGGGCGCCCGGCGGCCGGGCTGGAGGAGGTCGCCGACGCCGCGGAGTCGGTGCTGTGCGAGGGCGCCCGCGCGCGGGCGCACCTGCTGCACAGCCGGATGGTCGTCGGCGAGCGCATGGGCGCGGTCTCGGCGGACACGCCGCAGGTCCCGCTTCAGCGCGACCTCGCCGCCGAGCAGCGCGGTTTGCGCCTGCAGCCCAAGGCCGAGCCGCGCGACCTCGACCTGGACCTGCGCGAGGAGACCGGGCGGCGGCGCAGCGCGCTGCTGCACCGGCTGGGGCTGATCGGCGTCGAGTGGGGGCGGCCGCGCGGCGACTCCGTGCGCTCCCGCGGCACCTTCCGCGAGAGCTGGACGCTGGCCTGGCGGCCCGAGCTGGAGCTGGCGCTGATCGAGGCGGCGGTGTGGGGCACCACCGTCGAGGCCGCGGCGGACGCGCGCGTGCGGTCGCTCGCGGCGGAGGCCGCCCTGCCGGACCTGACCGCGCTGGCCGAGCGGTGCCTGCACGCCGACCTCGGCGGGGCGCTCGGCGCGGTCGTCTCGGCGCTGACCGCCCGCGCCGCCGAGGACGCCGACATCGAGCACCTCATGGCGGCCCTGCCCCCGCTGGCGCGCTCCGCCCGCTACGGCGACGTGCGCCGCAGCGACTCCGCCGCCCTGCGCGGGGTGGCCGCCCAGCTGCTGGCCCGGGTGCGGGCGGGTATCGTCCCGGCGGTGTCGGGGCTGGACGACGACGCCGCAGCGGCGATGGCCGGTGCGATCGACGGCGTGCACCGCGCCGCGGTGCTGCTGGGCGGCGACGACGAGGCCGCCTGGCTCGCGGCGCTGGAGCGGATCGCGGTACGCGAGTCGGCGCCGGGGCGGGTGTGCGGGCGGGCGAACCGGATCCTGCACGACTCCGGCCGGCTGTGCGACTCCGACCTGAGCGGCAGGCTGTCCCGCGCCGCCTCGCGCGGCACGCCGCCGACCCGCACGGCGCACTGGATCGAGGGGTTCCTCTCGGGCAGCGGCCTGCTGCTGGTGCACGACACCGCGCTGCTGGGCATCGTCGACCGCTGGCTCAACGGTCTGGGCGCCGACGCGTTCATCGAGGTGGTGCCGCTGCTGCGGCGCACCTTCGGTGCGTTCGCCGCGCCCGAGCGCCGCGCCATCGGCGACAGCGCGCGCGCCCTGGGCCGCTACGGCGAGGCGGGCGCCGCTTCGGCCGGCGACACCGTCGACGCCCGCAGGGCCGAACCCGCGGTCGCCGCAGCGGCGGGCCTGCTGGGCCTGGCCGCGGCGGGCGGGTGAGGGACCGCGGGCACGAGGGCACGGCGGCGCGCTTCGCGGCCTGGCCGCGGAGCCGCCGTCGCCGCACTCGCGCCCGCCGCACGGCGCTCGACGTCCACCGGAGGGGAGGGGCGGCGGGACCGCATCGGCGGCCGCCGCGCAGCACATGAACCAGTACACGGCAACGGCGGGAGCACGATCCATGGAAGAGGCGGCGACGCCTGCACCGGCGGCCCGGGACGGGGAGTCCGAGCGCCTGCGCCGGTGGAGGCTGGTCCTGGGCGGTGCGGCCGAGTCCTCCTGCGGCGGGCTGGGCGGCGCAGAAGGCGGCGGCACCGGGGGCGACGCCGGCATGGACGCCGCGCTGGCGGCCCTGTACAACCGCGACGGCGACGGCGGTGCGAACGGCCGCGGCGGCGGTCCGCGCAGCGCGAACCTCGGCGGCTCGGCGCCGTCCGTCGCCGACTGGCTGGCCGACATCCGCGGCTACTTCCCCTCCAGCGTGGTGCGCGTGATGCAGACCGACGCGCTGGAGCGCCTGAACCTCAAGCGCATGCTGATGGAGCCGGAGATGATGGAGGCCGTCGAGCCCGACGTCCACCTGGTCGGCACCCTGCTGTCGCTCAGCCAGGTCATGCCGGAGGCGGCCCGCGAGTCGGCGCGCGCGGTCGTGCGCAGTGTCGTGGAGGACCTGGAGCGGCGCCTGGCACAGCGCACGAGGTCGGTCGTGCAGGGGGCGCTGGACCGCTCGGCGCGCACCCACCGGCCGCGCCGGGCCGCCGACATCGACTGGAACCGCACCATCCGCCGCAACCTGGCCCACTACCTGCCCGAGTACGGCACCGTCGTACCGCAGAACCTCGTGGGCTACGCCCGGCGCAGCCGGGGCGTGCAGCGCGACGTCGTGCTGGCCATCGACCAGAGCGGCTCCATGGCCCAGTCGGTGGTCTATGCCGGGGTCTTCGGGGCGGTGCTCGCCTCGATCCGCGCGCTGAAGACCTCGATGGTCGTCTTCGACACCTCGGTCGTCGACCTGACCGACCAGCTCAGCGACCCGGTGGAGGTCCTGTTCGGCACCCGGCTGGGCGGGGGCACCGACATCAACCGGGCGCTGGCCTACTGCGAAGGGCTCATCGGCCGGCCGCAGGACTCGGTGCTGGTGCTGATCAGCGACCTCTACGAGGGCGGTGTGCGCGAGGAGATGGTGCGCCGCGTGGCGTCGATGACGGCGGCCGGCGTGCAGGTGGTCGTGCTGCTCGCCCTGTCCGACGAGGGCGCGCCGTCCTACAGCCGGGAGAACGCGGCGGCCCTCGCCGCCCTGGGCGTGCCCGCCTTCGCCTGCACCCCCGACCGGTTCCCCGACCTGATGGCCGCCGCCATCCAGGGCCGGTCGCTGAAGGCGTGGGCCGAGCAGGAGGAGACGGGCGGCGCGGAGCCGGTGTGAGTCTCCGGCGGGGCGCGGCCGGCGCGGGACCGGGGCGCGGCGCGGCGCAGTGTCCGCCGCGCCGCCGGCCGTCACATCCAGCGGCGCCACTTGAAGACGGCGTAGAGGGTCACGCTGATGCCGAGCATCAGCAGCAGCGACATCGGATAGCCCAGCACCCAGTCGATCTCGGGCATGTGCGTGAAGTTCATCCCGTAGATGCTGCCGACCAGGCTGGGCGCGAACAGGATGGCCGCCCACGCGGAGATCTTCTTGACCTGCTCGCCCTGGCGGTAGCTGGCCTCGGTGACGCGCCGCATCTCCTCGTTCTGCGCCTCGCTGACCAGCGTGGCGTTGACCGCGAGGATGCTCTGCAGCATGTCGCGGAAGCCGTCGACGCGCTCGGCGGCGATGGTGGCGTGGTCGGCGACGTCGCGAAGGTAGCGGCGGAGCTCCTCGTCGGTGCCGAAGTCCTCCAGGGCGGTGTCGAGCGAGTTCAGCATCGGCAGCAGGGGGCGGGTGGCGCGCTGGAACTCGATGACCTCGCGGGAGAGCTCGTGGATGCGCCGGGACACCGCGGGGTCGCCTTCGAAGACCTGGGTCTCGATCTCGTCGATGTCGTTCTGCAGGCCCGCGACGACCGGGGCGTAGCCGTCGACCACCGCGTCGAGGACACCGTAGAGCACCGCCTCGGGTCCGCGCGCGAGCAGTTTCGGGTCGCTCTCCAGGCGGCGGCGCACGGCCGCCAGGTCGGGGGCCTGGTTGTGCCGCACGGTCAGCACGAAGTGCCGGCCGACGAACAGGTGCAGCTCGCCGAAGCGCACCTCTTCGGCGGCGTCCAGGTAGAGGGCGGACCGGAGCACGACGAACAGGGTGTCGCCGTAGCGCTCCAGCTTGGGCCGCTGATGGGCGACGATGGCGTCCTCCACCGCCAGCTCGTGCAGCCCGAACTCCTCGGCGGCGGCCAGCAGCTGGGGGCTGGAGGGGCGCAGCAGCCCGATCCAGACCATGGCGCCCTCGTCGTCGGGGGTGCGGCGGTGCAGTTCGGCCAGGTCGCTGAGCTCGGTGGGGGCCTCCTGGCGCTCGCCGCCGAGATAGATCGCGGCGTCGATGACGCTGTCCTGCACCGGCGGGGTGGGGCCGCCTGCGGCGTCGGGCCTGGGGTCCATCGAGTACTCCGGCGGCCGGGGCCGGCTGGTCCTGCGGGACTGCTGGTTGCTCCGGATTCCGGGGAGCCAGGCCAGCGGGTTGCGTTGCGCCATGAGGTAACCCCCGCACAGGGACGTGAGCGGAATGCGGCCCGGGCGCGCGCACGCGCCCAAGTCGGAGGCCAAGCGGTCTTAGGAAGACAAAACAGGCAGTCAACTCCTTGGCTCACAGAACGACATGGCTACGATCCGACTTGACGCGGTTCCATGCTACCCGCGGGCGCGAGCGGCCCCGGCGCGTTGCCGCCGGCGCGGCGCCGTGGTCGGATGGGAGGGTGCACACCGGCAGGACGACGTGCGGGGCGGGTGCCGCCCCCGCCGCGGTACGGAGGACGGCGTGAGCGAGCCGCTGTTCGGCGCCGGCCGGGTGGAGGTCGCACCGGGCGCGGTGCACCTGCCGGGCTGGTTGGGTGCCGGCTCCCAGCGCGACCTGGTCCGGCGCTGCCGCGAGTGGGCCCGCGGCCCCGGCGGCATGGCCCGCCACCGAATGCCGCGCGGCGGAGTGATGAGCGTGCGCATGACCGCGCTGGGCTGGTTCTGGGAGCCCTACCGCTATGCGCGCACCCTGCCCGGCGGCGAACCGGTCCCGCCGTTCCCGCCGATCCTGGGCGACCTCGCCCGCGAGGGCGTGGCGGCCGCGTTCGGCGCGCCGCCCGGGCCCGGCGATCCCCCCTACGACGTCGCGCTGGTGAACTTCTACGACGCCGAGGCCCGGATGGGCATGCACCAGGACCGCGACGAGCGGGCCGACGTCCCGGTGGTCTCGCTGAGCCTGGGCGACACCTGCGTCTTCCGGTTCGGCAACACCCGCACCCGTACACGCCCCTACACCGACGTGGAGCTGGCCAGCGGCGACCTGTTCGTCTTCGGCGGCCCGGCGCGGATGGCCTACCACGGGGTGCCGCGCACCCGGCCGGGCACCGCTCCCGCCGGGCTCGGCCTGGAGGCGGGGCGGCTGAACATCACCATCCGCGCCTCGGGCCTGGAGCCGGAGTAGGGGCGCTGCCGGCCGGCCCGGGCCGCTGCCGCTCAGCCGCGGATCAGGTCGCGGATGTTGACCCACAGCAGCACCGCCACCACCACGCCGGTCGGCACCAGCAGGGAGATCCGCCAGTCGGCGGCGAAGGCCGTGATGATGCCCGCGATCACCGCCACGATCAGCGCCAGGATCGCCACGCCGGTCAGGAACGAGGTGAGCCTGCGGCGCGCGATGGCGTCGACCATGGCGAAGGCCAGCACGACGCCGATCATCGCGGGCGCGGTGTAGGTGCCGCGCAGCAGCAGCATCCCGCCCAGGGCGAAGATGAGCAGCGGCGTGCTCAGCGCCGCCCACACGTGCAGGAACCGGGTGGTGCGCTGCTCGCCGGTGGCGTAGGGCAGGTGGGGGCGGTGCAGGTGCTCGGTGGGCGAGGGGGCAACGGACCGGTCGCTGCGCAGGGCCTCGCGGCAGGAGTCGCGCTCGTCGGCCATCATCGCGCGCTTGCGGTAGACGGCTGCCAGCTCGCGCTCGTCGTCGCGGATGCGCTCGTCGTACTCGGCGGCGCGGCTGCGGGAGTGGCTTTCGTGGTTGAGCACGATGCGGGCCGCCGACAGCCGGCGCAGCGCGTCGCGGCGGCGGACGATCTCGGCGTCGGATGCGGCGATGCGCTCGTCCAGGTCGCCCAGGTGCGCGGTCAGCTCGCCGCGCGCGGCCTTCTCGGTGGGCGAGACCTTCTGCAGCCCGACCCACGCGAGCGGGTCGGCCCAGGACCAGCGGACGGTGCCGTCGCGCTCGTAGCGGGGGCCGCTGGGCGCGCGCTCGCCCTCGAAGAAGTCGCCCGTGTCGCGGCCCCACAGACCGCGGAAGCCGCGCACCCACGGGGTCTCGTCGTCGACGGTGTGGGCGGCCCATTCGCGGTCGCCGCCGGGGCCCACCCGGACGCCGTCGCCGCGGGCGTAGTCGACGAAGGGCACGCCGATGCCGTGCCGGACGATGGCGCTGTCGCTGCGGAACAGCCGCAGGGTCATCCGCCGCCACAGCCGCACGACGCCGCGCAGCACAGCGGGGTCGACCTGGATCAGGTAGTCGCCGGGCAGCATCTGGTGGGAGTGCGAGCCGGCGCCGACGAATATGACGGGGTGGTCGCCCTCGCGCCGCAGCTCCTTGTCGTCCCAGCTGCGGCGCAGGTCGTCGCCGAAGTACTCGTGGGAGGAGGCGCCGACCCACGCCGGGCGGGTGCGGCCCTGGGCGTCCTCGACGACGTAGACGGTGACCTTCTCCCAGTCGGCCTCGTGGTCGTTGACCCCGCCGTAGGTGGAGCGCCAGTCGTTCATGGCGTAGAAGAACCAGTACTGCAGCGCGGTGTAGCCGCCCTCGCGCACGACGCGGCCGTAGTAGGCCGCCGGCGCGCCTTCGCCGCCGGCGACCCGGTCCCGGTAGCGGGTGGCGGCCGCGGCGGCCACTCCGCCGGGCACGGCGCCGCGGATGAGCAGGGACAGCTTCATCAGGATGTCGACGATCCGGCCGAGGACGCCCACCGCGGCCAGGCGGCCGCTGCGCGGGATGACGCGGCGCGCGGAGCGCCGGTGGCGGCGGGCCTCGGCGCGCAGCGAGTTCTCCTGCACGAAGCGCAGGTGCTTCTCGCGGTCGGGCCACTCGCGCTCGGAGTCGGCGAGGCGGTCGAGGGTCAGCTCGCCTGCGGGAACGCCCTCGAACTCCTTTCCGTCGCCGTCCTCGCACCACAGGCTGCAGCAGCGCACGTAGGCGTCGACGTCGGCGGGGAAGAAGAGCTCGCCCCGGGTGAAGACGAGGATCGGCTCGAAGGCGCGCAGGAGTTCGAGGTCGGTTTTCGTACTCATGATCGTACCCGACCATATTGCATCCGGAGCCGCGGCCCGTACGCCGCGGAGCGCGTGGCACGCGGTACGTGCGGCCGGGACCGGCCGCGGCCGCCCGTTGCGCTGGGGCGACCGCAGTGTGCCCTGTTCGGTGGGACGCGGCGTAGGTTGAGGGCATGGAGGAGGACAGCATCGCTTCGCTCATGGAGTCCGCCCGGGGCGAGTCGCCCCTGCTCGCGCTGCGCGCCGCCGTCGAGCTGCGCGGAGAGCTGGAACGCCTGGAGGCGATCCAGGTGCGGCGCGCCCGGATGCAGGGGTACACCTGGAGCGAGATCGCCGTGACCCTGGGGATCAGCAAGCAGGCGGTGCACAAGAAGTACGGCGGCGCACGACGGGAGATTTGAGCGGCGCGCCGCCTCAGCCCACGCACTCGGGTGCGCGGACGCGCTCGCCGCCGTCCGGCGCCGCAGGCGGCTCCGGCGCCGCGTCCGCGGCGGCACCGCCGGCGGGTGCCGACCGCGTGGGGCGCGGGTCCGAGGGTGAGCGCGCGGAGCGGCCCCCGCGCGCGGCGCCGATTCCGGCGGCAACCACCAGGGCCATACCGGCCGCCTGGATCCAGCCGGGCGACTGGCCGATGAGGGCCATCCCCATGACCAGGCTGACCGCGGGCTCCAGGCTGCCGAAGGTGGAGAACGCGGTGCGCCCCATGCGCTGCAGCACCACCATCTCCAGCAGGAACGGCACGAGGGGGAAGAGCACCGCGATCACCAGGGTGGTGCCCAGCACCGCGGGGATGTCGGGTGCGGCGAGCACCGGCGGCAGGCCCAGGGGCGCGGTGAGCACCGCGCTGACCGCCATCGCCACGGCCAGGCCGTGCACCGCCCGGAACGTGCTGCCCACACGCTGGGTGAGCACGATGTAGAAGGCCACGCACACGGCGCCGGAGAGGCCCAGCACGACGCCGAGCAGGTCGGCGCCGCCCGACCAGGGCCGTGTGAGCAGCAGTACGCCCACCGCGGCCGCCGCGAGCCACACGGCCTCGCGGCGCCGGCGCAGCGCCAGCACCGCCACGGCGAGCGGACCGAGGAACTCCAGCGCGGTGGCGGTGCCCAGGTCGATGCGGGCCGTGGCCGCGGAGTAGAAGACCATCATCCCCGCGCTGATCGTGCCCAGGATCACGGCCGCGCCGAGGTCGCGCGGCGCCGCCGTCCGCAGTGCGCGCCACAGGGGGCGCCCGCCCAGGGCTCCCAGGACGAGCGCAGCCCACAGCAGGCGCAGCCAGGTGACGCCCAGCGGACCGGCCTCGCTGAACGCACGCACGGCCAGGGCGCTTCCGGTGTGCAGCACGAACATGCCCGCGAGCAGCAGCAGCGCGGGCGGTGTCCGGACCAGGGCAGCACGGACCGGGGACAGCAACGAGGTGATCATCCGATCATTGCACTCGCGCCTTCTGTTTCTGTCCACGGACCATTGGCGGATCGATCATGTAGTTTCGGCGGATGGATCTGACACGGCTGCGGCTGCTGGTGGAGCTGGAGCGGCTGGGCACCATGGCCGCGGTCTCGGAGACGACCGGGATGGGCACGTCCGCGGTCTCCAAGCACTTCGCGGTGCTGGAGCAGGAGGCGGGGGCGCAGCTGCTGGTGCCCGACGGCAGGCGCGTGCGGCTGACGCCGGCTGGGCACCGGCTGGCCCGGCACGCCGCGGACATCCTGGCGCGCGTCGACGCCGCCCGCGCCGAGCTGGCGGGCGAGGGCGAGCCCGTGGGGCGCGTCGAGCTGGTCAGCTTCGTCAGCGTGGCCGGGCCGATCGTGCTTCCGGCCGTGCGGCGGCTGCAGGCCGACCACCCCGGCATCGAGGTCCGGCTGATCGAGCACGAGCCCGACGAGGCCCTGGAGCTGCTCCAGTCGGGCGCGGCCGACCTGGGCCTGGTCTACGACTACAGCCTGGTGCCCCGCCGCTTCCCCCGCACCCTGGCCCTGCGGCCGGTCGGGACGGAGCCGCTGCTGCTGTCCCAGCCGTCGGGCGGGGCGGCCACCAGCCGCATCATGACCCGGCGGCGGCTGTCGGGGCTCGCCGAGGCCTCGTGGATCGCGAACTCGCGCGGCAGCGACGAGGACGAGCTGGTCCGGCGGATGTGCGCGGGGGCGGGGTTCGCGCCCCGCATCAGGCACCGCATCGACAACCTGGAGATCGTCGAGCAGGTGGTGGCGGCCGGGATGGGGGTGGGCGTGATGCCCAAGCTCGCCGCGGCCGCGCGGCGCGGCGTCGTGCACTCCCCGCTCGGCGAGCTCGGCGGAACGCGGCGGATCTCGCTGGCGAGCAGCGCCGGCGGCTGGGCGTGGCGGCCGATCGCGCTGCTGGCCCGCTATCTCTGGGAGGACGCGCACGGGGTGCTGGACGACGCGGCGCCCACTCCCCCGGTCCGCGCCGGTTCGGGCGGTGGCTGACCAGGGCGTGTTCGACGGGTCCGTCCGCAGCGGGGGCACTCGAATGCCGCCCGCGCCGTTCTTCCGGCCGGGGCGCTGCGATAGGGGCCGGTGCCGCCCGCGCACGGCCGGGGAAGGAGTCGGGGCGGCTCCCCGGCCGACCGGCGGGAACGCGGCGAGAGCGGTGCCGGGACGCCGCGCAGGAGGACAGCGACCCGCCGAACAGGCCCTGGCTAGGCCGCGCCGCCGCCCGAGACCATCAGAGGTCCGACCGAGGGCACCGGCACCTTGCTCGCCGCCTCGCGTACCGCGTTCAGGAGTGGTTCGGCGTTGTAGCCGGCCCGGCTGAGCGCGACGATGTGGCGGCGGGCGGTGTTGCGCACGGTGCGCACCACGAGGTTGGGCGCGGGCAGCCCCGCCCAGCCCAGGCGCGGCATCAGCGCCACACCCAGGCCCGCCTGCACCAGCGCGAACACGGCGCTGAACTCGTGGACGGTGTGGGCGATCCGCGGCTGGAAGCCGGCCTGGTGGCAGGCGGCGGCGACGCAGTCGTACCACGGCGACCCCGGCGCCGACATGATCCACTCGGCGTCGGCGAGGTCGGCGGCCAGCTCCAGGTCGGTGGAGGCGGCGAGGGGATGGTGGTAGGGCAGGACCGCGTCGAAGGGCTCGACCATGATCGGGTCGATCCGGAACTCCGTGCTGCCTCTGGGCGGCAGGCTGTCCGAGGACATGGTGATGGCGACGTCGAGCTCGCCGGTGCGCAGCATCTCGGTGCTGTGCTCGGGCTCGGCCTGCACGATCTCGAAGCGCCAGCCGGGGTGGGTGCCGCGCAGCGCGGCCACGGCCGGGCCCAGCAGGTCGGAGATCCCGGTGGCGAAGGAGCCGACCCGGGCGACGCCCACCCGGCCTTCGGCGTACTCGGCGAGGTCGGCCTGCGCCCGCTCCAGCTCGGCGAAGATGACGTCGGCGTGCTCCAGCAGCACCCGCGCGGCGCCGGTGAGGACGAACCTGCGGCCCTGCCGCTCGACGAGGGAGACGCCGGTCTCCTTGGACAGGGCCGCCAGCTGCTGGGAGACCGCCGAGGGGGTCACGCCGAGCGAGTCGGCGGCGCCGGCGACCGTCTTGTGCTGGCCAAGTGCCTGCAGCAGCTGCAACCGGCGCACATCGATCATGCTGCCAATGTAATCCGCACGAAACGCGGTCGAGGCGCTGTGACCTGCCGGCGCCGGTTCGCAGGCGTGATCTCGTGCACACCCGGCCCGCGCGGCGCGCGGGCCGGTGGGGGGCTTCAGCCCGCGGGGTCGAGCCGGCGCAGGTCGGCGACGAGGCGTTCGACGACGGGCACGGCCACGCCCACGCGCTCGGCGGCGCGCAGCAGGGCGCCGCCCAGCGCGTCGACCTCCATGGGCCGGCCGGCCTCCAGGTCGCGCAGCATGGAGGGCTTGGTGCGGGCCGGGGCGGCCTCGAACATCGCCACCACCCGGCCGGTGTCCAGGACGGGCCCGCCGACCGCCGAGACCGCGGCCACCTCGTCGGCGACGCCGACCAGGTCGTCCCGGCGCTCGGTGCGCGCGGTGCCGATGTCGCTGCGGTTGTGCGTGCACACCAGGGCGGTGGCCAACAGGAACTGGAACTTGCGCCACAGCACGGCGTGCTCGTCGTCGCTGAGGCGCACCCCCAGGCCGGCCGAGCGCAGCGCCGCGGCCAGCCCTTCGACCCGCTCGGGCGGGGCACCGGAGTAGGCGATGTCCAGGTCGGCGAAGGGGCTGGTCTGGGCGATCCGGCCGGGCTCGGTGCGGGTGGACTCCACGCGGATCGCGGCCCCGAGCACGTGGGCGCCGGGGTAGCGGGAGCGCAGCAGACCCATGTGCTCGAAGCCGTTGAGCAGCGGCAGCACGAGCGCGCCCTCGGCGAGGTGCGGGGGCACCCGTTCGAGGGCGCCCTCCAGCGCGGTGGCCTTCGGAGCGACGACGACCACGTCGGCGGGCTCGGTGGCGGCGGGCACGGCGGGCACATCCACCCGGAAGTCCCCGAGGACCGCGGAGTCGACGCGCAGGCCGTGCTGTGCGATGTGCGCCGCGGTGGGCTCGGTGGCGACGACCGTCACCGCGCGCCCGTCGCGGGCGAGCGCACCGGCCAGCAGGCCGCCGACACCCCCGGGAGCGAGCACGGCGACGCGCTTCGGCTCGGCGGCGGGCGTGGACTCGGGCGTGTGCGCGCTCATGCTGCGGGCCTTCCTCGTCGTACTTCCGGCGGCGGGCACCGGGGCGGCGCCCGCGAAGCGGGGATCCATTCTCGCGCGCACGTTGCGCACGGGCGCCTCCGGGGTAGCCGCGTTCCCAGCGGCCAGGGGCGGGACGCGGTAGGAGGGCGGGCGCGCGGGCGACAAGGGACGGCGAGGTCTGTCAAAATCGACGGATCTTTCTTCATCGTTATGAGACAGGCACCTTTTCCTCGTGTCGCACCGACGCGCGGCGCTACCGCGACGTACCGTCATAAATACAGCCCACCTCGCCGATTGGTCTGTACCACTCGACCAGTCGCAGCGAGTCCGGGGTGCGCGGACGCATGAAGAACGGGTGGAAAGAACATGGAAACTTCGTTGGCGACCAAATCACACGGTGGAGTTCCGACGCTGCGCTTCCGGTACCTGGGCACCGCTGACGTGGACGAGCTCGCCGATCTGTGGGCGGCACTGCACGAGCGGCACACCGCTACGGCACCGCACCTCGAGGACATCATCACCCGAGTGACCGCCGACGAGTCCTGGCGCCGCCGCCGGGAGCAGTACCTGGCGTGGCTGAGCGAACCCGAGACCCTGGCGGTCGTGGCCGAGCGCGGGGGCGCGCCGGTCGGCTACGCGATGGTGACCGTCCGGGAGAACCAGCAGGGCTCCTGGGACCGCGGAACCCGGGTCGCCGTCGTGCAGACCCTCGCGGTCCGCCCCGATCACGGCGGCACGGGGGTGGGCTCGGGACTGCTGGAGGAGCTGCGCCGCCAGGTCGGCGCCATGGGCATCCACGACCTGGAGCTCACCGCGCTGGCCACCAGCGCCGAGGACATCCGCTTCTTCGAGCAGGAGGGATTCCGCCCCTTCGTGACGACCATGGTCAGCCGGATCGGCGCGTTCGGCGGCCACGACTAGAACGCCCGGCACCGACCGCCGACCGACGAGGGCGCCGTCCCGAACAGGGGCGGCGCCCTCGCGCGCGTCGGGCGGCCCGCCCCGGGCGAGATGACGATGAAGCCCACCACTGACGCCATATCCGCCATCTCCTCAAAGTGAGGACCTGGGCGGACTCGACGTCGTTCCCGCCGAAATCGGCACCGGCTACCGACCCGCCTCTCCCCCGCCGTTGCCCCTGCCTACCCGCCGCGCGCCGGAGATGCGGCCCGGGTTCCGCGGTGCGGGACCGCCGAGCGCGCCGGCGGGCGTTGCGCGGCTGTGCCAAGGGGGGAGCACTAGGCTCGGTTCCGTGGCTGCAAGCGATGCGAACACCTGCAACTTTCCCGGCTGCTCCCGGCCCGTGCCGCGCAGCTCGGCGCCCGGACGGCCGCCGCAGTACTGCGACCTGCCCGAGCACACGCGCTGGCGCGCCTGGCGGGAACGGCAGCGGCTGGAGCAGGAGACGGCCGAGGGCGCGACCGCCGAGGAGGGGCGGACCGAGCCGTCGGCGGGCGCCGCCCCGCCGGCGGGCGCCGGCGCGACTCCCGTCACGGACGCGCGCCTGCGGGCCGACGAGCTGCTGACACGGTTCTCGGTGCAGACCGAGCAGCTCGCCGCCACGCTGGGCTCGGCCCGCGAGGCGTTCGCCGCCATGACCGACCCCGCCGGTGTGGAGGCCCAGGTCGAGGCGGCGCGCATCGACGCCGCGCGGCGGGTGGCCGAGGCCGACTCGGCCCGGCTCGACGCCGACAACCGCCGCCGCACCGCCGAGCAGTCGCGCCGCTCCGCCGAGGAGGCGGCGGCGTCGGCGATCGCCGCAGCGGGGACCGCCGAGCGCATGGCCGATGAGGCCGTCACCCGTCGCGAGGCGGCCCTGGCCGACCGCGACCGCGCCGCGGACGAGGCCGAGCGCGCCCGCGGTGAGCGCGAGGCCGCCCGCGCGGAGTACGAGGCCGGACTCGCCGAGGCCCAGCGCCGCGTCGACGCGGCCGAGCGGGAGGCCGCCGAGCGCGTCGGCGCCGAGCGGCAGCGGGCGCAGGCCGAGGTGGCCGGGGTGCGCGAGGAGGCCCGCAGCCGGGAGGCCGCGCTGGGCGAGCAGCTGGCCGAGCAGCGGCGCGCCGCCGAGGAGGCCGACCGGCGCGCGCTGGAGGCCGAGCACCGGGCGGAGCGGGCCGAAGCCGATGCGGCCGAGGCGCGCGGCCGCGCCGAGGCGCTGTCGGCCGAGCGCGACCGGCTCGCCGAGGGCTTGGAGCGGGCCCGCGGCGCGGCCGAGGAGGACCGTGCGCACCACCGCGCCGAGCTGGCACGGCAACCCGCCGACGCCGCCGACGCGCTCGCCGAGGCCAAGCAGGACGCCGCCGCGCGCCTGGCCGCCGTCGACGACGCCCGCGCCCAGGCACTGCACCGCGCGGAGCGGGCCGAAGGGCAGTTGGACGAGGCGCTGGCCGAGCTGCGGCGCCTGCGGACGCAGGGCGCCGACGCCGAGCCCGCGCCGGCCTCGGCCCGTCCGCCCGCCCCCGCGGACCCGGGCTCCCCCGCCGAACCGGACTGAAGGGCGCCGAACCGCCCTTTCTCCACCGCGGCCCGTGATGAGGGCCGTCGAAGGGGAAGTGACCAAGTGCGGGGACCTCCCGCCGAAGAGTGCTTCGGGCGCTAGAGTTTGGTCTAGACCTCTGCCCCCGGCTCGGGGGCAGCGACCTCGGGACGCGCAGAGAAGAGGGCGGATCAATGACGAAGCTGGTCGACGTCAGCCACCAGATCGCGGCGGGCATGACCACCTATCCCGGCCTGCCCGGGCCGGTCATCGAGGACCACCTGTCCTTCGAGGAGTCGCAGGCGAACTACGCCCAGGGCACCGAGTTCACCATCGGCCGCATCTCGCTCGTCTCCAACACCGGGACCTACCTGGACACCCCCGCCCACCGCTACCGGGACGGCGCCGACCTCGCCGACCTGGACCTGGAGAAGGTCGCCGACCTGCCGGGGGCGGTGATCGACCTGCGGGACAGCGGGGGTCGCGCGATCACCGCCGAGGACGTCAAGGGCGCCGACGTGGCCGGACGGGCGGTCCTGCTGCGCACCGGCTGGGACCGGCACTGGCGCTCCGAGCAGTACGGCTCGCCCGAGCACCCCTATCTGGCCGAGGACGCCGCACGGGTGCTGGCCGACGCGGGCGCCGCGCTGGTGGGCATCGACGCGGTCAACATCGACGACACCTCGCCGCAGAGCCGGGGCGCGCGGCCGGTGCACTCGCTGCTGCTGGCCGCGGGCATCCCGGTGGTCGAGCACCTGTGCCTGCTGGACCGGCTGCCCCCCACGGGCTTCACCTTCTTCGCCGTCCCCGTGAAGGTCCGCGGCATGGCGACCTTCCCGGTCCGCGCGTTCGCGATCGTGCAGTAGCCGCGGCAGGCAGGCGGCGGCGACCGCCGCCCCGCCCCTCTCGCATCCGCGGTTCGACCGGGCGCGGCGTGCACCGGATGCGCCGGGCGGGCGCCCGTACGCGGCACCGCCGATCCGGGGATGCCGCAGGGCGGCAGCGGCAGCTCCGAGGGTCCAGCGCCCTCGCCCCGCCCGGGAAACCGGCTCCTGCCGGGGTGGCACCGGCAGGAGCCGGTCTTCCAGCGGAGCGGGCGGCCGAGGACGCCCCGGCCTGACAGCCGGTCGCCGGTCCCCGGATCCGCGGTCGGCTTCCTCCGCGAACGCGCCCGGCGCCCCCGTGCGCGCGGCCGACCGCGCGCCCGCGTCACAGGTCGGCGTCGAGCTCCTCCTGCGCTCTGCGGTGCTCGCGCTGGGCGCGGCGCTGCTGCTCGCGCTCGGCGGCGCGCTCGTCCTGGGCCACGGCGGTGCGCATCGACGACGAGAGCGCGCGCAGTTCCATGTTGATGCGCGGGTAGCCCACCAGCCGGGGCAGCGCCCCCAGGCGCGGGGTGCGCCGCTCCCGCAGAGCCGAGATCAGCTCGTCGAAGGCCAGGTCGAGCCGCTGCAGCGTGATCTGCGTGGCGGGCGGCGGCTTCTCCAGTGCCAGCGCCGACAGCGCGAGGTAGCCCGAGCGCTGGGCGGCCACGACCACCGGCCACAGCGGCCGGGTGGTGGTGGCGCGCGGCACGTCGCCGATCGCGCTGTCGTAGACGCCGCGCAGGCTGACCAGCGCCGAGCGCAGGTCGCGGCGCAGCCGGTAGGTGCGCTGCGGGCCGGGTTCGTCCTCGGGGTCGAGCACCGACAGCAGCGTCGTGCGGGTGGTGTCGAGCACGTCGACGATGGTCTGCGGCAGCCGCGCCGCCGACGCGCGGCGCCACAGCAGCACGGCGCCGGCCATGCCGGCCAGCGACCCCAGGACCGTGTCGACGATGCGCGCCTCGGCGAGCTGCTCGACCGGGTTGGGCGCGGCGGTGTGCGCCAGTATCAGCGCCATCGGCGTCATGAAGATGCTGGCGTAGAAGAAGTTGCGCGGGACCACCAGCTGGGTGAGGCCCATGAAGGAGGCGGCGATCACGACGGTGGCCGCCAGCGGGAGCTGCGTGCTCAGCACGGCCGCGCCGATGACCACGCCCGCGAGCGTCCCCAGGGCGCGCTGCAGGGAGCGGTTCACGGTGAGCACGACGTTGCCGGCCTGCAGCACCGAGGTGGCGGTGATCGAGATCCAGTAGAACCGGTCGATGCCCAGCGCCAGGCCGGCCACGCCCGCAAGGGCGACGGTGATGCCCATCCGCAGCGCCGTGGGCCGGATCAGCGATCCGGCCGCCAGACTGGAGCGCAGCGACTGCAGCAGCGGCGGGTACGGGGCGTCGTGCAGTTCGAGGCCGTGCCCCTCGACCTCGTGCTCGGTGCGCCGCGCCGCCTGCGCGGCGCGGGCCAGGCGGCTGTAGAGGCGCCCCTCCAGCGAGCGGGGGCGCAGGCCCTTGCGCAGCTCGTCCAGCCCGGCCTCGTCGGGGGTCTGGTCGGGCTTGGCGACGGCCGCGGCCAGCGACTCGGCGAAGTCCGCGGCGACCGACGGCAGCCGGTCGGTGCGCGAGAGCGAGACGTCGGTGGCGGCCAGGTGGATGTCGGAGACCCAGCGCAGCAGCGCGCGCAGCCGGGCGGCCGCGGGGCTGTCGCGGTAGCCGCGGGTCTGGCTGAGCAGCACGATGCGCCAGGCCCGGGCCACCGCGACCGAGGCCTCGTGCTGCACGTGGTCCAGCCGGGGCGTGCCGATGGCCCGCAGCAGCTCGGCGAGCTTGCGGAACGCGTCGGCCACGGCGCGGTGCTCGGGATGGCGGCTGCGCAGAAGGCCTTCGGCCATCGACACCAGCCAGCCGACGCCGGCGCCCAGCGCGGCGATCAGCGCGTGCTGGGGCACCTCCTGGACTCCGCTGGCGGCGATCGTGGAGATGGCGCAGACCAGCACGAAGAACAGGGGGCCGGGCCGGTCAACGCGCAGCGCCTGGCACAGCCAGGTCGCCACGCCGGCGACCGCGCCGATGGACACGGCGGCCAGCCACAGGCTGACACCGGTGAGCGAGCCGATGGCGACGCAGGTCACGAACCCGAGCCCGACCAGCCCCAAGGCGACGGAGCGGTACTTGTAGGGGGTGTCCTTCTCGTAGAGGACGGTCATCGAGCCCAGCGCGGCCAGCGTGGCCTCGCGCGGGCCGAACAGGGCCGCCGCCAGTGCGAAGGCCGTCGCCATGGCGACGGCCGCCTGCACGCCGGTACTCCAGGCCCAGCCGCCCGAGGCGAGCCCGAACAGCGCCTTGAGGTCGACGCGCTGGCGCGGGCGCTCGGCCACCTTGGCGCGCACGCGCGTCGGCGGGTTCCAGATGGGCTCGCTCGGCGTCGGGTCCTCTGATCCGCCGCTCACCGTCGCCCCCTGGTCTTGCACGGTCACCATGGTAAAGGGGACCAGACGGCCGGGCCCCGTCCGGCGTGCCCCCAGCGCCGCGACGTCCCTCACCGCACCCTGCGCCGCGGGTCACCCCGATCGCTGCCCGCGGCGCCCGGCGCGCGCCGCCGCAGCCCCCGTCGTCCCCGCCCACCCGCGGCCGGCGCCGGCCGACGCCCCCGCTCGGGGCCGCGGGGTGCACCGCTAAGCTCAGGGGCATCGGCTCTGCGCCGATCCCCCGCCGTCCCCGCCCGGGCGCCGCCGCGCCGCACCGTCGAAAGAGGGCACCCGCCGTGGAGCTGTACGCAGCCGCCAAATCGGTCATCGCGCCGACCGCCAGAGCGATCTGGCCGCTGCGCGAGGAGGGCCTGCACCACATCCCCGCGCACGGCCCGGTCATCCTGGCCTCCAACCACCTGTCCAACATCGACCCGCTGTTCATCGGCGTCGCGGTGCCGCGGCAGGTCACCTTCATCGCCAAGCGCGAGCTGTTCGCCGAGGGCAACGCCGCGCAGCGCACCTTCACCCGCGCGCTGCGCGCGATCGGCCAGCTCTCCGTCGACCGCACCCCCGGGCAGAGCTCGCAGGAGGCCATGGAGCAGAGCCTGAAGTTCCTCGGCAACGGCGCCGCCTTCGGGATCTTCCCCGAGGGCACCCGATCCCCCGACGGCCGCCTCTACCGCGGCCAGACCGGCATGGCCTGGCTGGCACTGGCGTCGGGCGCGCCGGTGGTGCCGCTGGCGCTCGCCGGCACCGACCGGATCATGCCGCACGGCAGCCGCGTGCCCGCGCTGCGCAGGATCGGCATCCGGGTGGGGCCGCCGGTGGACCTGTCGCCGTGGCTGGGCGACGAGGGCAAGGCGCGTGCGCGCCGGGCGGCGACGGACGCCGTCATGGCCGCGATCCAGCGCCTGTCCGGCCAGCGGTCGGTGCCGCGCTACGCGGCCTCCGTCAAGGCCGAGCTCGGCAAGGGCTGAGCCGGTGGGGCCGCTTGCGGCCCCTGCGGCCCGCCGGAGCCACCCGGGAGGCCGGGCGGGGCCCGGCGCGCGGGCCGCGCCGCCCGAGGCACCGTCGGCACCGCGCCCCGTCTGCGACGCGCGCCGCCGGCGGCGCTGACCCCGCGGCCGGTGCGGTCGGCGTGAGGTAATCCACAGCGGGACCCGGCTTAGTGCGAGCCCGCGCGGCGTTGCACCCAAGCGAGGGCCGAACACCCCCATGACATGGGCGGACGCGGACGATCACCCGCCGCGTACCCGGTACGCGCACGGCAGGGTGCCTTGCCTATCTTCGAAGTCGGTTTAGTAGGCTTTCCGGTGGAAGATACAATTAGGTTAGCCTAACCTCGTTAAGCGCGCCCGGGTGCTCATCACCGCGCCCCCGAGCAGACGCAACCTTTGGAGATGTGCCAATGACGCGACCACTGCGCGTGGGAATCGTGGGGTCCGGCCCCGCCGGCATTTACGCGGCCGACCTGCTGACGAAGGACGACACGCTGGCCGCGGCCGGGACGCCGGTCAGCATCGACGTCCTCGACAGGCTTCCCACCCCCTACGGCCTGGTCCGCTACGGCGTGGCTCCCGACCACCCGCGCATCAAGCAGATCCAGCAGGCCCTGCACAAGGTGCTGGACAAGCCCGAGGTCCGCTTCCTGGGCAACGTCGACTTCGGGCGCGACCTCAAGCTCGACGACATGCGCCGCCACTACGACGCCGTGGTCTTCGCGACCGGCTCCGACCGCGACCGCCCCCTCGACATCCCCGGCGTCGACCTTCCCGGCTGCCACGGCGCCGCCGACTTCGTCTCCTGGTACGACAGCCACCCCGACGTCGCCCCGTCCTGGAGCGTCGAGGGCACCGGCGTCGCGGTGATCGGCGCCGGAAACGTCGCCGTCGACGTCGCCCGCGTCCTGGCCAAGGACGCCGAGGACCTCCTCGACACCGACATCACCGACAACGTCCACAGCGCGCTCGCCGCCAAGAGCGTGACCGACGTGCACGTGTTCGCCCGCCGCGGCATCGCCCAGGCCAAGTTCACCCCGATGGAGCTGCGCGAGCTGGACAAGCAGCCCGGCGTCGAGGTCGTCGTCGACCCCGAGGACTTCGACCTGTGCGCGGCCAGCATGGCCGCCATCGAAGAGTCCAACCAGGTCAAGACCAACGTCAAGATCCTGCAGAACTGGGCGATCCGCGACCCGCGCGGCGAGCCGCGCCGACTGCACCTGCACTTCCTGCACCGGCCCGTCGAGGTGCTCGGCGAGGACCGCGTGGCCGGGCTGCGCACCGAGCGCATGGAGCTGACCGGCGACGGCGGCGTCCGCGGCACCGGCGAGTACATCGACCACGAGGTGCAGGCCGTCTACCGCGCCGTGGGCTACCTGGGCTCGCCGGTGGCCGACCTGCCGTTCGACCAGGAGAGCGGGACGATCCCCAACGACGGCGGCCGCGTCCTCGACCTCGATGAGAACCCCGTCCCCGGCGTCTACGCCACCGGCTGGATCAAGCGCGGCCCCGTGGGCCTCATCGGCCACACCAAGGGCGACGCGCTGGAGACGGTCACCAACCTGGTGGCCGACCGCGAGCGGCTTGAGGAGGCGCCCGAGCCGGAGCCCGAGGCGTTCCTGCGCCTGCTCGACGAGCGCGGGGTCGCCTACACGACGTGGGACGGCTGGCAGCGCCTGGAGTCCCACGAGGAGGAGCAGGGGCTCTCGCACGGCCGCAAGCGGATCAAGGTGCGCTCACGCGGCGACATGACCCGCATCGCCCGCGCCGACGGGGCCGCGCCGGCCTGAGGCCCGCCCGCCGGGTACGGGCGCGGTTCCGCGGCTCCCGTGCTCGGTGTGACGCGGATTACCACACCCGATCCCCGCCCCGGCGGAACACGGCGGCGCCGTGATGGGCTACAGTCGCCAGTGGCCGGTGTGGTAGCAAGTGTCCCCCGGGCCTCACCTATAGCCTTCGCGGAATACCGCGTGCGGCGCCCGCTCGCCGGGTGACCGTACGGACTTCGGAGCCGCGTTGTGCCCAGCGCCGAGAGGCGACCGCCACACCGGCCACTCATCCTCTCTTCCCGCCCCGCACTCCTGCCCCCTCAGGAAGGCGGGGCGGCGCTGTTCGGAAGGACGAACCCCGTGGAAGACGACCGGCGCCCCCCGGGGCCGGGTGGCCCCTCCTCGCCCTCTTCTCAGCCCGGCCGGCACGGTGACCACGCGAACAGTCCCGAGCCCGGCGCGGAGCCCTTCTCCAGCACGCCCCAGGAGCCCGGACCCGGTGCGCCCCGGCCCTACAGCCCGCCTGCCGCGCCGCCGGAGCCCCCTCAGCCGGACACCGGCCCGGCGGACCGGTGGCGGCCGGCCGCACCGGCGAACCCCTACTCCATCCCCTCGCGCGAGCCGGGTGCCGCATCGAGCGACGCCCCCGGGGGCGGGCACGGCGGCGGTCCGGGCACCCCGCCGCCCGACGGCGGCGACCCCTTCGCCCCATCCGGCGGCCCCCACTACAGCGCCACGCCGCCAAACGACACCCCCGCCGGACCCGCCGACGGCTACGGCACCCCGCCACCCCACAGCAGCGACCCCTCCGCCCCATCCGCCGGCCCCCACTACAGCGCCGCGCAGTCGGCCGACTCGGCCGCCGGGCCCGCCGGCGGTGCCCTCTTCACCCGCGGAGGGCCCTACGACGGGCCGCCCCCGCCTCCGCCGCCGGGTGTCGACTCCGCCTTCTCCGGCGCCCCCGACCCGGGCGAGGCGCCGCGCCGATCCCGCAAGGGCCTGGTGATCGGCCTCGTCAGCGCATTCGTCGTGCTCGCCCTCGTGGGCGGCGGCGTCTCCTGGTACGTGCTCACCATGCCCGAGCCCGAGGACACCGCCACCGCCTACGCCGGAGCGTGGAGGTCCCAGGACTACGCCGCCATGGCCGAGGTCGCCACCGGCGGGGACCCGGCCGCCGCCTTCAAGCGCGTCGAGGAGGGCTTGGGCGTCGAGGGGGTCGAGGTGACCACCGGACAGGTCCAGGAGGACGGCGACAGCGCCACGGTCCCCTTCGACGCGGTCCTGGACCTGAGCAACGCCGGCGAGTGGAGCTATTCCGGCGAACTGCCGCTGGTCCGCGCCGACCGCGAGTGGAAGGTCGACTTCAGCCCCGCCGTCATCCACCCGAAGCTCGGCACGGGGCAGACGCTCGTCCGCACCAACCAGTGGGGCGAGCGCGGCCACGTCCTCGCCGCCGACGGCTCCCGGCTGGACGACGGCAGTGCCTCGGGGTCGGTGCAGATGATCGTCGGCGAGGTCGGTACGGCCGCGAAGGAGGACCTGGCCGACCTCGGTCCGGCCTACCAGGTCGGCGACCCGGTGGGCGTCAGCGGCGTGCAGCAGACCTACGAGGAGCGCCTGGCGGGCAAGGCCGCCACCGCCATCCGCGTCGCCGACGTCGGCACCGCGCCCGCCGACGTGCCCGACGACGCCCCCACCCTCGGCACCCTCGGCGGCTCCGACGGCAAGGACGTCACCCTGAGCCTGGACCCGGCGATCCAGGCCGCCGCGGCGCAGGCGATCGTGGGCCAGTCCAAGCCCACGGCGATGGCGGTCGTGCGGCCCTCCACCGGCGAGGTGCTGGCCGCGGCCAACGTCCCCGGCGGGTTCAACCGGGCCCTCGACGGCCAGTACCCGGCGGGCTCCATCTTCAAGATCATCTCCTACAACGCGCTGCTCGACTCGGGCATGGGCATGGACGCGCAGATGAGCTGCCCCAAGACGGTCGACGTGGCCGGGCGCACCTACAAGAACGCCGGCGACGCCGCCTACGGTGCCCAGTCCGTCACCGAGGCCTTCGCCACCTCCTGCAACACCGCGCTGGTTCGGGAGGTCGCCGACCGCCTCGACGGTGCCTCGCTGCTGAAGAGCGCCGAGCAGTTCGGCTTCAACACCGGGTTCCGCAGCGGCGTGCCCGTGTTCAAGCCCTCGCTGCCCCAGCCCGACAGCACCAGCCTGCTCACCGCCTCCAGCATCGGTCAGGGCCAGGTCCTGACCTCGCCGCTGCACCTGGCGACGCTGCCCGCGGCGGTGGCCGACGGCTCGTGGCGGTCGCCGATGCTGGTGACCGAGCCGAAACCGGGGAAGCGGCCCGAACCGCGGCCCATCGCCAACGCCGACCAGCTGCGCGACATGACGCGCGCCGTGGTCACGCAGGGGACCGCAGAGAACGTCGGGTTCACCGGCGAGGTGCACGGCAAGAGCGGCACGGCCGAGTACGGAACCGCCGAGGAGGGCGAGGAGCTTCCGGCGCACGGCTGGTTCGTGGGCTACGAGGGCGACATCGCGTTCGCGGTGGTGGTCGAGGACGGCGAAAGCGGCTCCGGCGCGGCCGCCCCGCTGGCCAAGTCCTTCCTCGACGCGCTCTGAGCACGCCCCGGGCGGCCCGCCCGGGGGCTCGGCGCGCACCACCCGCGCCGCCGCGCCGGCCTCCGGTGCGGCGGCGTGTGGGCCCGCGGACTACCCGCTGCCGACCCCGACGCCGGGTTCGGCCCCGCCCGGCGACGCCGGCGGCACGGCGGGCTCCGTGCCCTGGACCGGCGCGCTGAAGTACAGCCCGGCCACCATGGCGCACAGCACCAGGGCGGCCACGCCGAGCAGCAGCCACACCACCCAGCGCCCGGGCCGGTCGTCGTCGCCCCAGGCGTCGTCGGTGCCGAAGCACCGCAGGTGGTCGTCGAGGTCCGGATCGTCCTTGGCCAGGGCGTTCTCGATCTCGGCGAGGATCCGCCGCTCGTTCTCACGCAGTGACATCGCACCCTCCTCGCCGTCTCCGCGGCCCGCGGCTGCCGCCGCCGCGCACCCGACCGCGTCTTTGATGTGGTTCTAACCGCGCTCCACCGGCGCACGCGTGCGCGGGTGAGAATTCGTGTCGGAATACGAGACGCGGGAGCGCCCCGCCGTTCCGGCGCCGCATCACAGGTACAGGCCCGGCCGGCGCTCGTCGGTCCCCAGCCCCCGGGCCGTTGCGGGCACATCGGCGGCGAGCAGCTCGCGCAGCGCCCCGGGATCGGTGCTTCCGGTGAGAGCCAGGCGGGCCGCCTGGTTGGCGGCGGTCCGCTCGAAGACCGCCTCGGCCAGCAGGCCGTTGCCCGCCGAGGCGGAGCGGGGCGTGCGGGCCAGGCAGGCCGCCACGGCCTCCGACACGCCCGGCGCGGGTGCGAACCCGGCCTCGCGGGCGCGCTCGGCGACGACGGCGGCCAACTCGGCGTCGGTGTAGTCGGGGAAGTGCATGCGCCGGGAGACGAGAGCGGCGAGGTCGGGATAGGCGTCCAGGAGCGCTCCCAGCTCCTCGCGCCCGCCCGCCAGCACCACGACCAGGTCGTGGCGGAGCTCGGCCATGCGCCGGGCCAGTGCCTCCACCGTCTCGGCCGCGGGCGGGGCGCCCGGCCGGTGGACGCCGAGCCGGTGCGCCTGCGGCACGAACAGCACACCGCCGAGGGCGGCGGCGACGGCCTCCTCAAGGGGCGCTCCGCGTTCGGCGGAGGGCGCGGTGAGCGTGTGCGGCTCCGCGCGCACGAAGTGGCCCGAGCTGAGCAGTCCCCGGTGGCCGAAGATCCCGCCCAGCAGCGCCGCCACCGTGGACTTGGCCGTACCCGGGTTGCCGGTGAAGGCCATGTGCCCGGGCGCGGCCGCGGCATGCACGCCGGCGTCGCGGCGGGCCTCCTCCACGCGGGCGCGCGCCTCCAGTTCGCGCACCTCCCGCTTGATGCGGTCATGGCCGACCAGCCCCGCCAGCTTGGCCAGCGGGTCGCCCGGCGGCACGGCGCTCACTCGGCCGCTGGCGGTGACCGGGATGTCGGCGGGCCGCAGCTCGCGCAGACCCTCGGCGGCGCCGTCGCCGCCCTCGGTGATGCGCCGGGCCTGCAGTGCGGTGGCGCGCTCCAGCAGGTTGCGCACCAGACGCGCGTTGCCGAACGAGCCGTCGCGGGGCGCGGAGCGCAGCACGTGGCGCACCCGGGCGGCGGTGCCGGCGCCCACGGACAGACCGGCGCCGGCCGCCATCGACGCGAAGATGGCCGACAGCTCGTCCTCGTCGTAGTCGGCGAAGCGCAGGTGGCGGGGGAAGCGGGAGGCCACACCGGGGTTGGAGGCCAGGAACCCCGCCATCCGCTCCTCGTAGCCGGCGACGACCACCACGAGGTCGTCGCGGTGGTCCTCCATCAGCTTGAGCAGGGTGGCGACGGCCTCGCCCCCGAAGTCGTTGCCCGACCGGGAGTCGGTGAGCGTGTAGGCCTCGTCGATGAACAGCACCCCGCCCACGGCCGTGCGCACGGCCTTCTCCACGCGCGGCGCGGTCTGGCCGATGTACTCGGCGACCAGGTCGGCCCGGCTCGTCTCGACCAGGTGGCCCGACGCCAGCAGCCCCAGCTCGGCGTAGATCTCGCCGAGCAGGCGGGCGACCGTGGTCTTCGCGGTGCCCGGGTTGCCCATGAACACCATGTGGCGGGCCGGCGAGGAGACCGGCGCTCCGTCGGCCCCGCGAAGCCGCTCGGCGCGCGCCTCGGCGGCGTAGAGCGCGATCTCGCGCTTGACGGTGTCCAGGCCGACCAGGCGGTGCAGCTCGCGCATCGCCCTGCCGTCGGCACCGCCCTCGGCCGCCGGGCCGGGGTCGGTTGCGCCGGAGGGGTGTGCGGCGGGTCCGGTATCGGGCTCGCCGGGCCGCGCGGCCGCGGGCGCACCGGGCGCGTGGGCGCCGGTGCGCGGCACCGCCGACTCGGGGATGTCGCAGGGCAGCAGCAGGCGCAGCTCCTCGGCCGCGGCGTCCTCGCCCAGCCCCGCGGCGCGGCGGCCCTGCAGCGACGCGGCGCGGTCGGCCAGCGCGCGGGCGGCGCGCGCGTTGCCGAAGGAGGGCCCGCGAGCGGTCCGGTGCAGCACCCGGGCCGCCTTCTCCCGCGTGCCCTCGCCAAGTGCGAACCCGGCGCCCGTCGCGGCGGCGGCGAAGATGTCGGTGAGCTCGGCCGCGGTGTAGTCGGCGAACGCCAGCCGGTGCGGGAACCGCGCCGCCAGGCGCGGGTTGGCGGCCAGGAAGTGCCCGATGTCGCGCTCGCCGCCGGACAGCACGACCGCGAACTCCCCCGCCCGGTCCTCCATGTGCTTGAGCAGCGCGGTGATGGCGTCGAGGCCCAGGCCCCGGCCCGACTCGGACTCGGTGAGGGTGTGGGCCTCGTCCACGAGCAGCACCCCGCCCAGGGCGGACGTGACGACCTGCTCGACGCGGGAGGGCGTCTGGCTCAGCGACTCGCCGACCAGGTCGGCGCGGCCGACCTCGACCAGGTGGCCGGAGGAGAGCACGCCCACCCCCGCGTACAGGGAGCCGAGGACGCGGGCGACGGCGGACTTGGCGGTCCCGGGCCCGCCGGTGAAGACCAGGTGGCGCGAGGGCGGCGCGGTCTCCACGCCCGCGGCGGCGCGGCGGCGCTCGGCGCGCGCCTCGTCGGCGTAGGCGCGGATCTCCCGCTTGACCTGCTCCAGCCCCACGAGCGCGTCCAGCTCGGCCAGCGCCTGTTCGGCGGCGTCGCCGACCTCGCCGGTCCCGTCACCCGCCGCCCGAGGCCCGCCGGCCGCGCCCTCCGTGCCGCGGGGCAGCGCGGCGGGCACGCCCGAGGGCCGCCGCGGAGGGCGCCCGTAGCGGCGCAGGTCCTGCTGGAAGCCCATGACGGGCAGCGGGATCGACCGCGACGGCTTCTGCAGGACGCTCTCCTCGCTGGAGCCCAGCGCGGCGGCGCACCTGCTGCCCATGTCCAGCCAGGCGCGCGCGGCGTCGAGCTCGCCGGCCAGCGCGGCCTGCCACAGCCAGGTGCGCACCCGGCTCATCCAGCTTCGCTGCTGGTAGCCGTCGCGCTCGTCGTCGAACCGCTCCGCCTGCTCGCCGAAGGCATCCGCGTCCAGGACCACGCTGGCGATGGGAGGCAGGCTGGGCAGCCGCAGCGCCTGGCAGAGGTCGGCGACGGCGTCCTCGACGCCGGGCACGTCGTGGGCGACGGCGGCGACGCGCTCGTGGGCGGCCGCGAACCCGGTGAAGGCCCACCGCAGGAAGTCGGCGGGCGGCGCGAACTCCGGCATTGCGGCGAGGACGTCGTCGTCGGCCGCGGCCATCCACGCCTTGCGCACCTCCCGCGGGCTGCGGGTGAGGTCGCTCTCGCGGGCGCCGGGGTCCTCGGCGCGCCGGCGGTGCAGCCGCAGCAGCGCGTCGCGGCGGTCCTCCCAGGGCGCGATGCCCTCGACCGCCTCGATCAGCTCGCGCACGAGGTCGAGGTCGGTCTCGCGGCGCTCCCGGTCCGTGGACTCGAACAGCTCGTAGCAGGGCGGCAGGCGCAGGTTGTCGAAGATCGACTGCGTGGGGTCGGTGGAGGTGTCGGAGTTGGGCAGGTGCTCGGCGGTGAGGGCGGCGGGCAGCCGGGCGTAGTGGCCGGCGTTGATCCGCAGCGTTCCGGAGAGCATGATGACCTGCTGCAGCGCTTCCTGTGCCATGGGGTCGCGCTTGCGGCGGCCGTCCGCGCGGTAGGGGCGGGCCCGCGGGTCGTCCAGGATCTTGCCGATGCGCCGGGCGAGCTCGTCGACGAGCCCGTCGGGCACCCGCCACGGGCCGTAGGAGTACACGTCCAGCACCGGTTCGTCGGTCAGGAGCAGCTCCAAGTGCTCGGGCAGGCGGATGGCCGTCAACCTGGCTCCTTCTTCTCTGCCGCGGCGGCGCGGGTGGGCGCGCAGCCGGAGCGCGTGTCGGGGGTGCGCGGGCGCGGCGCGGGAGCAGGGGCGCCGCGGGGGTGCGTCGTTCCGGGGTCACCGCAGGCCGCCGCCCGCGCCGGCCGCGGTGCCGCCGGACGGAGCCCGCTCCGCCGCACCGCTTCGCTACCGCCGCCGGGTGGCGGGCGGCGCGCGCTCGGCGGGCCTATCCGGGGGAGAGCCGGGCGGCGGGTCCGGGGGCGCTTTCGGCGCGGTAGTCGTCCAGCACGGTGACGTGGTAGCGGACCGGGCCCTCGGCGGGGTCGGTGTCGGTGAAGGCGCGCTCCGCGTCGGCGCCGGTGACGGCGAGCAGGTGCGAGGCGTCGGCGAGGGCGCAGGGGTCGTCGCCCTCCCCGGGGACCCGGTACACGGCGTAGAACCGGGCGCCCTTGGCCTTGTTCCAGCTCAGTCGGACCTCGCCGGAGGAGGTCCGTTCGGCGTCGAGCTCGGTGACGGGCGCGGGCGCGGAGCGGCCGCCGGAGTCGGCCGCCGGCGGCAGCGCCGGCCGGCTGTAGTACTCCTCGCCCACGGCGCCCATGGCCTTCTCGGCGCGGCCGGTCAGGTCGCTGATGGAGAAGTAGAGGTCGCCGCCGACCTCGCCGTGCTGGGCGTTGAGCTCGAGCTGGCGGGTCAGCGCGCCGCGGCCGCGGAAGCCCTTCTCGCCGACGCGGTAGGCCGCCTGGCCGATGTAGAGGTCGACGCCGGTGCCGGAGACCTGTTCGGACCACCAGGGGACCAGCTCGGCGTAGTCGGCGACGCCGTATCCGCGCGGCCAGTAGAGCTGGGGCACGATGTAGTCGACGGTGCCGTCGCGGATCCAGGCCAGGGTGTCGGCGTACTGGGCGCTGTAGGACTCCAGTCCCTCGGTGTCGGAGCCGGCGGGGTCGCTGTCGGCGTTGCGCCAGATGCCGAAGGGCGAGATCCCGAACCGCACCCAGGGCTTGGTTTGCTGGATGCGCTCGTGGACCTCGGAGACGAGGGTGTCGACGTTGTCGCGCCTCCAGTCGGCGCGGCTGTCGAAGCCGCCGCCGTGGCGCTTGAAGCTGCGGTCGTCGTCGAACTTTTCGCCCTCGGCGGGGTAGGGGTAGAAGTAGTCGTCGAAGTGGACCCCGTCGATGTCGTAGCGGTCGACCACGTCGAGGACGACGTCGCCGACCCATTCGCGCACGTCGGGGTTGCCCGGGTCCAGGTAGCCCTGGTCGGCGTACTCGATCAGCCAGCCGGGGTGCTTGCGCGCCGGGTGGTCGGGGTCGAGGTTCTCCAGGTCGGGGTCCTTCCAGCCGACCCGGTAGGGGTTGAACCAGGCGTGCAGCTCGATGCCGCGCCGGTGGGCCTCCTCGACGGCGAAGGCGAGCGGGTCGTAGCCGGGGTCGCCGCCCTGCTCGCCGGTGAGGTAGCGGGCCCAGGGCTCCTTGGCGGAGGCGTAGAGGGCGTCGGCGGTGGGGCGCACGTGCAGGAAGACGGCGTTGAGGCCGAGGCCCTGGGCGCGGTCGAGCATGTCGCGCAGTTCCCGCTGCTGCTCCTCCCGGTCCAGCCCGGCCTCGGAGGGCCAGTCGATGTTGCGGACGCTGGCGATCCAGGCGCCGCGCATCTGGCGCTTGGGATGGGCGGGGTCGGCGGTGCAGTCGTCGGGGACGGGCATGGTGCCCCGCGCCTGCGGCGAGGCGGCGTCCTGGCCGGGGCCGGGGCCGGGGGCGGACCAGGGAACGCAGGCGCCCAGCAGCGGCATCGTGGCGGCCGCGGCCGCAATGCCGAGCAGCATCCGTCGCATATGTCCCTTTACCTCCCGGTCAATCCTCTTTAGACATTGCTGACAAGAATACGGGGCGGCGTTGACCGGCGTGTCACTTTCGGCCGAGACCGATCACGGCACGGCCGCGGCGCCGCGCGGCGGACCGCGAGCGGTTTCGACCGCATATCGGGTAAACCGCCGGTCACGGTCGGATTTGGGACCGCAAGAACCTAGGATTGGCCGTTGTGAGGGCCACACCGAACGAGCAGCCGAGTCTGGCCGTACGCACAGCGCCGCTGGAGGAGGACGGCGACCTCCTCGCGCGCCTGCCCGCGGCCGCGCCGCTGGCGTGGCTGCGCCGCGGCGAGGGGCTGGTCGGCTGGGGCGAGGCCGCCCGCGTCGACCTGCCCGCCGAGGCCGCGGCGCAGGGCACCGCCCGCTTCGCTGAGGCGGCCCGGGCGCTGCGGCGCCTGATGGACCGCGCCGAGGTCGACGACGGCGTGCGGGTGCCCGGAAGCGGCCCGGTGGCCTTCGGCGGCTTCACCTTCGACGCGCGCTCCGGCGGCTCCGCGCTGATCGTGCCGCGCGTGGTCGTGGGCCGGCGCGGCGGCCGGTCCTGGATCACCACGGCCGCCCCCGCCGGCGGGCCGCCCGGCGGGGATCCGCGTCCGGACGTCTCCGCGCCCGCGCCCGTGGGTCCGCTGTCGTGGAGCGCGGGAGTGCTGTCCGCCGACGCGTGGGGCGCCGCCGTGGGCGCCGCGGTCGAGCGCATCCGCGCCGGGGAGCTGGAGAAGGTGGTGATGGCACGCGACGTCGTCGCCGCGGCCGAGCGCCCCGTCGACGTCCGCACCCTGCTCGCGCGGCTGGCCCGCGACTACCCGGACTGCTACACGTTCTCGGTGGACGGCATGGTCGGCGCCACCCCCGAACTGCTGCTGCGCCGCGAGGGCGACGAGGTCGCCTCTCTGGTGCTGGCCGGCACCCGCCCGCGCGGCGCCTCGCCCGAGGAGGACGCGCGCCTGGCGGCGGAGCTGGAGGAGTCGGCCAAGGACCGCGAGGAGCACCGGTACGCGATCGACTCGCTGCGCGCCACGCTCGCCCCCCTGTGCGACGCGGTGGAGGCGCCCGAGCGGCCCCGGCTGCTGCGGCTGGCCAACGTCCAGCACCTCGCCTCGCCCACCCGGGCCCGCCTGCGGCCGGGGGTCTCGACCCTGGACGTGGTGGCGGCGATGCACCCCACCGCCGCCGTCGGCGGTACGCCCACGGCGGCGGCCGTGGAGATGATCCGCGAGCTGGAGGGCATGGACCGCGGCCGCTACGCCGGCCCGGTCGGCTGGATCGACGGCGCGGGCAACGGCGAGTTCGGCATCGCCTTGCGCTGCGCCCAGGTCCGGGACCGCCAAGCGCGGCTGTTCTCCGGCTGCGGCATCGTCTCGGGCTCCGACCCGCGGGCCGAGGTCGCCGAGTCCGAGTCCAAGCTGCGGGTCATGCGCGAGGCCCTGACCGACTGAGGTACCCCGCCCCGACCGGGTACGCCCCGGGGCGTGTTCGACGGGTGGCTGTCCTCCTGCGCGGAGCCCCGGCACCACTCCCGCTGCGCTCTCCTGCGTCGGCGGGGGGCGGCCTCTATCGCAGCCGCGCCCGGCGCTTCGCGCCCCGGGCCCGCGGCCGCACCCGCGTGCGCCGCCCGCAACGGAGGGACCCGTCGAACACGCCCCTAGTCGACGGCCTCGAAGTCGGCGAAGTCGAAGCCGGGCGAGACGAAGCAGCTGACCAGCGCCTCCTGGTCGGCCAGCGGATGCGCGGCCTGCCAGGTGCCGGCCGGGACGAGCGCCTGCAGCACCTGCCCGCCGTGGATGTCGGTACCCAGGGTCAGGGTCCGCTCCTGCTCGGGGCGCTCCCCGCTGCCGCCCAGGGACAGCGCGAGCGGCCCGCCGCGGTTGAAGACCCACATCTCGTCGGAGCGCACCCGGTGCCAGCGCGACCGCTCGCCGGGGTTGAGCAGGAAGTGGATTCCGGTGGCGGTGGAGCGCTCGCCCGGGTAGCCCTCGGGCCGCACCCGGACCGCGGCGCGCCAGGTCTCGCCGAACCACCCGCCTTCGGGATGGGGCAGCAGGCCCAGCCGCTCGGCTGTGGCGCCCCGCTGATCGACCGAGACGAACACGCCCCGGGGATCGCGGCGCAGATAGCGCACGCCGACCACCGCCTCGCGCGGGACGGGTCCGTAGATGTGCGGGAACAGGGCGTCGGCAGCCACGCCCGGCGGCGGGGCCGGTGACGCGGCTTCCCACCGCACCTCGGCGTCCAGCCGTTCGGTGTCGAGGACCAGGACCGCCTGGGGCTCGGCCGTCTCGGAGTAGAGGGCGTTGGCGACGGCGAGGACCGTGGCGTCGTCGGGTGAGGCGTGCACGAACCCCTCGGTTGCCAGCGACGCCGGCGCGATCGCCCCTTCGCCGTCGCGCCAGGTGGCGACGTCCGTCATGTGCAACAAATACCGCATGGTGGGCAAAGCTAGCAGAGCGGCGCCGCGCCCGGAGCGGGCGCGGCGGGGCGGGGCTCAGTCCTCCAGCGCGGCCTCGACGGCCTGCTGCACGGTGCGGCGCAGCGCGGCGGAGTCGGCGCGGCCGGTACACACCTCGACGATCCGCAGCCCCTCCCCCAGCAGCGCCTTGGGCAGGTCGGAGGCCCACTCCAGGTGCGTGTAGGGCACGTCGGCCATCTGGGCCACCCGCTCCATCGAGACCCCGTGCGGCGTACCGAACAGCCGCTCGAAGCGGGGGTGGCCGGCCTGTTCGAGGCCGGAGAAGATGCCGCCGCCGTCGTTGTTGACCGCCACCAGGGCCAGGTCCGGGCGCGGCTCGCCGAGGCCCAGCACCAGGCCGTTCTGGTCGTGCAGCATCGCCAGGTCGCCCAGCAGCGCGTAGCCGCCTCCGCCGCCCGCGCGCTGGTGGGCCAGCGCCGCGCCCACGGCGGAGGAGACCGTGCCGTCGATCCCGCTGACCCCGCGGTTGCCGATGATCCGCGCGCCGCACCGCGCGCTCATCGCCGCGTCGAGGTCGCGGATGGGCATGCTCGACCCGGCGAACAGCAGCGTGCCGTTGGGCGCCTGAGCGGCCAGGTCGCGCGCGAGGCGGATCTCGCTGAGGGCCTCCTCGGCATCGAGGACGCCGTCGACCGCGGCGCGCGCCCGGCGCTCGGCCTCCCGCCAGGAGCGCGCCCATCCGGTGTCGGGCCGGGCGCCGGCGGGCGCGGCGACGGCCGGGACCGTGTCGGTGGCGGTGCGCACGGGGTCGGCGAAGCGGCCCGTGCCCACCGCGAAGTGCCGCTCGGCGCGGCCCAGGTAGGCCAGCAGCTGGCGCGAGAGCCCGGGGCGCCCCGCGGTCACCACCAGCTCCGGCTCGTGCTCGGCCGCGAACCGGGGGGAGGCCAGCAGATGGCGGTAGGCCGAGACCGCGTCGCCGCGGCGCGCGTTGGAGGTGGGCTCGGCCAGCAGCGGCCAGCCGGTCTGCGCGGCCAGGGCGAGGTAGGGGATCGGGTCGTAGTCGCCGTCGCCGCAGACCACCACACCGCGCTCCACCGCCGGCAGCTCCACCGGCTCGGGCCCGCGGGGCGCCGCGTGCCGCGCGATCCACGGCCGTCCCGACGGGCGCCCGATCAGCGGCTCCGGCCAGTCGTCGGCGGCCGCCAGGGCCTCGGCGACGGGGTCGGCGGCCGACGGGGACTCGCCCGGCGCGGGCAGCGCCGTCTCGGGCACGAGCGGCTCGCGGAAAGCGAGGTTGAGGTGCACGGGCCCGGGGCGCTCCGTGCCGGCCGCCGACCACGCGCGGCAGGCCAGCGACCTCCAGTAGGCGGTCATGCCCGCGACCGGTTCGGGGGTGCCCACCTCGGTGAACATCCGCACGGCCGAGCCGAACAGGCCGATCTGGTCCACCGTCTGGTTGGCGCCGGTGCCGCGCAGCTCCGGAGGGCGGTCGGCGGTGAGGACGAGCAGCGGCACGCCGCTCTCGTCGGCCTCGAGCACGGCGGGGTGGAAGTTGGCCGCCGCGGTCCCCGAGGTGCACACCAGTGCGGCCGGGAGGCGCTGTGTGCGGGCCAGGCCGACGGCGAGGTAGGCCGCCGACCGCTCGTCGACCCGGACGTGCACGCGGACGTCCGGGTGGGCGGCCAGGGCCAGCGCCAGCGGAGTGGAGCGCGACCCCGGCGCGACGACGGCCTCGGACAGCCCGCACCGGGCCAGTTCGTCGACGAGGACGCGCGCCAGAGCGGTAGACGGGTTCATGCGGTCTCTCTAGTTCGTCAAAGTGTGGACAAGTGTCGGCGCACCCGCCGGGGCCCCGCCCCGGGTCCGCGAAACGGTACGCCCGCCCGCGCATCGGCCGGCTCGGCGCCGCGGCGCGCCGGAAGGCGTCCGGCTGAGCGGCCGGACCGTGTCGGCGCGACGTAAACGCCGGGTCTCGCGTCGTACAACGGACCGCGGCTCGGTGTTCGTCCTCCCAGGCCGAAGAACCACCCCGAGTGTGACCGGAATCGCCATACCCGCGCTGCCGGAATCGGCGGAGGCGCCGGGGCGCACTGCTCCGCCTCGTCGTCCCCCTCCCCCGTCGGCGCGGCGCGCCTTCCTCTCCGAAGGGGGTACCCGATCTCACGCGTTCAACCGGGGGAGCGGAAAAACTCGGTCAATCTCCGCCCGCCCGCGGACCGGGGCCGCTCACCGGCGCCCGGCGTGCTCGGCGGCCCGGGCCCGGCGCAGCCAGGGTTCGGTTCCCGCCTCGACGGCGGCGAGCCGGTGCTCGTCGACCGCGGGCCGGCGCACCGGGATGCAGCCGTCGTCCTCGGGCAGCAGCGGATCAGCGGTGACGTCGGCTTCGAGCAGGCGCATCGTCGCCAGGCCGCAGGCGTAGGGCAGCTCGGGCAGCGCCGCGGCCAGCGCCACGCCGGCCGCCAGCCCGACCGAGGTCTCCACGGCGCTGGAGACCACCACCGGCAGGCCGCAGGCCGCGGCCACCTCCAGCGCGGACCGCACGCCGCCCAGCGGCTGCACCTTGAGCACGACGATGTCGGCGGCGCCGGCGGCGCGCACCCGCACAGGGTCCTCGGCACGCCGGATCGACTCGTCGGCGGCCACGGGCACCCCGCTGCGGCGGCGCACCTGCGCCAGCTCCTCCAGACTCGCGCAGGGCTGCTCCACGTACTCCAGGTCGAACCGCGCCAGCTCGGCCAGCATCCGCACCGCGGTGTCGACGTCCCAGCCGCCGTTGACGTCGATGCGCACCCTGCCGCCGGGGCCGATCGCGTCGCGCACCGCCTCGACCCGCGCGATGTCGTCGGCCGGGCCCTGCCCGGCCTCGGCGACCTTCACCTTGGCCGTGGAGCACCCGCCCTCGGCCACGATGCGGGCCGCCTGCTCGGGCCCCACAGCGGGGACCGTGGCGTTGACGGGGACCCGGTCGCGCACGGGGGCGGGCCAGCCCAGGTCGGCGGCCTCGCGGCAGGCCGCCCACCACCGGGCGCACTCGGGGGGCCCGTACTCGGGGAAGGGCGAGAACTCGCCCCAGCCCGCCGGCCCGCGCACCAGCAGTCCTTCGCGCACGTCCAGCCCCCGGAACCGGGTGCGCATGGGTATTGCGTATGCGCGCGCCTCGGCCGTGCCGCTGTGGCCCAAACCGCCTCCCGCCGAGGTGTGCCTGCCTGCTCGTGTGTGCCGGGCCGCCGGGACCCGGCGCCCGGCCGCGATCCCGGGTCCGCACCGTCCGGCCGCCGGCACTCGCGCGGCGCCGGTGCGGACGCACGCCTCCTAGGGGCGGCGCGGGAAGCGGTCGAACTCCGGGCGCCGCTTCTCCTTGAAGGCCTCGCGGCCCTCCTGGGCCTCTTCGCTCATGTAGTAGAGCATCGTCGCGTCGCCGGCGAACTGCTGCATGCCCGCCGCCCCGTCGCTGACCGTGTTGATCGCGCCCTTGACCATGCGCAGGGCCAGCGGGGACTTCTCGAGCATCTCCCGGGCCCAGGCGACGGTCTCCTCCTCCAGCCGCTCCAGCGGGACGACGGTGTTGACCAGCCCCATCTCGCGCGCCTCCTCGGCGGAGTACTGACGGCACAGGTACCAGAGCTCGCGCGCCTTCTTCAGTCCCACCGTCTGGGCCAGCAGCCACGAGCCGTACCCGCCGTCGAAGGAGCCGACCTTGGGACCGGTCTGGCCGAACCTGGCGTTGTCGGCGGCGACGGTCAGGTCGCAGCAGACGTGCAGCACGTGGCCGCCGCCGATGGCGTACCCGGCGACCATGCAGATGACCGGCTTGGGCAGGCGCCGGATCTGCACCTGCAGGTCGAGCACGTTCAACCGGCCGATGCCCTGGCGGGCCACGGCGTCGTCGTCCGAGCCGATGTAGCCGTCGTCCCCGCGGATCTTCTGGTCGCCGCCGGAGCAGAACGCCTTGTCACCGGCGCCGGTGAAGATGATCACGCCGACCCGGGAGTCGTCGCGCGCGGCGTTGAAGGCGTCCTGGAGCTCGAAGAGGGTCTGCGGCCGGAACGCGTTGTGGCGCTCGGGCCGGTTGATCGTGATCTTGGCGATCCCCTCGGCGGTCTCGTAGATGATGTCGGCGTACTCGCCCGACCGCTGCCACTCCACGCCACTCACGACTGCCGTCATCTCCTTCACTGCGTTTTCCGGCTGGGGCCGAGGGTCCGGCCGGCCGGCGCGGCGGCACAGGGCCGCTTCCGCGCCCGGACCCGTCGGAGGCCAACCCTAATCGCTCCGGCACGCCCCGGAGCACGGCCCACCACCGCTTTCGCCGCAATCCCGGCGCACCCGCGGCGGCCCCGGCTCCGCGCACTCCGGTGGGCGGCGCTAACCTTGGCGGACGTGGCGAACCGACCGCTTCAGGCGGTGCTGGGCCTGGAGCCCGCACTGCTCACCGACCTGCTCCGCGACTCCCTGAACGGGCACGGCCCGGCCCTGCTGCCGCTCGACCCCGCGCTGCCGCGGCCGCGCCTGGAGTCCGTCCTGGCGGCGATGCGGCCCGCATCGCTGCGCACCCCCGAGGGCGTCACCGAACTGGCCGGGGCCCGCAGCACCGGCGAGGACGTCGCGCTGACCATCGCCACCTCCGGCTCGACCGGCACGCCCAAGGGCGTGGAGCTGACCGCCCCGGCCCTGCTGGCATCGGCCCGCGCCTCACTGCGGCGCATCGGCGCCCGGGACGGCGACCGGTGGCTGTGCGTGCTGCCGCACGCCCACATCTCCGGACTGCTGGTGCTGGTGCGCTCCCTGGTCGCCGGCGCCGAGCCGCTCGTCCAGCCCTTCGCCACCGAGACGGCCCTGCTCGCCGCCGACCGGCACCGCCCGCACGTCTCGCTGGTGCCCACCCAGCTGCACCGGCTGGTGGACGCGGGCGCCGATCTGTCGCGCTTCGGCGCCGTGCTGGTCGGCGGCGCCGCCGCCCGACCCGGCCTGCTGGCCGCGGCGCGCGCCGCCGGCGGCCGGGTCGTCACCACCTACGGCATGAGCGAGACCTGCGGCGGATGCGTCTACGACGGCGAACCGCTGGACGGCGTGGGCGTGCGCCTCGACGACACCGGCCGCATCCTGCTGGGCGGGCCGGTCCTCTTCGCCGGCTACCGGCTGGACGCCGAGGCCACCGCCGCCGCCGTGGAGCGGGACGCGGACGGCACGCGGTGGCTGCGCACCGGCGATCTGGGACGGTTCGACGGCGACGGGCGGCTGGCCGTGCGCGGGCGGCTGGACGACGTCGTCAACACCGGCGGCCACAAGGTCGTCCCCGCCGAGGTCGCCGCACTGCTGATGGAGATGGACTCCGTCGCCGACGCCGCCGTGGTGGGCCGCCCCGATCCCGAGTGGGGCGAGCGCGTGACCGCGGTCGTCGTCCCCGCCGACCCAGCGGCCCCGCCCGGCCTGGAGGAGGTCCGCACGTGGGTGGGCGCCCGCATGCCCCGCTACGCCGCACCGCACGAGGTGGAGATCCGCACCAGTCTCCCCCAGCTGACCTCGGGAAAGACCGATCTCGCCGCCCTGCGCCGGGGCCCTGTACAGCGAGATTGACGCGTTCGCCCGCGGGCAGGATGATCGGTGACCGCGATCTTTCGTAACGGATCCGCCTCATGGGGGAACTTCGCACGCCGGACAGGCGTCTACCAAGGCACCGAATCCAACCCCTCGCGAAGGAGGTCGGCGGTGCGGAACGGCCGGCACCGGCCCCGCGGACGCCGCTGCGCCGCTCGCAGCACATCGGGCGTTGTCCGCGGACGTCCTTACCGGCTCGACGGAGCCGCCTGCGCCGCATCGGGTCGTGAGCCAGACCACGTCCCGCGAGATCCAATCGAGACCGGGAACATTTGACTCTCTGACACGTTAGACATAGTGGCGTGCGAACACGGCGGACTCCATACCGCCACGCGCCTGACGTCTTGGAAGGGAGGGAGGTGCCTTCATGTCGCGCACTGCCCTAGCCACTTCTCCCACGGTGGCGGAGACCGCAGACGGCAAGGATGTCGCGTCCGCGTCTCTGGACGAGCTGATCACCAGGGGGCGCTCCCAGGGACACCTGTCCCTTGGGGAGCTTCGCGCCGCGTTCTCCGCGGCGGGCATCAGCCCGGCCGACGGCCGCTCCATCCTGCGTGAACTCGCCGACGCCGGCGTGCGGCTCGCCAACGGGGGCGGCGACGCCGCGGTGGAGTCCGTCGACGCCGACGCCGAGGACGAAGCGCTCGAGGAGGCTCTCGACACCGCACCCCGGGAGGCCGCCGAGGCCAAGTCCGAGGATAGCGAAACACTGCCCTCGCCCGCCCACGAGCCGGAGGGCCCCGAGGCCGACCTCGACGACCAGTCTCCGGCGATGGGCGACTCCGTCCACACCTACCTCAAGGCTATCGGCCGGCGCCAGCTGCTGACGGCCGAGGAGGAGGTCGACCTCGCCAAGCGGATCGAGGCCGGGCTCTACGCCGAGTACCGCCTGGGCACCATCGAGGACTCCCCCGGTCCCGAGGACCTCACCGAGGCCGAGCACGAGGACCTCACCGAGATCGCCGAGGACGGCCGGCGCGCCAAGCAGCACATGCTGGAAGCCAACCTCCGGCTGGTCGTATCGGTCGCCAAGAAGTACAGCGACCGCGGCATGTCGCTGCTGGACGTGGTCCAGGAGGGCAACCTGGGCCTGATCCGGGCCGTGGAGAAGTTCGACTACACCAAGGGCTTCAAGTTCTCCACCTACGCCATGTGGTGGATCCGCCAGGCCATACAGCGCGGCTTCGCCGACTCGGCCCGCACCATCCGGCTGCCCGTGCACGTCCTGGAGCTGCTCAGCAAGGTGAGCCGGCTGGAGCGGGACATGCACCAGACCCTGGGCCGCGAGCCCACTCCGGAGGAGCTGGCCAAGGAGCTGGACAAGACCCCGACCCAGATCGAGGAGCTGCTGCGGGTCACCCGTCAGCCCATCAGCCTCGACTCGACCATCGGGGAGGATGGCGAGACCCGTATAGGCGATCTCATCGAGGACATCGACGCCTCGGAGGCCTCCGAGGTGGTCGACCGCCAGCTGATGGCCGACCAGCTCCGCCGTGCGCTGGACGACCTCGAACCGCGCGAGGCGACCATCATGTCGCTGCGGTTCGGACTGATGGACGGCCGCCCGCGCACCCTGGACGAGATCGGCAAACACCTCGGTCTGACCCGCGAGCGCATCCGGCAGCTGGAGAAGCAGTCGCTGTCGAAGCTGCGGCACCCGAGCCGGGCCCAGCAGCTGCTCGACTTCGCGAGCTGACCGGCCCGCCTGTCGCCGCCCGCGTCAGGCCCGACCCTGACCCCGTGCCCGCCCTCGTGCGGGCACGGGGTCTTTGCGCGCTCCGCGCCCGCGCGGGGGCGGACCCGGCGGGGCCGGGCCCGGCCCCGCCTCCGTGTCAGGGGACCCCTGATGTTCCCCCCGACTTCCCGCCGAAGGGGTGCCGATCGCCCCGCCGCGGGAGACTATGTGGACATGGCCGACGACATATCCCCCGCGACCGCCCGCTCCGCGCCCCCGACCGCCGACTCCCCCGCACCCGCTCCCAGGGGCGGCGCCGTCGCCGGTGCTCCCGGCGCCGACATCGCGGACTCGCTGCGGGCCGCGCGGGAACTGGGCCCCGACTACGACGACGCGATCGCCGCCGCGATCGTGGAACGGCTCGACAGGGCCGTCGACGAGCGGGTCGGGCACCGCCTCGCCGAGACGGGGGGCGACGCGCAGGCCCCGGGCCGCACCCCGGACGGCAACGATCGGGCGTGGTCCGACCCGCGCCTGGTCATGGGACTGCTGGGGATGTGCTTCGTGATCCCCTTGTCCGCGATCGCCGGCAGCTTCATGGGCGCCCCCGGAGTCATCCTGGCCTGGGTGGGGACCCTGCTGTTCTATCTGGTCAGCGTCATCGGAATCCGGCGCTGACCGGAGGCGCAGGGGCCCTTCAGCCGCGCAGCGCCGCGCGGACGATGTCGAGCGCCTCCGTCGGGTCCAGCCCGAGCTTGGCGATGACGTCGGCGTAGCTGCGGGCCGCCGAGACCGCCTCGGCGCGCTGGGCGTCGCCGTCGGCGGCGATGTAGGTGCCCGAGCGGCCGCGGGTCTCGACCACGCCGGCCTGCTCGAGCTCGCGGTAGGCGCGCGCGACGGTGTTCACGGCGACGGAGAGGGTCTCGGCCAGCGCCCGCACCGTCGGCAGCTTGTAGCCGACCGGCAGCTCGCCTTTGGCGGCCGCGTTGGCCACCGCCGCCCGTATCTGCTCATACGGGGGAACCTTCGACGTCGGGTCGATCCGGATCGCGTCCGGCATCCTCGCCCCCACTCCCTGTAACCTGCGGTACCTCCGGCGTGCGCGCAACGCCTGCTCCGATCCTCCCACCGGTACGCAAGGCGCGCACGTCGTCAGCCCGCCACGGGGCTCCGCGGCAGGCGCTCGACTCCGTGCAGGCGGTGGTTCTCGCGAGCGGTCAGCAGCCGCTCGGCGGTCTCGGTGGCGTGGCGCACCTCGGGTGTGGCCAGCCGCTTGCGGCGGTGGATCCGGTCGGTGTAGCCGCGCGGGCCGATCAGCACCCGCTCGTGCGCGTAGGCGGCGCGCATCGCCTCGGTCAGTGCGGTGTCCAGCGCGACGCCGCGGCGGTGCAGCTCCTCGATCGCGGCGTCGGAGCGCTGCGCCTCGAAGAGCCGCTCCTCGGCCGCGGCGACCTCGCGGAGCAGCTCCGGAAGCCGCTCGGCCCGGGTCCGGTCCTCGGAGTGCTGCTTGCGCGCGGTGTCATCGGGCTTCCGCTTCAGCAGGGCCATATTCGCTCCCGTGGTGTGATCGGGTGGTCAGGGGACGGGCCGAGCTTATCGGCCATCCCACTCTAGAGGTGGGCAAGATCACCTGGCGAGCGCGACCGTGTCTCCGGCGCCGCCTTTACAGAGTAATCCTAGGATCGGGACGTGAGCCGAAACAACGCCGGCCTCAGCGCCGACCGCATCATCAGCGAGGCCCTGCGCATCATCGACGGCCAGGGCCTGCGCCGGTTGACCATGCGCCGCCTGGGCGACGCCCTGGAGGTGGAGGCCATGGCGGTCTACCACCACTTCCCGCTGGGAAAGGAGCAGCTCTTCGACGCGATCGTCGCCCATATCAGCGACGTGACCCGCGGGCAGCCGGGCGCGGCCGGAGAGGAGGCCGCGGACCCCGGTGAGGACGGCGAGAGCACCGCCGGGGCCGCAGAGGAGGACGCCGCCCCGGCCGACGGGCGCCCGTGGGACGAGCGGCTGCGGGAGTGGGCGCTGGACTACCGCCGCGCACTCCTGGCCCACGCCCAGGCGCTGCCTCTGTTCATCCACCGCCGCCCCGACACCGAGGCCGCCCTGCGCACGCTGGAGCTGCACTACGCCGCCTTCGCCGAAGCCGGGCTCAGCGGCGACCGGGTCGTCCAGGCCGCCGCGGCGCTGGACTCCTACGTGACCGGCGCCGTCATCCACGAGGTCCGCGCCGACGGCCTGCCGGCCCGGGACTCGGCGACCGTCGACGGCCGGTTCCCGCACGCGGCGGCGCTGGAGGGGGTGCGGCTCGACCCCGAGCGGCGGTTCACCGACGGCCTCGACGCCCTCCTGCACTCACTGCGCCCCTAGTCCGCACTCCCCGTCCGCGGACGTCCGCGAGCGCCGCCCGGACGGCGCCGACGCGGCCGCGTCGGCGCCGTCCGGGCGCAGCCGTCGACGAAGGGCGGCGACCCGGGGCGGTGGAGCGGGCTCGTCGACGGCGCGCGGCCGGGGCGCCCTCGGCTTTCCGCCCGGGTTCGCTGGAGCGGCTCGGAGGGGTCCGGCAGCGCCGCCCCGCCGACCGCCGCCAGGGGCCGCATCCGCCGCACGCCAGGTCAAGGCGCCAGGCCCCGCTCCTGGGCGGCGATGGCCGCCTGCACGCGGCTGCGCAGGCCGAGCTTGGCCAGGACCCGGCTGACGTGGGTCTTGGCGGTCGGCTCGGTGATTCCCAGGCGCCGGGCGACCTGGCGGTTGGACAGGCCCTCGCCCACACAGGCCAGCACCTCGCGTTCGCGGGGCGTCAGCTCCGCCAGGGCGGACGCGGCCGGGCGCTCCCACCCGCCCGGGTCGGGCGTGTCCCCGGGCGTGTCCGCGCGCTCGGCGGGCGCGCCGGCGGTAGGCGCGCCCGCGAACTCCCGGATGAGCCGGCGCGTCACGGCCGGGGCGATCATGCCCTCGCCGCGCGCGACCACCCGCACCGACTCGATCAGGCCGTCAGCGTCGACGTTCTTCAGCAGGAACCCCGCGGCACCGGCGCGCAGCGCGCCGAACACGTACTCGTCGAGGTCGAAGGTGGTCAGGATGAGCACGTCGGTGCCCGTGCCGACCAGCTCACGGGTGGCCGCGATCCCGTCCTTGCGCGGCATCCGCACGTCCATCAGCACGAGGTCGCAGCCGGTGCGGCGGGCCGCCGCCACCGCCTGCTCGCCGTCGGCGGCCTCGGCGGCCACCTCGATGTCGGGCGCGGACTCCAGGATCATCACCAGGCCCGAGCGCACCGCCCACTGGTCCTCGGCCACCACGACACGGATCACCGCACACCGCCCCCTTCGCCGGTGCGGCCGCCGGCCGCACCCTCCGCCGTATCCGCGCCGCCCGGGCGCTCCACCGGGTCCGCCCCGCCGACCGGCGCCCGCCGGCCCGCCCCGGGCCGCCGCTCGTCGGGTGCGAGCGGGATCTCGGCGCGCACGCGCCAGACCCGCCCGTCCACCGGGCCGGCGCTGAACCGGCCGCCGAGCAGCTGCACCCGCTCGCGCATCCCGGTCAGCCCCGCGCCCGCACCGTGGCCGTCGAGCACTCCGGGCTCGCGCGCGCCCCGCCCGGCGAGGCCGTTGCTGACCGTCAGCAGCAGCAGGTCCCCGCCGCCGCTTGCGCCGCCCCTCGGGCCGTGGCCGCCTCCTGTGCCGTCCCCGGCGCCAAAGCCGCCCTCGGAGAAGTCCACGACGACCTCGACCCGCATCGGGTCGGCGTAGCGCATGGCGTTGGTCAGCGACTCCTGCAGCACCCGGTAGGCCGCGGAGTCGGCGCGCTGCGGCAGCGGGCGGTCGCGCCGGGTCCAGGCGACGTCGATCTCCAGCCCGGCCTCCCGTGCGTCGGCCAGCAGGCGGTCGGCGTCGGCCAGCCGGGGGGTGACCGCCTCCAGCTCCGGTGCCTCCCGCGCACCGCGCAGCACCCCGATCATGGCCCGGAGGTCGGTGAGGCCCCGCAGGCTGCTGTCGCGGATCACGCCCAGGATGCGGCGGGTCCGCTCGGGGTCGGACTCACGCATGGACAGCGCCGCCGTCGACTGGACGGCGACGGCGCTGAGGTGGTTGGCGACCACGTCGTGCAGTTCGCGCGCCACCCGCCCGCGCTCCTCGGCCACGGCGTGGCGGCGGTCCAGCTCGGCCATCTGCTCGATCCGGCGCGCCCGCTCGCGCTCCAGGCTTGTGCGCAGCCGGTGCTCGCGCACGCTCGTCCCGCTGATCGTCGGGCTGCCGAAGCCCAGCACGTACAGCCCGATACCCTGTGCGATCACCAGCGGTCCGCCGCGCAGGGCGCCGTTGGCCGCGGCGAACACGAGCAGCGCGGACACGGCGGCCCCGCCGGCGCACACGGCCGCCAGCACGCCGTTGGCGAGCCTGCGCCGCCCCCAGACGCACGCCGCGTAGAGCGCTTCCCCGTAGTTGATGACCACGGCGCTGGAGGGCCCCACGGCCGCGTCGGCCGCCAGCACGAGGGTCGCCGCCGCCAGGACCGCCCCGGGGGCCGTGCGGCGGAAGACCACGAGTGTGCAGCTGACGGCCAGGGTGACCAGCATCCACCGCGGGTCGAGACCGCCGTCGCGGTGGGTGTAGGCGCCCACGCCCCACAGCACCGCGCCCAGGGCGAACAGGAATGCGGCCCACAGGGCGCTGCCGAGGTAGGCGCGTCCGCCCAGGATCGGGCGGTCGAGCAGCTCGCGGCCCGGCAGTCGTCCTCTCACGGCTCCCATCTCAGCACGCGGCCGGCGCGGATGCGTACATCGAAGGTGGTAGGACGATCTCCCCGCCGCCGACGATCCGCCCGCGCCGGGTGCGCCCGCATGCTGGAGGCCGCCCGGTCCCGGTACCCGCCGGGCCGCGAAGCCGGGTTCCGCGAGGACGGGGGAAGCATGGTCACAGGCGCGATCCTGGCGGTCGAGGCGCTGTTCTGGGTGTTCGTGGTGGGCGGGCTGGCGGCCCGCTACCTGGCGCGCGCCACGCGCCTGAGCACCGTACTGCTGCTGCTCGTGCCGGTACTGGACGTGGTCCTGCTGGCGGTGATCGCCGTCCATCTGAGCCTGGGCGGCACGGCCGACCGCTCCCACGGCTTCGGTGCGCTGTACCTGGGCTTCACCGTCGCCTACGGCCACAGCGTCATCCAGTGGGCGGACGTGCGCTTCGCCCACCGCTTCGCCGGCGGCCCGCCTCCCCCGCGCCCGCCCAAGGCCGGCGCGCCGGCGGTGCGGCGCGAGGCGGCGGCGTGGCTGCGGTGCGTGGCGGCCTGCGCGATCGGCGCGGGCGTGCTGGCCGGGCTGATCCTGTTCGTCGGCGACGCCGAGCGCACAGCGGCGCTGCAGGACTCGTTCGCCATCGTGCGCGTGGTGCTGGCCGGGCACACCCTGATCTCCGTGTGGGTCATCGGAGAGGCGGCGGCGCGCTCGCGGCGGAAGGACGGGCAGAGCCCCGGCGCGGCGGCCGATCGGCGCGCCGGGAGCCGGAGCTGACACCGAGCGCACCCGCGTGCGCCGCGGCGTGCGGGCAGCGGAGCCCGCACGCCGCGGCGCGTGCGCGGTCGTGGGCGGCTAGGCCGCCGTGGACCGGTGGCGCAGCTCGGCGCGGCGCGCGCGGTGCTTCTTGGCCTCGACCGGGTCGAGGACCGGGGCCGCCGCCAGCAGCTCGCGGGTGTAGTCGTGCTGGGGCGCCTCGTAGACGGCGTCGCTGTCGTTCAGCTCGACGACCTCGCCCTTGCGCATGACCGCCACCCGGTCGCTGACCTGGCGGACCACGGCCAGGTCGTGGGCGACGAAGATGTAGGTCAGGTCGAAGTCGTCCTGGAGCTCGTCCAGCAGGCGCAGCACCTGGTCCTGGGTCGAGACGTCCAGCGCCGAGACCGGCTCGTCGCAGATGACCAGCTTGGGCCGCAGGATGAGGGCGCGGGCGATGGCGATGCGCTGGCGCTGACCGCCGGAGAACGCGTGCGGGAAGCGGTTGTAGTGCGAGGCCTCCAGCCCGACGCGCTCCAGCAGCTCCTGGACCTTGCGCTGGATCTCCTTGGTGTTGTTCTCGCCCTGCACCCGCAGTCCGGCGCCGATGCTGTCGCCGATGGTCACGCGCGGGTTCAGCGACGAGTACGGGTTCTGGAAGATCATCTGGATGTCGCGGCGCAGCGGGCGCAGCTTGCGCTCGGCCAGCCGGGTGATGTCGCGTCCCTCGAAGAGGATCTGCCCGGAGGTGGGGGTGAGCAGCCGGGTGATCATCCGCGAGAGGGTGCTCTTGCCGGAGCCGGACTCGCCCACGATGCCCAGCGTCTCGCCCTGGTGCAGGTCGAAGGAGACGTCGTCGACGGCGTAGAAGTCGCTGGCCCGCCCCAGCAGGCCGCCGCGGACCTTGAAGCTCATGCGGGCGTTGCGCACCGACAGCAGCGGCGCGTCCGCGGACTCGTCGCTCTTCTCGGGCTTGGCGGTGGCCCCGGTGCGCTGCTGGGCGGAACCGCCGTCGGCGGCGCCGGCGCGCCGGCGCGCCTCGTGCGCCTTCTTCGCCTGCTCACCCAGCCCCTCGGAGGCGGGCTGCTCGCGCTCGGCGCGCACCTGTGCGCGGCGCTGCGCGCGGGACATGTCCACCCGCGGCACCGCCGCCAGCAGCGACTTGGTGTAGGGGTGCTCCGGATCGGCCAGCACGCGGCGCACGTCGCCGTGCTCGACGATGTCGCCGTTCTGCATCACCAGCACCTCGTCGACCGAGCCCGCCACCACCGCGAGGTCGTGGCTGACCAGGATCAGCGACATGCCGAGGTCGCTGCGCAGGTCGTCGAGCAGGTCCAGGATCTGGGCCTGGACGGTGACGTCGAGGGCGGTGGTGATCTCGTCGGCCAGCAGCACCGTCGGGTCGCACATGAGGCCCATGGCGATCAGGGCGCGCTGGCGCATGCCGCCGGAGAACTCGTGCGGGTAGGAGTTGATGCGCTTGGCCGCATTGGGGATGCCCACCCGGTCCAGCGACTCGACCGCGCGCTTGCGGGCGTCGGCGCTGGAGACGCCGGGGCGGTGCACCTTCAGCGCCTCGATGAGCTGGTTGCCGATGGTGTACTGCGGGTGCAGCGACGACATCGGGTCCTGGAAGACCATCGCGATGTCGTTGCCCCGCATGTCGCGCACCTCGGTGTCGCTCGCGGTGCCGAGGTTCTTGCCGGTGACGGTGATGTCCCCGGTGACGTCGGCGTTGGTGCCGCGGTGCAGACCCATCAGTGCCAGGGACGTTGCGCTCTTGCCTGACCCGGACTCGCCGACGATGCCGATCGCGCCCCCCTTGGGGACCTCGAAGGAGATCCCGTCGACCGCGGTGATCCGGCCCTCCAGGGTGGGGAACGTGATCCGCAGATCGTTGACGCTGACGACCGGATCGGTCATGGCCGCCTCACCTTCGGTGCGTTTCGCCGTTGTGTGCGTGTTTGCGGTACTCGACATGCTCGCCTCCCCTGCCTCAGACGCCCACGCGCACGCGGGGGTCGACCCAGGCGTAGAGCACGTCGACGATCAGGTTGCAGACGACCACGAACACCGCGGTGAACATGGTGACCCCCAGGACCACAGGCAGGTCGTTGCCGCGGATCGCGTCGACGGCGAACTTGCCCAGTCCGGGTAGGGAGAACGTGCTCTCGGTGAGCACCGCGCCGCCCAGCATGAGGCCGAAGTCCAGGCCGAAGATGGTGATGATGGGAGTCAGCGCGGCGCGCAGGCCGTGCTTGGTGACGACCTTGCGCTCGGGCAGCCCCTTGGCGCGGGCGGTGCGGATGAAGTCCTCGCCCATGGTGTCGAGCATCCCGGCGCGGGTCAGCCGCGCGTACATCGCGGCGTAGAGGAACGCCAGGGTGATCCACGGCAGGACGAGGGCGTGCGCCCACGCCAGCGGGTTGGCGGTGAAGTCGGTGTAGCTGCCGCCCGGCGGGAAGATCGGCCAGTAGTAGCTGAACAGCGCCAGGGACACCAGACCGGTGAAGAAGATCGGCAGCGACACCCCGGCCAGCGCGGTCATCATCGCGGCGCGGTCCAGCGCGGAGCCGCGGCGCAGAGCGGAGAGCACGCCGATGGACACGCCGGCGACCACCCAGATGACGGCGGCGCCGATCGCGAGGGAGCCGGTCACCGGCAACCGGTCGAGCAGCTGCGGCCAGACCTCGGTGTTGGTCTTGAAGGAGTAGCCGAAGCACGGGGAGTCGCAGTGGATGACGTCGGTCCCGCTGTCGTACTCCTGGCCCATCACCAGTCCGGAGACGAACTCCCAGTACTGCACGGTGATCGGCTCGTCCAGATTCAGCCGCTCCTTGACCGCGGCGATCGCCTCGGGGCTGGGCGACTTGCCGATGTAGCGGGCCGCCAGAGCGTCGGAGTCGATGCCGGCGAGCCGGGGCACCAGGAAGAAGATCGCGAAGACGACCATGGTGACCACGAGCAGCAGGACGACGCCCGCGGCCAGGCGGCGGAAAATGTATCGGATCACAGCGGGCGGCCGAAGCCTTCACCTGCCTTGCTACACGAGTGAGGTATGCCGGGGGCGCGGGCGGGCTTGTGGCTGCCCGCGCCCGATCTCGGACCGGGGTCGGCCCCCGCGCGCGGCGGGGGCCGACCGGGGGCGCTAGTTCTGCTCCAGCCCCAGCGCGGAGTAGTCGTACATCTTGTACGCCTCGCTGAAGTAGACGTTGCTCAGGCTCTCGGGCCGGTAGAGCAGCGCCTTCTGGTTCAGGTAGGGCAGGAACGTGGCCGACTCCATCGCCAGGGCGTTGACGTCGGCGTAGATCTTCTCGCGGGCCGCCGGCTCCTCGGTGACCGCGGCCTCGTCGAGGAGCTCGTTGACCTCCGGGTCGTCCAGCTCGGAGAGGTTGGAGTTGCCGGCCGGCTTGATGGAGTCGCCGTGCATGATCTGCGACATGAAGCCGTAGCCGGAGGGCCAGTCGGCACCCCAGCCGTAGGCGATGATGCCCAGCTCCTCGCGCTTGACGAACTCCGGCGAGCCCGCCTGCTCACTGGTGTAGGTGCCCGCCGGGTAGCCCTTCAGGTCGGTCTTGATGCCGTACTTCTGCAGGGCCTGCTGCAGGGCCTCGGCGGTCTTCTTCTCCTTGTCGCGGTCGGAGCGGTAGGAGATGTTGGTGGAGAAGCCGTCGGGCATGCCGCACTCTTCGAGGGCGGCCTCGGTCTTCTTCTTGCTGCCCTTGTGGCCCTTGGTGCCGTAGGGGTCGATGTCCTTGTAGCCCGGGATCGAGGGCGGCAGCATGTTGGTCGCGATGTCGCCGGCGATGGAGCCGCCCCAGGCGCCCTGCATGGCGGTCTTGTCGGCGGCGTAGAGGATCGCCTCGCGGCAGGCCTTCTTATCGAAGGGCTTCACGTTGGGGTTGATCGCGAAGTAGAGCAGGAACCCGGTCTGCGGGTTGTCGGCGTTGGCCTTCAGCTCTTCGCTGCGCAGGATGTCCTGGCGGGCGGAGGCCTCGACACCCAGGCCGGCGACGTCGACGTGCAGGTCGCCGTTGATCAGGCGCTTGTCCCGGTCGTTCTCCTCCTGCTTGAACTGCACCTGGACCTTGTCCGGGCGGTTGCGGGTCAGGGGGTCGGTCTCGGGGTCGTACTCCTCGTTGCGGACGAGGTTGAGCTGCTGGCCGGGCGTCCACTCGCTCTCGAACTTGTAGGGCCCGCTGGAGACGACGTTGGTCTGGTACTGGTCACCGGTGTCGGCGTCGGCCGGCACCGGAGCCGTCTGCGGCATGGCGGCCAGGTAGTCGAACTCCGCGAACGGCTTCTTGAGGTGGAACTCGATCGTCCGGTCGTCGGGGGTGGTGACGCCCTTGAAGTTGTCGAGGTTGTCGTCCTTGTAGGGGCCCTCGTAACCGCCGGCGTCCAGCAGCTGGAAGAAGTAGTTCGGGCCCTTGTTCAGCACCTCGGGGGCGAAGTTGCTGCGCGCGATGGCGTACTTCACGTCCTCGGACGTGATCTTGGAGCCGTCCTGGAACTTCAGGCCCTTCTTGAGGGTGTAGGTCCAGGTCAGGCCGTCGTCGCTGACCTCGCCGAGGTCGGTGGCCATGTCCGGGATCGGCTCCTGGCCCTTGTCGCCCGGCTTCTGGGGGTAGGTCACCAGGGTGCGCGCGTAGTAGCGCGTGAAGTCCCAGTTGGCGGCGTAGTAGGTGTTGCCGGGGTCCAGCGAGTCGAACTGGTCGGAGTGGGCGTACTTGAGGGTGCCGCCCTGCTCCGTGCTCTTGTCGACGATGCTGCTGATTGCGGAGTCGTCGACGGAGATGTCGCTGCTACCGCCGTTGTCGTTTCCACCGCCGCCTCCGCAGGCGGTCAGGAGCATCGCCACCGATGTGCCGGCGGCGGCGAGGCCCAGCCATTTCTTGCTCACTGGCGTTTGCCTTTCTCTACGCGAACAGTGGTGCGGGCACCGATCGGGTGCTCGGACACCTGGGGTGATTCATGGTGGGGTCAGGACTGGGTGCGGGGGTCGAGCGCGTCGCGCAGACCGTCACCGAAGAGGTTGAACGCCAGCACCGTCAGGAAGATCGCCAGACCGGGGGCGAGCATGAAGTTCGGCGCGGAGTCGTAGTAGTCGACCGCTTCGGAGAGCATGCCGCCCCACGTGGCCGTGGGCGGCTCGACGCCCACGCCGAGGAAGGACAGCGCGGCCTCGAAGAGGATGTTGGTGGGGATCAGCAGGGTGGAGTACACCAGGATGGGCGCCACCAGGTTCGGCAGCAGCTCCTTGCGCAGGATGTAGAGGTTGCTCGCCCCGAGGCTGCGCGACGCCTCGACGAACTCGCGTTCGCGGAGGCTCAGCGTCTGGCCGCGGATGATGCGGCCGATGTAGGGCCAGTTGAAGAACCCGATGATGAACACCAGGATCGCGATGCGCAGGGCTTGGTCCTGGAGGCCGAACGCGGCGTCGGGCAGCACGCCCACGAGCGCCATGGCGAACAGCAGCAGCGGGAAGGCCAGGAAGATGTCCATCAGGCGGCTGATCGCGGCGTCGACCCAGCCGCCGAAGTAGCCGGCGATGATGCCCATGATCGTACCGAGGACCACCGAGACGAGGGTGGCCAGAAAGCCGATGAGCATGGAGATCCGGGCGCCGTAGACGATGCGGCTGAAGACGTCGCGTCCGGTCACCGGCTCGACGCCGAAGAGGTAGTCGCCGCTCATGCCGCCCATGCCGCCGAGGGGCATGCCGAGGGCGGGGTCGATCATCTCCCGGTTCCACTGGTTCGGCGGATGGCCGAACAGGCCGACGATCACGGGCGCGAACAGCGCCACGAACGCCATCAGGACGACGAAGGCGCCGCCGGTCATCGCGACCTTGTCCTTGCGGAGCCGCATCCAGGCGATCTGGCCCAGGGACCGGCCGCGGTCGCGCACGCCGCCCTTCTGGGCGACCGCGTCGGGATGGGCCTCCTCGGCCCCGCCCGGTACGTCCAAAGGCGCGGTCATAGCACCACTACTCCCCCACTAGTCCCGCTCTGTGCGGCGGCACAGTCTTCTCCGTTCGGATTCGCCGGCGATACCCGGCACACCCGTGCGACGGCGCGACCGGTGTGCGCGCACGCCTGGATTCCGTGCTGGCACGTGCCGCGGAGGGTGACTCCATGGCCCGTGTGTGACGGACGTGACCGTCGAACCCGTAAACCGTGGACATATGCACCGTTACCGTCGGCCCGACGCGGCACGGCGATTAATGTACGCCGCAATTCAGCACCGAACGTCCAATATCCGGCGATGTATCCCAATCGTGACGTCAGCACCACAGATCCGTCACTCGGCGCGAACTGACGTTGCGCAGCGATGCCAGAACCGAGTGTGCATCACGACAGGCATCGGTTTGGGGCGGCACGCCCTGGTCGGGGGCCTCGCTACAGCCCGAAGTCATAGTAAACGGAAAATTAGGACAATCATCCCGCCAAGCGGGTAAATTTACTCCGCCGGCGGTCCGGGGCCGCCGAGCCGCCGCACCGGACGCACGGAAATGGCGGTCACGGGGGGCTCTCTCCCGGCCTCGGACCGGGCTTGGGAGAATGGTGCGCGAGGGGCGCACGGGGCGTCTTCGGGATGCACTCCGCGGACGCCGGATTCCGGCGCGGGATCGGGGCTGCGCGCCGCGCTCGGCGGTGCCCGGACCGCGCGCGGGCGCGCCCGGGAGCAGGCGCGCCCGGGAGGGGGCAGGCCGCGCGCACACGCCGCTCGCCGGGGCGCGGACCAGCGCCCCCGCCGCCGCGGGCCGCTCCGCCCGCTACTCGATCCCGTGCTTGCGCAGCAGGTCCTCGATGTCGCCGAAGTCGTCGTCGCCGCCCTGCTTGGGCTTCGCCGCCTGCTTGCCCTGGCCCTTGCCCGGCGCGCCGGCGGCGCCTGCGGTCCCGCCGTCCGCGGAGGTGATGCCGGCGGCCGGACCGCCGCCCTGCTCGGCCGCCGCGGAACCGGACCCGGACCCCTTGCGCACGCCCACGCCGCGCGCACGCATGACGCCCGAGACCACCCACAGCACGACCGCCAGGCCGGCCACGGCGACCCCCGCCCACACGATGGGGTTGAACGCCAAGGAGACGAAGAAGCCGACCAGGTCGGCGACGAGCCGCCAGAGGATCGTCATGAGCCCCATGAGGCCGACGGCCAGCGGCAGCAGCGACCATGCGACACCGCGCAGCCCGGAGGCGGCGCCGCGGCGCCGCCAGAGCACCCACGAGACGATCAGCCCCACGACGGTGAGTGCGGCTCCCAGCATCGGACCTGCGATGGGCAACTGTTCCGGCATGCTTCCAGTGTTGCATCCGCGTCCAGCGCCGCACATCGGGCGAGTCCCCTAGGGATCGCCCGCGACGGGCCACAGGGAGGGGTGGCGGGTCCGGTGGCGGTCTCGCGGCTGCGGGCGCGGGGCCACCGCACGGCGACGCGGCGGCCGGCGCCGGTACCGCGGGTCAGGCCGCTACGAGGGACCCGACCCAGTCCAGGTCCACGCCCTCCAGCGTCTCCAGCACGTGCAGGCGTCCGCCGGGGGTGAAGCCGACCTGGTCGACCACGGCGACCGTCGTGCAGCCGGCCGCCAGCGCGGAGGCCACACCCACCTCGGAGTCCTCGAAGGCCACGCACCGCGCGGGGTCGGCACCCAGCAGTCGGGCAGCGGTGAGGTAGGGGGCGGGGTCGGGCTTGTTGGCCCCGACCTCGTCGCCGGCGACCGAGACGTCGAAGCTGTCGACCCCGATCGCGCCGATCGCCGAGCCGACCAGCGCCCGCTGGGTGGAGGTGACCAGCGCCGAGGGGACTCCCGAGCCCGCGACGCGGGCCACCAGCTCCTTGGCTCCCGGACGCGGCTCGGCGCCGCCGGCCAGCAGGCGGGCGAACTCCGCCTGCAGCCGGGCGGCGACGGCGTGGGCGTCTGCGTCCACACCGGCCCGCTCGATCATGTAGCGGGCCACCGCCGCGGCGGCTCCCCCGATGTTGCGGCGGTGGTCCTGCGCGGTCCACTCGCCGCCGAGGGAGGCCGCCGCGGCCGACTCGGCCGTCCCCCACAGGCGTTCGCTGTCGATCAGTGTGCCGTCCATGTCGAACAGGACTGCCTGCAGGGGTGCGCCGGAACCGGTCATACGTTGAAGTATTTCGCCTCCGGGTGATGAATGACGATCGCGTCGGTTGCCTGCTCGGGAACGAGCTGGAACTCCTCGGACAACGTGACGCCGACCCGCTCGGGCTCCAGCAGCTTCATCACCTTGGCGCGGTCCTCCAGGTCCGGGCAGGCGCCGTAGCCCAGGGAGAACCGGGCGCCGCGGTAGCCGAGCTTGAAGAACGAGTCCAGGTCCTCGGGGTCCTCGCCCGCGAAACCCAGCTCCGAGCGGATGCGCGTGTGCCAGTACTCGGCCAGCGCCTCGGTCAACTGCACCGAGAGCCCGTGCAGCTCCAGGTAGTCGCGGTAGGCGTTCTTCTCGAACAGCTCCTGGGTGGCCCCGCTGATCGCCGAGCCGACGGTCACCACCTGCAGCGGCAGCACGTCGAGCTCGCCCGACTCCTTGGGCCGGAAGAAGTCCGACAGGCAGAGGTGGCGGTCGCGGCGCTGGCGCGGGAAGGAGAAGCGGACGCGCTCGCCGCCCTCCTCGTCCAGCACGACCAGGTCGTCGCCCTCGCTGTAGCAGGGGAAGTACCCGTAGACCACCGCGGCCTCCAGCAGGCCGTCGGTCTGGATGCGGTCCAGCCAGGCCCGCATGCGCGGCCGGCCCTCCGTCTCGACCAGCTCCTCATAGCTGGGCCCGCCGCCCTTCTTGGAGCCCTTCAGGCCCCACTGGCCCATGAAGGTCGCCCGCTCGTCCAGGAAGGCGGTGTAGTCGGCCAGCGGGATGCCCTTGCTGATCCGGTCGCCCCAGAACGGCGGAGTGGGCAGCGGGTTGTCGGTGGCGACGTCGCTGCGCGCGGGCATGTCCTCGGGCGCGGTGACCTCCAGCTTGGCGCCGCCCTTGACCTTGCGCTGGCGCAGTGCGGGAAGCTCGGCGCCCTCGACGCCGCGCTTGACGGCCATGAACGCGTCCATCAGGCGCAGGCCCTCGAAGGCGTCGCGGGCGTAGCGCACCTGGCCGTCGAACAGTCCGGCGAGGTCCTCCTCGACGAAGGAGCGGGTGAGCGCAGCGCCGCCCAGGAGCACCGGGTAGGTCTCGGAGATGCCCCGGGAGTTCATCTCCTCCAGGTTCTCCTTCATGATCACCGTGGACTTCACGAGCAGCCCGGACATGCCGATGACGTCGGCCTTCTGCTCCTCGGCGGTCTCCAGGATTGTCGAGACCGGCTGCTTGATGCCCAGGTTCACGACGTCGTAGCCGTTGTTGGAGAGGATGATGTCGACGAGGTTCTTGCCGATGTCGTGCACGTCGCCCTTGACGGTGGCGAGCACGATGCGGCCCTTGCCGTCGTCGTCGGTCTTCTCCATGTGCGGTTCGAGGTAGGCCACGGCCGACTTCATCACCTCGGCCGACTTCAGCACGAACGGGAGCTGCATCTCGCCGGAGCCGAACAGCTCGCCGACGACCTTCATGCCGGCGAGCAGCGTGTCGTTGACGATCTGCAGGGCCGGCCGCTCGGCCAGCGCCGCGTCCAGGTCGGCCTCGATGCCGTTCATCTCGCCGTCGATGATGCGGCGCTCCAGCCGGTCCCACAGCGGCAGCTTGGCCAGTTCGTCGGCGCGCGAGGCCTTCAGGGCCTGGGCGTCGACGCCCTCGAACAGGTCGAGGAACTTCGCCAGCGGGTCGTAGTCCTCGGTGCGCCGGTCGTAGATCATGTCCAGCGCGACCTGGCGCTGCTCGTCGGGGATCCTGTTCATCGGCAGGATCTTCGAGGCGTGCACGATGGCCGAGGTCAGCCCGGCCTCGACGCACTCGTGCAGGAACACCGAGTTCAGCACGATGCGCGCGGCCGGATTGAGGCCGAAGGAGAGGTTCGACAGGCCCAGGGTGGTCTGCACGCCCGGGTAGAGCCGGTTGATCTCCTTGATCGCCTCCAGCGTCTCGATGCCGTCGCGCCGGGTCTCGTCCTGGCCGGTGGCGATGGGGAAGGTCAGCGCGTCGATGATGATGTCCTCGCGCCGCATGCCCCACTCGCCGGTGAGCTCGTCGATGAGGCGGGCGGCCACGCGCACCTTCCACTCGGCGGTGCGGGCCTGGCCCTCCTCGTCGATGGTCAGCCCGACCACGGCGGCGCCGTGCTCCATGATGACCGGCATCAGCCGCTTCATCCGGGAGTCGGGGCCGTCGCCGTCCTCGTAGTTGACGGAGTTGATCACGGCGCGGCCGCCGAGCATCTCCAGCCCCGCCTCGATGACGGCGGGCTCGGTGGAGTCCAGCATGATCGGCAGCGTGGAGGCCGTCGCCAGGCGGGAGGCCAGCTCGCGCATGTCGGCGGAGCCGTCGCGGCCGACGTAGTCGACGTTGAGGTCGAGCATGTGGGCGCCGTCGGCGATCTGGTCGCGGGCGATCTCCACGCAGTCGTCGAAGCGCTCCTCGACCATCGCCTCGCGGAACTTCTTGGAGCCGTTGGCGTTGGTGCGCTCGCCCACGGCCAGGTAGCTGGTGTCCTGGCGGAAGGGCACGCTCTGGTAGAGCGAGGCCGCGGAGGCGACGTCGTAGGCGTTGCGCTGCTTGATGCCGCGCCCGCCCACACGCTCGACGACCTGGCGCAGGTGCTCGGGCGTGGTGCCGCAGCAGCCGCCCGCGATGGACAGTCCGAACTCGCCGGTGAAGGAGTCGTGGGCGTCGGCGAGCTCGCTGGGCTGCAGCGGGTACACCGCGCCCTCGGCGCCCAGCTCGGGCAGGCCGGCGTTGGGCATGCAGGAGATGGGCACGCGCGCGTGCTGGGACAGGTAGCGCAGGTGCTCGCTCATCTCGGCCGGGCCGGTGGCGCAGTTGATCCCGATCACGTCGATGCCCAGCGGCTCGAGGGAGGTCAGCGCGGCGCCGATCTCCGAGCCCAGCAGCATGGTGCCGGTGGTCTCGATGGTCACCTGGGCGATGATCGGGATGTCGACGCCCTTGGCGCGCCGCGCGCGCTGCGCGCCGATCACGGCCGCCTTCGTCTGCAGCAGGTCCTGGCAGGTCTCGATGAGGATAGCGTCGGCGCCGCCCTCGATGAGGCCGATGTGGCACTGCTCGTAGTAGTCGCGGATGGTGGCGTAGTCGATGTGGCCGAGAGAGGGGAGCTTGGTTCCGGGCCCGGCCGAGCCCAGGACGTATCGGGGATGGTCGGGGGTGGTGTACTCGTCGGCGACCTCGCGGGCCAGGCGTGCGCCGGCCTCGGCGAGCTCGTAGGTGCGTTCGGGGATGTCGTATTCTCCGAGCGCGGCGTAGTTGGTGCCGAAGGTGTTGGTCTCGACACAGTCAACGCCGACGTCGTAGAAGGCCGCGTGCGTGGCACGTACCACGTCGGGCCGAGTCACGTTGAGGATCTCGTTGCAGCCTTCGAGCCCGTTGAAATCATCGAGGTCGAGATCATGGGCCTGAAGCATCGTGCCCATCGCGCCGTCAGCGATGATGACACGTTGAGCGAGGGCATCACGGAAGGAGAGTCGAGAACTCATAATCTTCAACTGTAGTGTCGGCCGTCTTGCGCTGCGGGGTGAGGGGGTGCCCCCTCGGCATGTCCCCGACGAACGTGCAGGTCAAACGGTGTGCGTTCAGCGCCGCGGGCCTGCGCCGCCCCGTGTGGAACAAACGCGCGGCACCGAGCGGTTATGCCGGTGGAGCCCAGAGCCATAGGGTGGTCGTGGTCCGCTGCGCGGAACGCGCGGCGCCGGGCGGCCGGTTGGCTGTCGCCGCCGCGGGCACTCGTGGTAGGGCTGGATCGCGCGTGGGCTTCACGCGCGGTCGATCCGACGACTGGCCCGGATCCGCCGCATACGGCGCCCGGGATACGTGAGGAGGCGGTCAGTGGCCGAGCTCGACAGCGCACCCGAGCTCGTCGAGCCTGTCATGGTTGCCGCGTTCGAGGGCTGGAACGACGCCGGCGAAGCCGCGAGCGCGGTCATCGAGCACCTGGCCTCGACCTGGGACGCCGACGAGCTGCTTGCGCTGCAGCCCGACGACTACTACGACTTCCAGGTCTCGCGTCCGCGTGCGACCGTCGTCGACGGCGAGCACCGCGGCATCTCCTGGCCGGCCACGCGCGTCTCGATCGCCCGCCCCAAGGGCGCGCGCAACGACGTGGTGCTGGTCAGCGGGCCCGAACCCAACATGCGCTGGCGCGGGTTCGCCGGCGACCTGCTCTCCATCGCCCGTGAGCTGGGCGTGCGCCGGATCGTGCTGGTGGGTTCCCTGCTGGCCGACTCCCCGCACACCCGCCCGGTGCCGGTGACCGGCTCCACCTCCCCCAGCGCCCTGCGCGGCTCGCTGCACCTGGAGCCCACCTCCTACGAAGGCCCCACCGGAATCCTGGGCGTGCTGCACGACGCCTTCGACTGCGCCGGGCTGGAGGCGGTGTCGCTGTGGGCCGCCGTGCCGCACTACGTCGCCCAGCCGCCGTGCCCCAAGGGCACCCTCGCGCTGCTGCGCCGCGTCGAGGACGTGCTCGACCTCACCGTGCCGATGGGCGATCTGCCCGAGGAGGCGCGCGCCTGGGAACGCGGCGTCGACGAGCTCGCCTCCGAGGACGACGACATCGCCGGCTACGTCCGCAGCCTCGAAGAGGCCAAGGACGCCGCCGACCTGCCCGAGGCCACCGGCGAGGCCATCGCCCGCGAGTTCGAGCGCTACCTCAAGCGCCGCGGCCGCGGCTGAAGCCCTGAGCACCGCCGCCCCCTCCCGCTCGGCCCGCTGACGCGGCGGGCAGGGGCGGGGTCCGGCGGCGGCCGGCCGCCGCCGGACCTGTTGCCGGATGTCGGACGCCGTGTCGCGGATGTCGTCTCCACGGTGGCGGATGCCGTTTCTGAGATGGCGGATGCCGTCTGCCGTTTCGGGGTGAGGGCTGCCGTCTCGTCTCCGTCGGGGATCCGCCTCCGCCCGGGGATCCGCCGACTCTCACCGCGCGGTTGCGGGGTCCGCGCCACCGCGGTCATGCCCCTGCGGTCCCGTCTTCCGGGCCCGGAGGCCGCTCGGACCGGGAGCCGTCGCGGTCGCCGGAGGGCCGGCGAGTCGACGGGCCGGAGGTGAGCGGGCCGAGGGGTGGTTGGCCTGAGGCCGGTGGACCCGGAGGTCGACGGCCGGAGGTCAGACGCGGATGGTGCGCCACTCGCCGGTCGCCAGCACCGCGGCCCAGGCGGCCGCGATACGGGCCAGGCCGCGGCGGACCTCGTCGACGACGGCGGGCGCCAGCAGCTGCAGCGGGTCCTCCGGCGGCTCCAGCCGCACGGTGACCCGCAGCCCGTCGAGAATCCGCTGACCGCGCACGAGGGCCTCCTCGTCGAAGGAGGATCCCCCGGCGCGCCGCAGCAGCGCCGCGATGGCGTCACGCAGCGAGACCGCCTCCTCGAAGTCGGCCAGCGTGATCGGGATGGCCCCTTCGGCCACCAGCCGGTGCTTGCGGAGGAAGGCGGCGAGGTCCGCGCGGTCGGCGAGCTCGTCGCCGGTCGCGACAAACGCCTGGACGAGGGAAGCCGCGGGAGTCTGCTCTGTGGGGGTGGTCATGGTCACCATCCCACCACGGACGGACACGTGGTCGTGACCTGCGCGGGCCCCTCGTCCACTTGTGGCCGCACACCGGTTCCCCACCGCCCTGGTCTGCGGATACCCCGCATCCCGCAGGCCGGGACGCTGGCCCGCCCGGCCGGGCCCGCGGAGACGGACCTTCGCCCCTTCCGCCCGCGCCCGCGTCCGCGATCGCGCCCCGGCAGACGGCGACCGCAGCAATACTGCGTCCGACGGAGCCGAACGACCGTTCTCCCAGCCGCGGACGGCCGGCGGAGGCCGGGGGCGGCGGGGCGGCGCGGGGACGCGTCGCCTAGAGCCGTACTCCCAGGAGCGTGTCGGCGGTATCGCGCATCAGGGCGGGGGCGGCGGGGTCGTCTCCGCCTCCGGCCAGTGCGCTGTCGGCCCACGCGTCGAGGGCGGCCACCGCCGCGGCGGTGTCCAGGTCCTCCGCCAGCGCCGCGCGGACTCGCTCCAGCGCGGGGGTCGCGTCCGGTCCGGCGGTCAGGTCGGCTGCCGCGCGCCAGCGGTCCAGGCGCCGGGCGCCCTGCTGCAGCACGTCCTCGCTCCACTGCCAGGCGGTGCGGTAGTGGAAGGGCAGCATCGCCACCCGCACCGCCATCGGGTCCACGCCGCGCTTGCGCAGCTCCGAGGCGAAGACCAGGTTGCCGCGCGACTTCGACATCTTCTCGCCGTCGAGCCCGACCATGCCCACGTGCATGTAGGTCTGGGCGTGCGGACCGGTGCCGGTGGCGCAGCGCGCCTCGGCCGCGCCCATCTCGTGGTGGGGGAAGACCAGGTCGTCGCCGCCGCCGTTGATGTCGAAGCCGACGCCCAGTTCGTTGAGCGAGATCGCGCTGCACTCGACGTGCCAGCCGGGGCGGCCGCGCCCCAGCCGGGTGTCCCAGGCGGGCTCGCCGGGGCGCTCGGCGCGCCACAGCAGCCAGTCCAGCGGGTCCTTCTTGCCGGGACGCTGCGGGTCGCCGCCCCGTTCGGGGAACAGCTCCAGCATCTGGTCCCGGTCCATCCCGCTGACCTCGCCGAACTTGGCGGCCTCGGCGACGGAGAAGTAGATGTCGCCTTCGAGGTCGTAGGAGGCGCCCGCGGCACGGAGGCGGTCGACGAAGTCGGCGATCAGCTGCACCGACTCCGCGACGCCCACGTAAACGCGCGGCGGCAGGATGCGCAGCGCCGCCATGTCCTCGCGGAAGACGCCGATCTCGCGTTCGGCGAGTGCGCGCCAGTCCTCGCCGTTGTCCTGGGCACGCTCCAGCAGGGGGTCGTCGACGTCGGTGACGTTCTGCACGTAGTCGACCCCGTGCCCGGCGTCGCGCAGCACCCGATGCACCAGGTCGAAGGTCAGATAGGTGAAGGCGTGCCCGAGGTGGGCGGCGTCGTAAGGAGTGATCCCGCAGACGTACATCCGGGCCGTGGGTCCGGGGGCGAGCCGACGGAGGACTCCTGAGACGGTGTCGTGGACACGGAGCGGACCGCCGTTGCCGGGCAGGCGGACGAGGTCGGGAGCGGGCCAAGAGCGCATAGGTCGAGGATATCGGCCGCTTTGTGCACGGAATCCCCGGACGCACCGTAGTTTCGGCCACGCTCGATGCGCCGGCGTCAGCGGCGGCGGTGCGAACCGGCGATGCAGCCGGCTGCGGCGGCCGCCGCCAGCGCGCACAGCAGGGCGGACGTGTGGTTTCCCGCGCTCCAGTGCAGCAGCCCTGCGGGAAACGCCACCACATAGAGCAGCCAGTAGCTGGCCCGCTCCAGCACGCCGGCCCTCCGGCGGGCCGGACCCTGCCCCGGACCCGCGGCACGCTCGGCCGCCGCGGGCCGGCGCCGGCCGACGCGGCTCGGCCATGCCTGCCGTGGCGTCATCGTCCCCACCCGCCCCTCGATCGAGACGCTGTGCGCCCTTCGGACGGGTCCGCATCCGACACGGTTGCGATCCCCGACGGGGACCGCGGCGTTCGAGGCGGACGCACCCGCTCGGGCTCGGTCGCGGGACACCGCGGCGGCGCACGCGCGCAGGGTCCCGGTTCTGGTAGACGCCCGGCTCCGGCACGAGGTTTACCTGCGGGTCAAGTAGAGGAGGGCTGCGGACGGGCGCGGAAGGGGGTGCGGCAGCCGTGGAGGGAGGAAGGAGGGGAGGGAGGGGTGGATCGAGCGGACGCGAAAAGGAGTGGACGCGGAAGTCGGCAGAGCGCGGAGGGAGCGCACGCGGAAGGAGTGAAGCGGGGAAGGAGCGGGGCGGGGAAGGAGCGGAGCGCGATCCTCAGCGCACGAGGTACCAGGCCGCGGGGTCGCCGGGGCGGGCCGAGAAGGCGTAGCGCAGCGTGCCGCGGCCCAGGGCCAGGAGCGTCACCGACGACGTGGCCCATACCCGCCCGGCGGCGAACTCCGAACGGGCGAACAGGGACGCGGGGTCGTCCGCGCCCGCGCCGAAGCCGCCCGTGCGGGCGTCTCCGCGCGCGGCCTCGTCCAGCCGCGCCGGCCACTCGCCCCACACCGCCTCGACGGAGTCGGCCGCGGCCAACTCGGGCTCACCGGGGTCGGGACGGGTGCGGTCGAACACCGGACGGTGGCGGCGGGCGCGCGGCGCCTCGGCGTCGCAGCCGGAGTTGACCAGGACGGTGACCCCGACGGGAAGCGGCTCTTCGCGCAGCGAACCGCCGTCCCACGAGTCGAGCACGGCCCGGTCCGGGTCGGCGACGAGCAGGTGGAAGGGGTCGTAGTGCCGGGCCTCGTCGGGGTCGAGGTCGAGCTTGCCGCCCGCGGCGGCCGCCAGCGGCAGGCGGCCGCGGCTGTAGCGCGTCGTGCCGGGCGGCACCGTCGTGTCGGCGGGGGATGCGGCGCCCGGAGGGATGCCGTTGAGCAGTGCGGCCACACCCGGGGTGCCGGGCGCGCCGGCGCGGCGCGCCGCCAGCCACGTGCCGCCTTCGCGGGAGTCGCGCCCACCCACCAGGTCGGGGCGGTCCGGCCAGTGCGCGGCCGGGACCTCCCACGCCCGGTCGAGCATCTCGTCACGCAGTGCCGCCAGGACCAGCGGGGTGGCCGCCTCGGGGTCGAAGCCGACGATCACCGTGCACATAACGCCTCCGCTTCCACGCGGTGCCCGCGCTCGCGGGGCTGGGGAACATCCGCACACCCCCACCAACGCGCCCGCGAAGCGGGGTGTTCCGCGCCGGCGCAGGGAGGGCGCGGGGGAAGACCGGGGTCGGTGGGGGCGGACGGGGGTCGGTGGGGGCGGGGTGGCGGAGGCAAATGCGGCGTATGAAAGTCTCAGCGCATGACAGGGGCCCGCGTGGAGATCAGGGACGTCGTCGTCGACTGCCGCGAGCCGGAGCGGCTGGCGGAGTTCTGGTCGCAGGTACTCGGCAGGCCGATCGCGGCGCGCGTCGGCCCGTACGTCTTCCTGGGACGCGGTTCGCCGGAATCCGGCGTGGCCCCCGAAGGCGAACCGGGTCACGGAGCGAGTCCAGAAGCGGGTTCCGGAGCGGGTTCCGGAGCGGGCCCGGGCGTGGTGTTCCAACGGGTCGACGACGTGGACTCGCGGAAGAACAGAGTGCATTTGGACCTGTCCTGCGCCGATCCCGCTGCCGAGCGCCGGCGGATCGAAGAGCTCGGCGGCCGTCGCCTGCCCGAGTACGCCGACGGAGGCTTCCTGGTCATGGCCGATCCCGAGGGGAACGAGTTCTGCCTCGTCCCCCGGGGGGTGTTCGACGTCGACGACCAGGGCCGGGCCGACTACCTCGACGGCAGCGAAGACGGCATCTGAGGCGCCTCGCCCCAAGCCGCCCACTACCGCACCGGTGGCCATGGGCCACTCAGCCGACGAAGCGGCAAGGGGAGCGCGGGGTAGAGCACGCGACCACCGCACCGCGCACCCGCCGGTCCCGCACCCGACGAAGCAGCAACGGCCGCGGACAGCCAAGCCCCCAATCACCCCAAAAGTTTCAACCAGCTGCTCACCCGACACGGCGGCAAGCACAGCGCATGGCCGGAACCCCGATCACCGCACCGGTCACCACCGGTCCCACACCCGACGCAGCGGCAAGGGCAGCGCATGGCCGGAACCCCGATCACCGCACCCCGTTCCCGCCGGTCCCGCACCCGACGAAGCAGCAAGGGCGGCGCGGGGTTGAGCCCACGACCACCGCATCGGTTGCCCTCGGCTGCTCACCCAACGCGGCAGCAAACACAGCGCGGGGCAAGCCCCCGACCACCGCACCGGTCACCACCGGTCCCACACCCGACGAAGCGGCAAGGACGGCGCGGGGTAGCGCCCACGACCACCGCATCGGTTGCCCTCGGCTGCTCACCCAACGCGGCAGCAAACACAGCGCGGGGCAAGCCCCCGACCACCGCACCGGTCACCACCGGTCCCACACCCGACGAAGCGGCAAGCACAGCGCATGGCCGGAACCCCGATCACCGCACCGGTCACCACCGGTCCCACACCCGACGCAGCAGCAAGGACGGCGCGGGGTAGAGCCCACGACCACCGCATCGGTTGCCCTCGGCTGCTCACCCAACGCGGCAGCAAGCACAGCGCGGGTAGAGCCCGCGACCACCGCACCGGTCACCATCGGCCGTGCACCCAACGCGGCAGCAAGGGCAGCGCATGGCCGGGACTCCGATCACCGCACCCCGTTCCCGCCGGTTCCGCACCCGACGCAGCAGCGAGGACAGCGCGGGTAGAGCCCGCGATCACCGCGCCGAGAGCCCGCCGATTCCGCACGCGGCGAAGGGGCGGGGGCGGTCCGCATGCGGACATGGGCGCCGTCGGCCTGGGGGCGCGCCGGGGTCCGCGATCCAAGGGGGCGTTTCGGGCATAGTGACTCCCGAGCGTCCTCCCAAGGCGCACGAACGCAGACGAATCAGCGAAGCGGCATGTCCTTGCATCTGAGATTCCGCAATACGAAAAAATGGGAGGCCATTTGCCCGATTTGACCGATTTTTCCGTCGCTGCGCAGGCCCGCGCAGCGACGATACCGCCGTAAACCGCACTCAGAGGCCCTGGATACATGCATCAGGAGGGTTTCGTCGCACTCGATGCGGAGGTGAACGGTTCAACCGGGTACCCAATTCGGGCATTTACCTACAAACCAGCCGACCCGAACACCCCGTGCGGCATGCCGTGCTGCTGATACGTGCCTGAGGGCCGTCTCGCCACACCCGCTCACCCGGCATCCGCCCCGAATGCCCGGAACGTCTCGAATCCGCGAACCCTTACGCAAGCGCCCTCGGAATGCGCCCCAGGGCGCAGGGCACCCCTCGCCCCCGTTGGGCGCGCCACCGGCGAGCACCCGGTGCGCTGGGCTGGGGCTCGGCCATCCGCCGCCTTCGCCGCCCCGTCACACGCCCGACCCCCCACACACCCGAACCGATCAACACCGGCCCCGACCACCCACCACCCTCGCCGCCCCGTCACACGCCCGGCCCCGCACACACCCGAACCGATCAACACCGACCCCGACCGCCTCTCCCCCCGGGCGCGCCCTGCTGCAACCGCCCATCACCCGGGCGCGCCTTACACCGGGCGGCTTACCCCGGGCGGACCTTATACCGGAGGCCAGGGGACGGCCGGCCAGTCTGGCGAGGGGAAGGGATGCACGCCGTGGTGGCGCAGCAGTTCGACGCGGCGCAGGACCGCGTAGGCCTCCGGCTCGGTGAGGTGGCGGCGGAGCTCGCCGGCCACCGGGCTGTCGGGGTCGCGCAGCCGTCCCTCCAGCGCCGCCAGCCCGGCGAGGGCGTCGTCGGCGAGCGGTTCGCCCTGCCACTGCCACAGCACGGTGCGCAGCTTGTACTCCTCGGCGAAGGAGACGCCGTGGTCGCAGCCGTAGAGGTGGCCGGTGGGGATCGGCAGCAGGTGCCCGATCTTGCGGTCGGAGTTGTTGATGACCGCGTCGAAGACGGCCATGCGCCGCAGTCCGGGGTGCAGCGTGTCGCGAGCGAGCTCGACGAGGTCGACCGAGGTGTCGCCGTCGATCCAGAGCTGGACCATCCCCTCGCCGAAGGGGCCGTCGCGGTGGACGGTCGGCGGCACGATGTCCCAGCCCAGCGCGTCGGAGACGGCGAACGCAGACAGCTCGCGGCCGGCGAGGGTGCCGTCGGGGAAGTCCCACAGCGGGCGCTCTCCGGCGACGGGCTTGTAGACGCACCCGGCCTCGGCGCCGCCGGGCGCGGAGACGGTGCAGTACAGCGTGGCGTTGGACGCCTCGGTCAGCCGTCCCACCGGCGTGAGCTCCCCGGTGCTCAGCAGTTCCAAGGCGTCGCTGGTCGACAGCCCTTCGAACGACGCGGTCATGTCCCCGTCCCTAGCGGTCCCGCTTCCTCCGCCTGCCTCGCCTGACTCACATCACCCCGGGCTTGTACCCGTTCTGGCGCGGGCAGATGTGCCCGGCGGGGTCGAGTGGCTGACCGCACAGCGGGCAGTTGGGCCGGCCGGCCGCGACGACCTTCATCGCCCGGCCCGCGAACGCCCGCGCCGCGCCCGCGGTCAGGTGCACGCGCAGCACGTCGCGGCCCTCGGGAGCGTCCTCGGCGAAGACCTCGACCTCCTCGGCGTCCTCGTCCTCGGCCTCCTCGGCCTGCTGGGCCTCGATGATGACCCGCGCGGACTCGGCGTCCCAGGCCAGAGCGAGGGTGCCCACCCGGAAGTCCTCCTCGATGGGCTGCTCCAGCGGGCCGTCGTCCGACTCGGCCGCCTCTCCGGCCTCCAGCGGGTCGCCGAAGCGCTGCCGGACCTCCTCCAGCAGCTCCTCGATTCGCTCGGCCAGCGCCGAGACCTGGGATTTCTCGACGACGGCGCTGGTGACGCGGCCACTGCCGACGGCCTGCAGGAAGAAGGTGCGCTCCCCCGGCTGCCCCACCGTTCCTGCGATGAAGCGGTCGGGCGGGTCGTACTCGAACACGGACATGCAATGAACCCTAGAGGATCGTGCTCAGCCTCGCGATTCGCCGCCCTCGGCGGGCCGCGCGGCCCCGGCGCCGCCGCCCACCGCGGCCTCGCCCGAAGCCTGCTCCGGTGCGGGCGCCAGGCCCTCCACCGAGCCGCCGGTGTCGTTGAGCCGGACGACGAACGGCCGGACGCTGGTGTAGCGCACGGCGGTGAGCGAGCAGGGGTCGGCCTGGACGCGCTGGAACTGGTCCAGGTGCAGGCCGAGCGCGTCGGCCGCCACCGCCTTGATCACGTCGCCGTGGCTGCACACCACGTAGACCGGGCGGGGTGCGACCGCGGTCAGCCGCTCGTTCCAGTCGCGTACGGCGGCCACGGCGCGCGCGGACACCCCGCTGAGGCTCTCGCCGCCGGGGAAGCGGGCCGCGCTGGGGTGCGCCTGGACGGTGCGCCACAGCGGCTCGCTCGCGAGGTCGCCGAGTCTGCGGCCGGTCCAGGTGCCGTAGTCGCACTCGACGAAGCGGTCGTCGGTGGTGACCTCGTGCCCGGCGGCCGCGGCGATCATGCCGGCGGTCTCCTGGCAGCGCTCCAGCGGACTGGAGACCACGGCGGCCAGGTCGAGCCCGCTCAGCCTCTCGGCGAGGGCGGCGGCCTGCGCGCGGCCCCGGTCGTCGAGGTGCACGCCGGGGCTGCGGCCGGTCAGGGTGCTGCCGGTGGACTCGGTGAGCCCGTGCCGGACCAGGATCAACGTCGCGACGGGTTCGGGCGTGTGGTCCCCGCTCCCGGCGGACGGGGACCGCTGCGCTTGCGTAGGGGTGCCCATTGGGGCAACCATATCCGCGCCTCCGCTACTCGGTCGCCGTGTCGGCCTGCGGATCGTAGGGCTGGCCGGTATAGGGGTCGATGGGCAGGCCGGTCTCCGGGTCGATCCGGACGTTCTCACCGGTGTCGGGGTCGCGGTGCTGACCGGTCTCGGGGTCCTCGGCCAGCCCGGTTTCGGGGTCGATCGGCCATCCCGTGACCGGGTCGGTGCTGGCCGAGGGCGAGGGCTCGGCGGTGGGCGAAGAGGAGGGCTGCGGGCTCTGCCCGTTCTCCGGGCCCGTGTCGTCCTCGGCCTCCTGGTCCCGGCTCTGCTCCTGGGATGCCGGCGGCTGCGTCTCGTCTCCCACGCTGCCGCCGGTGGGGTCCAGCAGATTGAAGCTGACGAGGGCCAGGATGAGCACGCCCAGCGCACAGCGGTAGTAGACGAAGGGCATGAAGCTGTGCGTGGAGATGAAGCGCATCAGCCAGGCGATGACGGCGTAGCCGACGACGAAGGCCACGACGGTGCCCACGATGGTGGCCGTCCAGCCGGCGTACTCGTTGGCGCCGATGTCGGTGAGCTTGTACAGCCCGGAGGCGAACACCGCCGGCATCGCCAGCAGGAAGGCGTACTCCGCTGCGTCGGCGCGCTTGAAGCCCAGCAGCATGCCGCCCGTGACGGTGGCGCCCGAGCGCGAGACGCCCGGGATCAGCGCGAGGGTCTGGAACAGCCCGTACACCAGGCCGCGGCTCACCGTCAGGTCGACGAGCGTGCGGTGCTTGCGCGTGTACCGGTCGGCCAGGCCCAGGAACACGCCGAACACGATCAGGGTGAGAGCGATCAGCCGCAGGTCGCGGAAGAGGCTGTCGATCTGCTCCTCCAGCGCCAGGCCCAGGACGCCGATCGGGATCGTGCCGATGATGACGTACCAGCCCATCCGCGCGTTCATGTCCGATCGCAGCTCGGAGTTGACCAAGGACCGCGACCACGTGGACAGGATCGCCCAGATCCGCTTGCGGAAGTAGATGAGCACGGCGAGCTCGGTGCCGATCTGGCTGACCGCGGTGAAGGCGGCCCCGGGATCGGGCCAACCGAGGAAGGCGGATACCACCCGCAGGTGGCCGCTGGAGGAGATCGGCAGGAACTCGGTCAATCCTTGGATCAGGCCGAGGAAGAGGGCCTCGATGATGGACACGGCGGGCTCGGCTCCTGGGTCTTCGGTCGGGTGCGTGGGGCTCCAGTGCCCTGGCGTTCGCGCGTGCGGGGGGCGAATTGCCGCGGCCGACCGTGGGAGCGCAAAGCACGGCCGGGCGCCCGCACGCCGGTGCGCGGGAGCAGCGCGTACGTCGGCGGCGCAGCCGAAGGGGCGGCTCCACGCCGCGTGCGGGGGCAGACCACGGCAGCTTACTGGGATCTCGGGGTGCGGGGCATCCTCGCCGGCCCGGTCGGCCCCGGAGGCGGCGCCGCGCGCTCCGGGGCGGATCCGAGCGCCGCCCGCACCGCCGTGACTTTGCGTGACCTCGGAATCCACCGGAGCGGCCCAGAGTCACTGACGGCGGTACGCGGTAATCTCCGCGCCATGGAACAGCGACAGGTGGGCGGATCGGGGCTGTGGGTCTCCCGCACGGCCCTGGGCACGATGACCTGGGGAAAGGACACCCAGGAAGAGGACGCCGCCGATCAGCTCACCGCGTTTGTGGACGCCGGCGGCACGCTGATCGACACAGCCGACATCTACGGCGGCGGCCAGAGCGAGCGCATCGTCGGGCGGCTGGTGAGCGGGGTCGTGCGTCGCGACGATGTGATCATCGCCACCAAGTCGGGGCACACCCCGCAGGGCTTTCGGCCCTGCGACCTGTCGCGCCGCCACCTGCTCGCCGCGCTGGACGCGTCGCTGCGCCGGCTGCGCACCGACCACGTCGACCTGTGGCACCTGCACGTGCGCGACCCCGACACCCCGGTCGAGGAGACCCTGTCCGCGCTGGAGGCGGCCCAGCGCGCGGGCAAGGTGCGCTACGCCGCCACCGGCGACTTCTCCGCCTGGCAGTTCGCCACCTACTCCGCCTGGCAGCGGGCGGCCACCCGGTTCGCGGGCGCCCCGATCGTCGCGGCCGGCTGCGAGTACTCCCTGCTCAACCGCGCTCCGGAGCAGGACCTGCTGCCGGCCCTGCATGCGCACGGCGCGGGCCTGGTCGCCTGGTCCCCGCTGGGCCGCGGGGTGCTCAGCGCCCAGTATCGCAACGGAGTCCCCGGCGAGTCCCGGGCGGCCCGCCAGCACATGGCCGCCTATGTCGAGCCGTACCTGGACGAGCGCAGCAGGCGCATCGTCGAATCGGTCTGCACGGCCGCCGAAGGGCTGGGCGTCTCCCCGCTGGCCGTTGCCTTGAGCTGGGTCCGCGACCGCGAGGGTGTGTCGGCCGCCGCGGTGGGCCCGCGCACGACCGCCCAGCTGGAGGAGATCCTGTCCATGGAGAGCGTGGAGCTGCCCCGGGAGATCCGCGACGCGCTGGACGACGCCTCGTCGGCGCCCCGACCGGAGTCGTCCCCGCGCTGAGGCGCTGAGGCGCGGCCGCGCTGACGGCGGTTCGCCGACCGCCTGCGGTCACCGGACCCGTGAACAGCCGAGACGACTGCGCTCGGCCCTGCGCCCCGGCACCGTCCGGCCCCCTGCCTGGAGGCGATCGGGGTGATCGTGCGGGCCCCGGGCGCGATCCGGGGCTGTGGGTATCGGCGACCGAGGGTCCGCGGGGGTCGCTAAGCTCCGAGGGACACAGACCACCGTCGGAGAGGACCGTTCACCATGTCCGCCACCCCCGGATCCGAGGCGCCCACGCCGGTGCCGACACCGCAGGGCGCCGCAGGCGGGCCGGGTGCAGCGGGGACCCCCGGCGGGGAACCCGTCGACCGGGCCCGGGCGGCGCTGGAGCGGATGGGAGCGCCCGCCGCGCTCGCCGGTCCCCTGGTGGCGGCGCTGGGCCCCGACGCCGGCGCCGAGGTCTCCGCCGACCCCTGGCGGCTGCTGTCCGTCAGCGGGGTTACCCCGAAGCAGGCCGACTTCTGTGCGCGGCGCGCGCTGGGTGAGGAGGCCTCACCCGACGACCCGCGGCGCGGGCGGGCGCTGGCCGCGCACCTGCTGCGCCGGGCAGCGCGCGAAGGCCACACGGCGCTGGAGGAGCAGCACCTCGCCGGCGCGCTGCGCTCGGCGGGGGTCCGATCGGTGGAGCCGGCGGTGAACGCGGCGCTGGACGCGGGCGACGTCATGCTCTTCGAGATGTTCGACGAGCCCGACGACGACTTCGACGAAGGCGACCCGGGCGAAATGCCCGACCCCGACCGCTGGTACGCCCTCACCCGCCTGGGCCTGGCCGAACAGGATTTGGGCGAGGGCCTGGTCCGGCTCGCCGGCACCAGCGAGCCGATCATGGACTCCGCCACCGCCGCCGAGACCGTCGAGGCCACTGCCGAGCGCCTCGGCGCCCCGGTCGACCCGCGCACCGCCGCGGCGCTGGTGACCGTGGCGCTGCGCGGGGTCTGCGTGCTCGAACACGGTGCGGGCGCCCGCGCCGCCGTCGCCCACACCATCGCCTGCGCCGCCGCCATCGCCGCCGACAGCGAGGTCGGCATCGCGGTCGCCGCGCCCACCGCCCAGGCCGCCGCCGAGCTGAACGCCGCGCTCGCCGGACTCGGCGCCGGTGACAGCGCGTCCGCCGTGCCGCTCGCGACCCTGCTCGAAACCCGCGCCCGCGGCGTGCACGGGCGCGGCTCCGAGCGGCCGATCGAGGCGGGACTCGTGGTGGTGGCCGGCGCGATGTGGCTGGACGTGGAGCGCGCGGCCGCCCTGGTCGACGCCTGCGCCGACGGCACGCACCTCGTGCTGCTGGCCGATCGCGCGCAGGCGCCTTCGGCGGCGCCCGGCAACGTCGCGGCCGACCTGGCGTCGTCGCGTACCGTCCACGTCGCCGGGCTTCCGGAGGACCCGGACTCCGGCCCGATCGCGCGCACGGCGGCGGGCGTGGCCGACGGCGAACTTGAAGAGGCATCCTCGCCGGGGCGCGAGGTGGTGGTCGTACCGGCCGACTCCGCCTCGGCCGCCGCCCACCGCGCGGTACAGCTCATCACCGACTCGATCCCCCGCGCCTTGGAGATCCCGCCCGAGCGGGTGCAGATTGTCACCGCCACCCGGGGCGGGGAGGCCGGCGCCGACGCGCTGAACACGGCGTGCAAGGAGCGCTTCAACCCCGGGCCCGGCGCCTACGGCGGGCTGGACGCCGGTGACCGGGTGCTCGTCACCGCCGACGGGCCGGGCTATACCGCAGGCGACGTCGGCTACCTGCACGTCGGCGAGGACGGCGGGGAATCCGCCGGCGACGGCCGCCCGGCCCTGGCCGTCGAGCTGCCCGGCGGCGTGCTGTGCCCGGTGGCCGATCCCGCGCACCTGCGCCCCGGCTGGGCCGTGACCGTCGCGGCCGCGCACGGCAGCCGGTGGCCCGCGGTCGTCGCGGTGTTCCCGCCGGAGACGCGGGCGTCGCGGCCCCAGGTCTACACGGCGGTGACGGCGGCGCAGCGCCACCTCTCGATCGTGCAGGCCGCCGGCCCCGCGCTGGCCGAGGCGGTGCGCGAGAAGGCTGCGCTGCCGCGCCACACCCGCCTGGCGCAGGTGCTGCGCGAAGGCTGAACGCCCCGGCTCCGGGCCCCGCCGCCCCTCGTCCGGGGCAGGCCCGCGCGCGCCCGGCCGCAGCCGCGCTCCCGCGCTCCCGCGGCCGGGCGCGCCTCTGCCCGGTCGTCGCCGCCCAGGCGCGTTCGGCCCTCCTCAGACCCGGTCGACGAATCCGCCGTCCACGACCAGGTTGGCCCCCGTGATGAAGGACGCCGCCGGGCCGGCGAGGAAGGCGACGGCGCGGGCGACCTCCTCGGGACGGCCGAGGCGGCCCACGGGGATGCGGTCGCGGATGCCGGCGTAGAAGTCGGGGTCGGAGCCGCGCCGGCGGGCCCAGCCACCGCCCTCGAACTCGATGGGGCCGGGCGAGACGGTGTTCACGCGCACTCCCTCTGCGGGCAGCCGGTGCCCGAGCGCGGCCGCGTGGTGGTTGAGCGCCGCCTTCACCGCGCCGTAGGCGGTGGGGCCGGCGGGCGGGGTGGTGTGCAGCGCCGAGGTGGAGGAGACGAGCACGACCGACCCGCCGCGCTCGGAGGCCGCAAGGTGCGGCCGGGCGTGCTCGGCCAGGTTCACGAAGGGCATGACGTCGGTGGCGAAGCCGCGCTCCCACTGTTCGGGGGTGGCCGCGCTGCCGCCGGAGACGTTGGAGACCAGGACGTCGATGCCGCCCAGCTGGTCGGCGGCCGCGTCGACGAACCCGCGCAGCGCCTCGCCGTCGGCGACGTCCAGCGCCTGCTCCACCACGGTGCGTCCGCCCGTACGCAGCTGTTCGGCGGCACGCTGCAGCGGCTCGGCCGTCCGGGCGCAGATCGCCAGGTCGGCCCCCTCCTCGGCGAAGGTCTGGGCGATGGCGCGGCCGATGCCGCGGCTGGCGCCCGTGACGACGACCCGAGCGCCGTGCAGTCCGAGATCCATGGTGGCGGTCCCTTCCTCGTTCGCTGGCGTGGCTGTTCGGCCGTGCGAACGCGAACGCGGGCGCCCCCTTCGGTGGAGGGGCGCCCGCGATCCGCGTCGTTCGGCGGGGGGAAGTCTACGCGCCGGTGGAGTGGAATCCGCCGTCGACGTGCACGGTTTCGCCGGTCGTGGCGGGGAACCAGTCCGACAGCAGCGCGACCACCGCGCGCGCGGCCGGCTCCGGGTTGTTGGTGTCCCAGCCCAGGGGCGCGCGCGCCGGCCAGGAATCGGCCAGCTCGGCGAAGCCGGGGATGGAGCGGGCGGCCATGGTGCGCAGCGGCCCGGCCGACACCAGGTTCACCCGGACGCCGTGTTCGCCCAGGTAGCGGGCGAGGTAGCGGGCCGTGGACGCGAGCCCGGCCTTGGCCACGCCCATCCAGTCGTAGACCGGGAACGTGACCTCGTTCTCGAAGTCCATGGCGACGATGGAACCGCCGTCCTTCATCAGCGGCAGCACCGCCGTCGACAGCGACTTGAGCGAGAAGGTGGAGGTGTGCATCGCGGTGGCGACGTCCTGCCAGGAGGTGTTGAGGAAGTTGCCGCCGAGCGCCTCCTGGGGGGTGAAGCCGATCGAGTGCACGATGCCGTCGATGCCGTCGACGTGCTCGCGGATGCGGTCGGCGAGGCTGGAGAGGTCCTCGTCGTCGGTCACGTCGAGCTCCAGCACGGGCGGCGCTTCAGGCAGGCGCTGAGCGATCCGCTCGACGAGGGAGAGCCGGCCGTACCCGGTCAGGAGGACGGTGGCACCCTGCTCCTGGCACATGCGGGCGACGTGGTAGGCGATCGAGCTGTCGGTGATCACCCCGGTGACGAGGATGCGCTTGCCCTCTAGGAGTCCCATTCAAGCCTGCCGTTCTGTTCTCGTGTGGTCGGTGGTACCCGGTTCGGGGGGCGCGTTCGCGGGGGGTGTGTGTGCGTGGGGCGTACGGGCCGTCGCCGGTCCGTCAGTGGCCCATGCCCAGTCCGCCGTCGACCGGGATCACGGCTCCGGTGATGTAGGCGGCGTCCTCGCCGGTCAGGAACCGCACCGTCTTGGCGATCTCGTCGGCCGAGCCGAAGCGCCCCAGCGGGACGTTCCTCTTGATCTCGGCCTGGCGCTCCTCGGACAGCGCGGCGGTCATGTCGGTCTCGATGAATCCGGGGGCGACCACGTTGACGGTGATGCCGCGCGAGCCCAGCTCGCGGGCGAGAGAGCGGGCGAAGCCGACCAGCCCGGCCTTGGACGCGGCGTAGTTGGTCTGGCCGCCGGAGCCCATCAGGCCCACGACCGAGGAGATCAGCACGATGCGCCCGCTGCGGCGGCGGATCATGCCGCGCGCGGCCCGCTTGGCGACCCGGAAGGCGCCGGTGAGGTTGGTGTCCAGGACCGACGAGAACTCGTCCTCGGTCATCATGGCCAGGAGGTTGTCCTTGGTGATGCCGGCGTTGGCGACCAGCACCTCGACCGGCCCCTGCTCCTCCTCGACGCGCTTGAACGCGGCGTCGACCTGGGCCGTGTCGGTGATGTCGCAGGTGACTCCCAGCAGCCCTTCGGGGGGCTCGCCGGAGCGGTAGGTCACCGCGACCTGGTCCCCGGCCGCGGCGAGTTCGCCGGCGATTCTCCGGCCGATTCCGCGGTTTCCGCCGGTGACCAGTGCCGATCGGGACATTTCGTGCTCCTCTGCGCGCCGGACGGCGCTTCGCGACCATGGACGGAATTGAGAGCAGCGTATCGAGCTACCCGGTGGTAAGTGGAACCGAGGCCCGCGGCGCCCGACCCTTGCGACGTGCGTATCCGCACACCCGTCGGGTGCCGCCGCCCCGGGATCCGGTGCCGGCGGGGCGTACCCGGCGTTTCGTGCGGCGTGCAGCACCGGTGGCGGCGGGGTACGGGTATGCAGGAGTACGTACTCGCCCGCGCGGCCGGACCGCGCCGGAGCCGTCGTTCGCACCGGGAGGCCCACCGTGCGCACCGCCATCGTCGCCACACCCGTCGACTTCGCGTTCTACGGCGACTACGGGGACCGGATGACCACGCCTGCGGGCGCGTCGTTCCAGCGCCCCGCCTACCCGTTCCGGGGCCGCATCGGCGGCAGGGAGTTCCCCGCGGAGGCGGGGCGCTACCACATCTACGCCTCCTACGCCTGCCCGTGGGCCACCCGGAGCCTGATCGTGCGCAAGCTCAAGGGGCTGGAGAACGCGGTCTCGGTGGGGATCGTCGACCCCGTGCGCGACGGCCGCGGCTGGGCCTTCCGCGAAGGGCGCGGTCACGGCCCCGACACGGTGGGGCACTTCACGCTGCTGCGCGAGGCCTATGAGGCCACCGAGCCCGGCTTCGACGGCCACATCTCGGTCCCGGTGCTGTGGGACACCGCCACCCGGCGCATCGTCAGCAACAACTTCCCCGACATCACCGTCGACCTCGACACCTGCTTCAACGCCTGGGCCACGCACGGCGTCGAGCTCTACCCGGTGGACCTGCGCGCGGAGATCGACGCGCTGGACGCCCGCATCTACCCCGCCGTGAACAACGGGGTCTACCGCTGCGGGTTCGCGCCCGACCAGCAGGCCTACGACGCGGCCGTGGGCGAGCTGTTCGAGGCGCTGGACGAGCTGGAGGACCGGCTGGCCACCCGGCGCTTCCTCACCGGCGACCACATCACCGAGGCCGACGTCCGGCTGTGGGTGACCCTGATCCGCTTCGACCCCGTCTACCAGACCCACTTCAAGACCAACATCCGCCGACTGGTGGACTACCCCCACCTGTGGGGCTACACCCGCGACCTCTACTCGCTGACAGCCTTCCGCAGGTCCACCGATCTCGACCACATCCGGCGCCACTACTACCTCACCCACGGGGCGCTGAACCCCAGGCGCATCGTCCCCGCCGGGCCCGAGCTGGACCTCGACGCGCCGCACGACCGGGCCCGGCTGAGCAGCGGCGGGCCCGGCACGCCGGTGCTCAGGCCCCGTCGAGGTACCTGAGCCCGCCGTCGACCAGGTACGGCACCACGTCGCCGATCCGGTCGAAGTCGTCGCCGACCGTCTGGCCCTTGCTGTGGCGGTAGTGGATACCCTCCAGGATCACCGCGAGCTTGAAGAAGGCCAGGCCCACGTACCAGTCGAGGGACGAGACGTCGCGGCCCGACCGCTCGGCGTAGCGCGCGATGATCTCGTCGGCGTCGGGGTATCCCTCGGCGGTGTGGGCGTTGCTGACCATGCTGCTGCCGGCCAGGGCGGCGCTGCTGTAGGTGATGATCAGCGCCAGGTCGGTCAGCGGGTCGCCGAGTGTGGACATCTCCCAGTCCAGCACGGCGGTGATCTCGTCGTCGGCGTCCACGAGCAGGTTGTCCAGGCGGTAGTCGCCGTGCACGACCGTCGGCTCGGGCGAGTCCGGGACCTCGGCGCCCAGGCGCTCGTGCAGCTTGTCGATGCCGGGCAGCTCGCGGCTGCGCGAGGCCTCCAGCTGCTTCCTCCAGCGGCGCAGCTGCCGCTCCAGGAACCCTTCGGGCCGCCCGAAGTCGGCCAGCCCCGCGCTCGCGGGGTCGACGGCGTGCAGGTCCACCAGGGTGTCGATCATCGACGCGGCGATGGCGCCGGTGCGCACGGGCCCGAGCGCGTCGAGCTGCTCGGCGCTGCGGTAGGGCACGCCCTCGACGTACTCCATGACGTAGAAGGGAGCCCCGATCACCTCGGTGTCCTGGCACAGCAGCACCGTGCGCGGCACCGGGACGGGGGTGTCGGCGAGGGCGCTGACGACACGGTGCTCGCGGCCCATGTCATGGGCGGTCGGCAGCACGTGCCCCAGCGGCGGCCGGCGCACGACCCAGCGTCCGCCGCCGTCGGTGACGCTGTAGGTGAGGTTGGAGCGCCCGCCGGCGATGACCTCGCCCGCGAGGGGACCGGAGAGCATGCCGGGGCGCGCCTGCTCCAGGTACTCCCCCAGCCGCCGCAGATCCAGTCCCGGTGGATTCGCCACACCTGTCTCGCCCATGCGCTCTCCCACGCTCTGCTCGCCCGGCGGTCGGCGCCCGAGCGGCCCCGCCTCGCATCGGAGCGGGCCGCGCGGCCGCGGCCGCCTGCTCTTCGCCTCGACTGTGGGCCAACATACCATCTGGTCGGTATCCGCCGGATCCGGTCCACCTCGCTACCGCCGGTACCGGCGTCGCGCCGTCGGCGCCCCGGGCGGAAGCGGGGCGAGCGGCGACGCGGAGGTTGCGCGGCCCCGGCGGCCTGAGGAGGCCGCCGGGGCCGGTCGCGGCTAGTAGGTGACCGAGTCGGCGCCCAGCAGCGACTTCAGGTCGCCGGCGAGCTCGGGACCCACCCGCACCGGGTAGACGGGGAGGTCGTAGACCCGCGACTTGACCGGGTGGTCGACCCGGATGGTCAGCGGGGTCTCGCCGCGGTTGGCCTTGAGCACGTGCTTGAGCTCCTCGACCAGCTCGGCGGTCAGCCGCTGCTCCTGCACGGTCAGCAGCATGGGCGGCGGCCCCTCGGCGACGTGGCTGATGTCCAGCGGCGTCAGCTCGAACGCCTGGATGGAGTACTCGCCCTCGCGCTCCTTGACCCGGCCCTTGACCGAGACGGCGGTGTCCTCGGTCAGCACCTCGGAGTAGAGGGTGTAGGCCTCGGCGAAGAACAGCACGTCGATGCTGGCGTCGAGGTCCTCGATGGTGACCTTGGCCCAGGGGTTGCCGGACTGCTTGCTGACCCGGCGCTCCACCGCGGAGATGAGTCCCGCCACCTGCACGTCGGCGCGGTCGCGGCGCTCGCCGTTGTTGATGTCGAGGATGGAGACGTCGCTGGAGCGGGCCAGGATGCGCTCGGCTCCGGCGAGCGGATGGCTGGAGACGTAGAGCCCCAGCATCTCGCGCTCGAAGGCGAGCTTGGTCTTGCGGTCCCACTCCTGGTCGGTCCAGTTGATGTCGAGCCCGATGGGCGCGGACTCGGCCTCCTCGGCGCCGCCGAACAGGTCGAACTGGCCGTGGGCCTCCTGCTTCTTGGCCGAGATCATCGCGTCGACGGCGTGCTCGTGGTGGTTGAACAGGTCCATGCGAGGCTGGCCGAAGCCGTCGAAGGCCCCGGCCTTGACCAGGGACTCCACCACGCGCTTGTTGCACGCGGCCAGCTCGATCTTGGAGACGAAGTCGACGAAGGAGGTGAACTCGCCCTTAGCCCTGCGCGTGTTCATGACCGACTCGACGACGTTGGCGCCGACGTTGCGCACCGCACCCATACCGAAGCGGATGTCGGCGCCGACCGCGGAGAATCGCAGTCCCGACTCGTTGACGTCGGGGGGCAGCACCTGGATGCCCATCTTGCGGCACTCGGCCAGGTAGACCGCCATCTTGTCCTTGTCGCCGCTGACCGAGGTCAGCAGCGCCGCCATGTAGGAGGCGGGGTGGTTGGCCTTGAGGTAGGCGGTGCGGAAGGACAGGATCGCGTAGCCGGCCGCGTGCGACTTGTTGAAGGCGTAGCCGGAGAAGGGGAGCATGACCTCCCAGAGCGTGTCGACGGCCTTCTGGGAGAACCCGCGCTCCAGCATGCCGGCGTTGAACTTGGTGTACTCCTTCTCCAGGGCCTCCTTCTTCTTCTTGCCCATGGCCCGGCGCATGAGGTCGGCGCCGCCCAGCGAGTAGCCCGCCATCTGCTGGGCGATGGCCATGATCTGCTCCTGGTAGACCAGGACGTGGTAGGTCTCGGACAGGATCGGGTCCAGCGCGTCGTAGAGCTCGGGGTGGATGGAGGTGATGTCCTGGCGCCCGTTCGAGCGGTCGGCGTAGTCGTTGTGCGCGTTGGCCGCCATGGGACCGGGCCGGTACAGGGCGTTGACGGCCACGATGTCGGAGAACTGGGTGGGCTGCATCCGCCGCAGCAGCGCCCGCATGGCCGTGCCGTCGAGCTGGAACACGCCCAGGGTGTCGCCGCGCGCCAGCAGCTCGTAGGTCTTGGCGTCGTCGAAGCCGACCTGGGACCAGTCGATGTCGACGCCCTCGTTGGACTTCACGTTCTGGATGGCGTCGTCGATGATCGTGAGGTTGCGCAGGCCCAGGAAGTCCATCTTCAGCAGGCCCATCTCCTCGCACTGAGGGAAGGGGAACCCCGTGATGATGGCGCCGTCGGCGTCGCGCTTGTGCAGCGGCACCACGTCCAGGAGCGGCTCGGCCGAGAGGATGACGCCCGCGGCGTGCACACCGGTGCCGCGGGTGAGGCCCTCGATACCGCGAGCGGTCTCCATGACCTTCTTGATCTGCGGGTCCTTCTCCATGAGGGTGCGCAGCTCGACGGCCTCGGCGTACCGCTCGGCGGATTCGTCGTCGACCTCGGTCAGCGAGATCTCCTTGCCGCCCACCGGCGGCGGGAACGCCTTGGTGATCTGGTCGCCCAGCGCGTAGGGCAGGCCGTGGATGCGGGTGGAGTCCTTGACGGCGGCCTTGGCCTTGATGGTGCCGAAGGTCAGGATCTGGGCGACGCGCTCCTCGCCGTAGAGCTCGGTGACGTACTCGATCATCTCCCCGCGCCGACGCTCGTCGAAGTCGAGGTCGATGTCGGGCATGGTGACGCGCTCGGGGTTGAGGAAGCGCTCGAACAGCAGTCCGTGTTCGAGCGGATCGAGGTCGGTGATGCCGAGCACGTAGGCGATCATCGACCCGGCGGCCGAGCCGCGCCCCGGCCCGAGCGCGATGCCGTTCCTGCGGGCGTACTGGCAGATGTCGGAGACCACCAGGAAGTAGGCCGGGAAGCCCATCTCGTTGATGATGTCCAGCTCGCGGTCGATGCGCTCGCGCACCGCCTGGCCGGGGCCGCCGGGGTAGCGGGTGGGTGTGAGCCGGTCGATCTCCTTGCGCAGCCACGACGCCTGGGTCTCGCCCTCGGGGACGTCGAACTTGGGCATCAGGTCGCGCTCGGCGAAGACCTCGTCGAAGGCGCCGTCCTCGACGCTCTCGGCGACCAGCAGGGTGTTGCGGCAGCCCTGGGCCCATTCGTCCAGGCTGACCAGGGCGCGCATCTCCTCGGCGGACTTGATGTAGTAGCCGTCGCCGTTGAAGCGGAACCGGGCGGGGTCGTCGAGGTTCTTGCCCACGCCCACGGCGAGCAGGGCGTCGTGGTCCTGGGCCTGGTCCTGGGTGACATAGTGGGAGTCGTTGGTCACCAGCGGCGGCAGGCCCAGCTCGCGACCGACCTTGAGCAGGCCGTCGCGGACCTCGCGCTCGATGCTGATGCCGTGGTCCATCAGCTCCAGGAAGACGCTGTCCTTGCCGAAGATATCCTGGAGCTTTGCGGCGTAGTCGATGGCCTCCTTCTCCTGGCCCAGGCGCAGGCGGGTCTGCACGCCGCCCGAGGGGCAGCCGGTGGAGACCATGATGCCCTCGGAGTGGCGGCTCATGAGCTCCAGGTCCATGCGGGGCTTGCCGTAGTAGCCCTCGATGCTGGCCAGCGACGACATGCGGAACAGGTTGCGCAGGCCGGCGGCGTTGCGCGCCCACATGGTCATGTGCAGGTAGCGGCCGCCGCCGGAGATGTCCTTGCCGCCCTCGGTGTTCTCGTCGGAGTCGCCGCGGCCCCAGCGCACCCGCTTCTTGTGGAACCGCGACTCCGGGGCGACGTAGGCCTCGATGCCGATGATCGGCTTGACTCCCGAGCCCTTGGCCTGCTGCCAGAACTCGTAGGCGCCGAACATGTTGCCGTGGTCGGTCATGGCCACGGCGGGCATCTGGAGCCGAGCCGCCTCGGCGAACAGCGGTTTCAGCTTGGCGGCGCCGTCCAGCATCGAGTACTCGGTGTGGACGTGCAGGTGGACGAAGGGGTCAGCCACGGTCGTTCGAACCTCTTAGCAAAGAACAGCACTGGCGGGAATCGTGTGCCAACTGAGACTAGTCCCGCCGCACGGGCCGCCACCACCACAACACCCGTGCCTGTGGACACACCCCCGCACCACCCGTTTGCCCGCGCCCCGCCGCTGCGCGGCGCCGCAGGCGGGACCGCGCACCCGCGCCGCGGCGCGGGTCGGCGCAAGGGCCCGCGCTCAGCGGTGGGCCGGTGCCGGGCGCAGCGCGTCCAGCAGGAGCCGGGCGTAGTACGCCCCGATCTCGCGGGGGCTCAGCGCGCCATCGGGGTGGTACCAGGTGCTGAGGTGATGAACGCTGCCGAAGTAGAAATCGACCACGATGTCGGCGGGTACTCGGTCGGTGAAGACGCCCTGGTTCTGGCCCTCGACGACCAGCGAGCGGAACAGCTCGTGGTAGCGGCGGCGCTCGTCGCGCACCTCGCGCTGCTTCTCGGGTCGGAGCTGGTGCAGGGAGCGGAACGAGATCGTCGCGTCGTCCAGGTTGTCGATGGTGCTGACCACGACGTCGGCGGCGGCGCGCTCGACTCGTTCGGCCACCGGCCCCTCCTGGCGGGCGATCTCGGTGAGCCGCGACATCTGCAGGCGCAGCACGCGGGCGTAGATCTCGGTGAGCAGGTCGTCCTTGGAGTCGAAGTAGTGGTACATCGCCCCCTTGGTGACGTCGGCGGCGGCGACGATCTCCTGCACCGAGGTCCGGTCGAAACCCTTCTCGGCGAACAGGCGGGTCGCCACGGCCAGCAGCCGCCGCGGTACCGAGGACTCGGCGGACTCGGCGGAGGTCACGGCCGGCATCCCTGTGCCCCCGTGGGTGCGAACGGCCACGTCACGCCCCTTCTCACAGACTGCGATCTTCTGAGCGCCCGCCGGCCTCCCCTGGGCCGCGGGCGGAACACCACCACACAATAGACGCACACCGGCCGTGTGTGGCCGCTGCGGCCGCACGCGGGCGGGCCGCTCCCCGCACGGCCGCGGAGAGGGCCGGCGGGGCTCAGGCCCACCCGGCGTCGTGGGCGAGAATCGCCGCCTGCACCCGGTTGCCCATGCCGAGCTTGGACAGGATGCTGCTGACGTGGGCCTTGACCGTCGCCTCGCGCATGCCCAGGCTGCGCCCGGCCTCGGCGTTGGACATGCCCTGGGCGACGGCGACCAGCACGTCGCGCTCGCGGTCGCTGAGCACCTGCAGCCGCCGGGCTGCCTCGGCGCCGGCGCCGGCGGCCGGGACGGTGAACCGCTCCAGCATCCGCTTGGTGATGCTGGGCGCCAGCATCGCGTTGCCCTCGTCGATGGTGCGCACAGCGCCGATGAGGTCGCGCGGCGGCGTGTCCTTGAGCAGGAACCCCACCGCGCCGGCGCGCAGTGCGCGGTGCACGTACTCGTCGAGGTCGAAGGTGGTCAGCAGGACGACCTTGGGCGGGCGGGGCAGGTCGGCCATCATCGCGGCGGCGGTGAGCCCGTCGGTGCCGGGCATGCGGATGTCGAGCAGCACCACGTCGGGCTCCAGCCGCGCGGCCAGGTCCAGCGCCTCGTCGCCGTCGCCGGCCTCGCCGACGACCTCGATGTCCTCGGCCGTGTCGAGGATCATCCGCAGCCCCGAGCGCACCAGCCGCTCGTCGTCGACCAGCGCGGTGCGGATCATTCCGCCGCCTCCCGCAGGCCGGCGCGGTCGGCGCGCGCCGCCGGCAGCACGGCGCCCAGGCGCCACCCGCCGCCGGGCAGCGGCCCCGCACGCAGCTCGCCCCCGGCCAGCACGACGCGTTCGCGCAGACCGGCGAGCCCGTAGCCGCTGGAGGGCGGGGCCTCGGCGGTGGCGGGGGGCGGCGCGGCGTTCTCCACGGTGATCTCCAGGCTTTCGGTGCGGTAATTCAGGTGCACGCGCACGGCGGCGCCGGGGGCGTGCTTGGCGGCGTTGGTCAGCGCCTCCTGCACGGTGCGGTAGGCGGTGCGCTGGGTGTGGGCCGGCACCTCCACCGGGATGCCCTCGGCGCTTCGGTGCACGGGCATCCCCGCGGCGCGCCATTCCTCGACGAGGCGGTCGATGTCCGCCAGCACCGGCTGGGGCGCGGTCGGGGCTGAGTCCGCCTCGGGGGCGTCGCGCAGCACGCCCAGGATCTCACGGAGCTCGGCAAGCGCGTCCCGGCCGGTGCTGCGGATCAGCGCCGCGCTCTGGGCCGTGCGCTCGTCGGGCGCCGAGACCTCCAGCCCGCCGGCGTGCAGCACCATCAGGCTCACCCGGTGGGCGACCACGTCGTGCATCTCGCGGGCGATGCGGGTGCGCTCGGCGGTGATCGCCTGGTCGGCGAGCAGGTGCTGCTCGTGCTCCAGGCGCTCGGCCCGCTCGCGCAGGTTGGCGATGAGCACGCGGCGCGTGCCGATCCACAGGCCCACGGCCAGCGGCAGCCCGTAGACCATGATCAGCACGCTGTAGGCCTGCAAGCCGCCCATCGGACCGAGAAACCGGTAGACGGCCAGGAAGCACACCGACAGCCAGAAGGCCCACAGCGCAAGCCTCCGCCGGTCCTCGAACCAGCCCGCATAGGTGAACAGGCCGAGAGCGGCCAGGCTGAAGTCGCCGTAGAGGAGCAGCGCGGCCGTCGCCGCGACGAGCAGAATCGAGGGCCGGGTACGGCGGAACAGCACGACGGTCGAGACCGCCGCGCACACGGTCAGCGCCCCCCAGACGGCAGGAAGAGCGGCGAAGGGAGCCAGGTCGCCGACCAGCGCGACACCGCCCGCCACAGCCATCGCCGCGATGCCGGACAGGCCGTGCGGTTCGGACACCAGCATCAGCCCGGTCCAGGGGAAGACGGCGGCGGCCAGCAGCCAGTCGGCGATGCGGTGCCGACGCGACCACCACCGGTCCCTCAGCGAGGCCGGCGGCGCCGCGGCCGCGCGTGCCGGGGGTGCTGACCGATACTCCGCCATGGGCCGGAGTTTATGCCGCTCCGCACCGGCCGCAGTTCGCCGACCTGCGGTCGGGCACCCTCCCCCGACGAAGGTCGGTGCCCGGGCGCGGCCGCCGGTCAGCGCGGCGGCCGGGCCCGCCGCCCGTGCCGCGGAGGGCCCGCTCCGCCCCCGGGCGCCCCGACGAAAGTCGGTGCCGGGACCGCCCGAAGGGCCGAGCGGCGCGCGGAAAGGCGGTCTGCGCACGCCGCCGATCTGGGCCCCGCGGCGGAGCAATCGCCGCCTCCGGCGGCCGTAGCGTTGCCGGATGCGGCGCCGGGAAACCGAATCCCCGGCGCGCACCCGGCGCCGCACCGGCAAGCAGTGCCGTCGTCCGGTCACCCGGTCCCGGTCATACCGTCTTCGAGTCTGGAGAACCACGTGAGCCAGAGCGCGGCCCCGGCCGCCCCCGCACCCGACACCACCGACACGCGGCCCGTGGTGGCCGCCCGCCACCTGACCAAGGTCTACGGCCGCGCTGATTCGGCCGTGCACGCGCTCGACGGGGTCAGCGTCGACTTCGCCCGCGGCGCGTTCACCGCGATCATGGGACCGTCGGGGTCGGGCAAGTCCACCCTGATGCACTGCCTGGCCGGCCTGGACACCGTCTCCTCGGGAACGGTGCACCTGGGAAGGACCGAGATCACCCGCCTGCGCGACAAGCAGCTGACGCTGTTGCGCCGCGACCGCATCGGGTTCGTCTTCCAGTCGTTCAACCTGCTGCCGATGCTCACCGCCGAGCAGAACATCCTGCTGCCCGGCCGCATCGCCAAGCGCAAACACGATCCCGAGCGCTTCCGGCGCATCGTCGAGGTGGTGGGGCTGGGCGACCGCCTCGGCCACCTGCCCTCGGCGCTGTCGGGCGGCCAGCAGCAGCGGGTCGCGGTGGCCCGGGCGCTGCTGGGCGACCCGGAGGTCGTCTACGCCGACGAGCCCACCGGCAACCTCGACTCCCGCTCCGGCGCCGACGTGCTGGCGTTCCTGCGCGACTCGGCGCGCGAGCTGGGCCAGACGGTGATCATGGTCACCCACGACCCGGTGGCAGCCTCCTACGCCGACCGGGTCGTGTTCCTGCGCGACGGGCGCCTTGTCGACGAGGTGTACGGGCCCACCGCCGAGACCGTCCTCGACCGCCTGGTGAAGCTGGAGTCCTGAGCCGCGATGCTGCGCACAACACTCGCCGGCCTGCGCCTGCACAAGGGCCGGCTCGTCACGACCGCACTGGCCGTCGCCCTGGGCGTCATGTTCGTGTCGGGAACCCTGGTCTTCTCCGACACCCTGCGTGAGAGCTTCGCCTCCCAGGTGATGGGCTCGGCGCAGAAGATGGACGCCGTCGTCCTGCCCGAAGACGCGCTGACCGGCACCGTCCCCCGCGAGCGACTGGCCGAGGTTCGCGATCTGCCCGAGATCGACCGCGCCTCAGGCGTCACCATGGGCGACGCCCCGCTGCTGGACAAGAAGGGACGCGCGGTCGGCAGCGCGCCCACTCTCGGGGTGTCGGTGGGCGGCCTCAGCCGCTACTCGGCCGTCGAGGGCGGACTGCCCGACGGGCCCGGCGAGGCGGCGCTGGCCACTGTCAGCGCCGACGCCACCGGCTACGAGGTGGGCGATACCGCGACCGTGCTGGGACCCGACGGCGAGAAGCGCGAGTTCACCGTCACCGGGCTGATCGACTTCGGGACCGCCGCCGAGGTCTCCTACCGCGGGGCGGTCGCCTTCGCGCCGCAGACCGCCGCCGAGATGACCGGCGCCGACGGCTTCGCCGAGATCGACGCCGTCGCCGCCGAGGGCGTCCCGCCACAGCGGGCCGTCGACGCCGTCGACGCCGTCGCGGGCTCGGGCACCCAGGTGCTGACCGGCCGGGAGCTGGGCGAGCGGCTGGCCGAGCAGGCGGGCGCGGAGGCCGACGTCATGGCCACCGGGCTGCTGCTGTTCGCCCTCGTGTCGGTCTTGGTGGCCGCCATCGTCATCCACAACACCTTCGCCATCCTGGTGGCCCAGCGCCAGCGCGAGATGGCCCTGCTGCGCTGTGTGGGCGCGGTGCGCCGCCAGGTCTTCACCTCGGTGGTGGCCGAGGCGCTGGTCGTGGGCCTGGTGGCCTCCGCCGTGGGCGTGCTGGCGGGAATCGGTCTGGGTGCGGCCGGCTTCAAGCTCGGCGGCGACGCCTTGAACGCCGGCTCCTCCGGCACAGCGGTCGTCGCCCAGCCGGGTGCGGTGCTGATCGGGCTGGCCGTCGGGACGGCGACGACCCTGTTCTCGGCTCTGCTGCCGGCGCGGCGGGCGATGTCCGTACCTCCGCTCACCGCGCTGCGCACCAGCGCCGTGGCTACAGGCCTGGGCAGGCGCGTCGCCGTCCTTCGGGCCGCGGCGGGCGCGGCGCTGCTGCTCGCCTCGGCCGGGATGGTGTACCTCGCCCGGGGCATCGACGACCCGAACGACGCTCTGTACATGGTCGCCGGCGCGGGCATGGTGGCCTTCGTCGGCGTCGTGGTCGTCAGCCCGCTGCTGGTGCGCATGGCCGTGGGCACGGTGTCGCCGCTGATGCGCACGCTGGGTGTCGCCAGTGCGCTGGCGGCCGACAACGCGCGGCGCAACCCCCGGCGCGCGGCGACGGCCACGATCGCCCTGACGGTGGGCGCCACGCTGATCACCGGCTACTCGGTGGTCAACGCCTCGATGATGACCACGATGAACGGCATGCTCGACGAGCGGTTCCCGATGGACTACCGGATCATGGGCCAGTTCACCGAGGAGGACCCGAACATCCCGCGGGACGTCGCCCGCGACCTGCGCGACGCTCCCGAGACCGCCGAGGTGGTCGCCGAGCGCAGCGCGAGCGACGGTCCCGGCCCGGACGCCACGCGGTACACCACCCTCGCAGGCGCCCCGCTGGAGCGGGCGGCCGCCGGGGGCGAGAAGCCGGCGGCCGGCGACCTGGCGGACGTGCGGCCGGGCAGCGTCGCGGTGCCCTCCGACTACGCCGCCGGCCGCGGCGTCGGCGACACCGTGAAGGTGGAGACCGAGGAAGGCGAACGCAGCTTCGAGATCGCGGCCGTCGTCGACTCGGCGAACATGTGGCGCGTGCTGATGACGCCCGAGGACTTCGACGCCGCCTTCCCGGACACGGGAGACGAGGCGATCCGGGTCACCGGTGCCGAGGGCGTCGGCACCAAGGAGCTGCGCGACGCCGTCTACGCCGCGGTGGAGGACCACCCCACGCTCCAGGTCGACTCGCTCGCCCAGAAGCGCAAGCAGTACGAGGACATGCTGGACACGGCGTTCCTGGCGATCGTGGCGATGCTCGGCCTGGCGGTGGTCATCGCGGTGTTCGGCATCGCCAACACGCTGGCGCTGTCGGTGCTGGAGCGCACCCGCGAGTCGGCGCTGCTTCGGGCCATGGGCCTCATGCGCGCGCAGCTGCGGCTGATGCTCGTCTGGGAGGCGGTGCTGATGTGCCTGATCGGGGCGCTCGTCGGCATCGGGCTGGGCGTGTTCTTCGGTTGGGCCGCCTCGGCCGCGGTCTTCGAGGACCTGGTCTTCACCGTGCCCGTCGCGCAGATCGCCGCCTTCATCGGGGCGGCCGTCGCTGCCGGGCTGCTGGCCTCGGTGTCGCCCTCGCGCCGGGCCGCGGGCACCTCGATCACCGCCGCCATGGCCGACCAGTAGGGCGGCGCGCGGCCGGAGGCGACACACCTCCCGCCGAGCCGGAGGAACGCGCCGAGCGCGCCGTAGTGTGGCGGCGGGCGGACCGCGGGGTCCGCCCGCCGCCTGCGCCGCGGGGGCGGCCGCGACCGGTCGGAAGGGGAAGGCATGGGCGCCTCCGAATCCTCGGCGCCGCCGGACGGCGGAGCGGCGTGGGGTACGCCGGCCGCGCGGTGGATGCTGACCGCCACCGTGCTCGCCTCGGGCATGGCGTTCCTGGACTCCACCGTGGTCAACGTGGCGCTGCCCGCCATCGGCGGCGAGCTGGACGCCGGGGTGTCGGGCCTGCAGTGGACCGCCAACGGCTACATGGTCACGTTGTCGGCGCTGATCCTGCTCAGCGGCTCGCTCAGCGACAGGTTCGGCCGGGTGCGGGTGTTCTCGGCGGGCGTGGCGTGGTTCGCGCTGGCCTCGGCGCTGTGCTCGCTGGCGACGACCCTGGAATGGCTGATCGCCGGCCGCGTGCTGCAGGGGGTGGGCGGCGCGCTGCTGACCCCGGGCAGCCTGGCGATCCTGCAGGCGGGCTTCCGCAAGCGCGACCGGGCGCGGGCCATCGGCGCGTGGTCGGGCCTGACCGGTGTCGCCGCGGCGATCGGGCCGTTCGCGGGCGGCTGGCTGGTCGACCTCGGCTCGTGGCGGCTGATCTTTCTGATCAACCTGCCCCTGGCGGCGGTGGTGCTGCTGATCGCCCGCTTCCGGCTGGCCGAGTCCCGTGACCCGCAGGCCTCCGAGCGGCTGGACTACCCGGGTGCGCTGCTGGGCATGGTGGGGCTGGCCGCGCTGACCTACGCGCTGATCACGGCGGGCGAGACCGGGCCCGGCGACTGGCGGGTGCTCGCGGCCGCCGGAGCCGGCGCGGCGGCGCTGGCGGCCTTCGCCGCCGTGGAGCTGCGCAGCTCGCACCCCATGCTGCCGCTGGACATCTTCGCCTCCAGCCGGTTCACGATCACCAACGCCGTGACCGTGCTGATGTACGGAGCACTCGGCCCCCTGCTGTTCCTGCTGGTCATCTACCTGCAGGAGGTGCTGGGCTACTCCGCGCTGGAGGCGGGTGCGGCGTCGCTGCCGATCACGCTGCTGATGCTGGCGCTGTCGGGGCAGTCCGGCCGCCTCGCCGAGCGCATCGGCCCGCGCTGGCAGCTCGGCTTCGGCCCCCTGGTGCTGGCTGCGGGGCTGGTGGTGCTGTCGCGGCTGGCGCCGGGCGCCTCCTACCTCACCGGTGTGCTGCCCGGCGTGCTGCTCGTGGGAGCGGGGCTGTCGGCCGCGGTTGCGCCGCTCACCGCCACGGTGCTGGCGTCGGCGGCCGAGCGCCACGCGGGGCTGGCCTCCGGGGTCAACAACACGCTGGCGCGCACCGCGCAGCTGATCGGCGTGGCCGCGGTTCCGGTGCTCGCGGGCGTCAGCGGCGCCGCGGGGATCTCCGGCGGCTTCGGCCCGGCCATGCTGATCATCGCCGCCGCCGCGGCGCTGGCGGGCCTGCTGGCGCTCGCCCTGCTGCGCAGCCGGCCGTCGGTACCGGCCGCCGAGAGGAGCTTCTGCGGCGTGTCGGGACCCCCGATGGCGGGCTGCCCGGGCTCGTCGGCGGGCGAACCCCTTCGCGGCGGCGGCGAGACGTCCTAGAGTCGGAGTCATGGGAGATGCCGCGGCCGACCACGGCGGCGTGCCGGCCATCGCGTTCGTGGGCGGCGGAGCAGGGGCCGCCCTCGCCGCGATCGCGCTGCTGCGCGCCACCACGTGGCTGCGCCTGGCCTACCGCATCCTGCTGATCGACGAGTACGGGCGGTTCGCGCGCGGGCGGCCCTACGACGGCGCGGGCGGGGAGTGCCTGCTGGAGATCCCCGTCAAGCACATGTCCGCGCTGCCCGACCGCCCCTGCCACCTGATGGAGTGGGCGCGGGCCGGCCGGACCCCGGCCCGGCTGCGCGGCGATTCGAACGCGGGCGGAACCGCGCTGGCGTCACCCGTGTGCGGGCCCGAGACGCTGCTTCCCCGCGGGGTCTACGGCGACTACCTCGCCGACACCCTCGCGGCCACGGCGGCCTGGGCCTCCCCCTACGCGTCGGTGCACACCCGCGCGGCGCGCGCGGTGGCGGTCGGCGCCGACTCCGGCGGCGCGGCGGTGCGCCTGGCCTCGGGCGAGCGCGTCGCGGCGACGGCGGCCGTGGTGGCCACGGGCGACCCCGCCGTCACACCGCCGCCGGTGGCCGACGCGGCGGGCGCCGGACTGGCCGTGTGCGCCTGCGGAGCGCTGACTACGGCCGCGGGTGAGGCGGACCGCCTGTTCGCCGTCGGCGCGGTGCGGCGCGGCGAGGCCGACGCCACCGTGCCCCGCATCCGCGAGCAGGCCGAGGCGCTGGCCCAGCGCATCGCCGACACCGTGCTGCGCACCCCGCCGGGACGCCGCTGAGACCGGCGAGGCCGGGATCGTCAGACCAAGCCCCCAAGCCCCACCGGGACGGGGCAGGGCCGCGGGCCGGTGAAGGACGCGACCGGCCGCTCTCCGGGGGCGCGGGCGGCGCGGCGGGCTCAGCGCCCGCGGTCGCGGCGCTCGGCGGCCTTGAGGCGGAACGGGCGCAGGGCCGACTCCATCTGCACGGCGAGGTCCATCTTGCTCACGCCCTCGCGGCGGTCCTCGAAGTGGATGGGGATCTCCACCATCTTCCGGCCGCGGGCGAAGGCGCGGTAGTGCATCTCGACCTGGAAGCTGTAACCGCTGCTGGAGACGCTCGCCAGGTCCACGGCCTCCAGCGCGTCGCGCCGCCAGATCTTGAACCCGGCGGTGACGTCGCGGATCGGCAGGGCCAGGATCGTCTTCACGTAGGAGTTGGCCCAGGAGCTCAGCAGCCTCCGGTGGGCCCGCCACTCCTGCGACAGGCTGCCGCCCGCCACGTAGCGGCTGCCGATCACCACGCCGGCTCCGGTGGAGAGTGCGGTGCCCAGGAGCTGGGGGACGTAGCCGGGCGGGTGGCTGAGGTCGGCGTCCATCTGCACCACGAACTCGGCGCCGTCGTCCAGCGCCCGGCTCATCCCCGCCACGTAGGCGCGGCCCAGGCCCTCCTTGGCGGTGCGGTGCACCACGGCGACGCGCTCGCGCCCGGGGGTGTTGTACTCGGCGGCGATCTCCTCGGCGACCTTGCCGGTGCCGTCGGGGGAGTCGTCGTCGACCACGACCAGGCGCAGCTCGGGCAGCTCCAGGTCGAGCAGCCTCCGCGCCAGCACGGGCAGGTTGTCGGCCTCGTTGTAGGTGGGCACGACGACGCTGACCGCGGACCGCGCCCACGGATCGGGCAGGGTCACCGGGGTCGGCATGGGCGCTCCAATGGGGTCCGCGGTCTTCGGGCTCACCGGGCAGCCTAGGGCGCTCCCGCCCCCGGACACCACCCGAGGGCCCGCAGCCTATTCTCCCCGGTCGACCTCCAGCACCGCCACGTGCACGAGGGTGCCCATGTCCTCCAGCGTCATCAGCACCTCGGGGTCGGCGTGGTTGTCGGTGATCAGGTGCGCGACGTGCTCGGACGGCACGGTCTGGACCATGGTGTCGGCGCCGATCTTGGTGTGGTCGGCGAGCACGACGACCTCCTGGGCGCAGGCGACCAGGGCGCGGTCGACGCTGGCCACGGCCGGGTTGGGGGTACTCAGGCCGCGCTCGGCGGTGACGCCGTTGCCGGAGACGAAGGCCAACCGCACACGCAGCCCCGACAGCGCCTGCTCGGCGGCGGTGCCCACGAGCGCGCGGATGGGACCGCGCAGCGTGCCGCCCGTCATCACCACCTCGACGCCCGGCGCCGAGGCGAGGACCTCGGCCACCAGCAGCGAGTTGGTCACCACGGTGAGGTTCTGCCGGCCGACGAGTTCGCGGGCCAGCGCCTCGGTGGTGGTGCCCGGCCCCAGCACGACGGCGTCGTCGTCCTCGACGAGCCGCGCCGCGGCCGCCGCGATCGCGAGCTTCTCCGGGGCGGCCTGGCCGCTCTTCTGCGTGTAGCTCTGCTCGTAGCCCAGGCGCCCCGGCAGCGCGGCGCCGCCCCGGCGGCGGTCGATCAGGCCCTCGGCCTCCAGCGCGCGCACGTCGCGGCGCACGGTGACCTCGGATGCGCGCACGCGCGAGGCGATCTCGCGCAGCGCCATGGCGCCGTTGGCCCGCACCAGCTCCAGGATCCTCTCCCGGCGCTCGGCCGCGAACGCCGGCCTGGTCTCGTCTGCCATGGGGAAACTCCATCTCCGGTGCTGGCTGGGGGGCCGTGCGCTCCGATGATAGAGCCGCCGGGGTCAGCCCATATGCACTCCGTGGGTGTGGAAGGTCTCGTCGATGGTGTCATCGTCAGCGGGGGGGTCGTCCTCCAGCGACGGGCCGCGGACGACGAAGACGACGACGAAGACGGCGATCAGCAGGCCGAGTACGGCCAGTGTCGCGATACCGAACAGCACCATGACGGACACGGGGGGCCTCCCTGGCGAGCGGGCTGACCGGCGACCCCGCGGCTCGGGTACCGCCCTCACCTGAGGAGTCACCCGTTCGATGCCCGGTCGCGAACGTTTTCATGCCCGTTCGGCGCGGCCGGTTGCGCGGCGTGTCGCCGGGCGCGGCCGGCGCCGGCCGCGGCGCGGCGGCCCGTGTGCGCGGATGGCGCCGACCGGACAGAATGGAGGGGTGACTGCGCTGACGTGCCGGCTGTGGTGGGCCTCCCCCGACGACGCCTCCCCCGCGCTCCTCGACCTGCTCGACCCCGAGGAGCGCGAACGCCGCGCCCGCTTCCGCGCCCGCGCCGACCGCGACCGCTACCTGGTGGCCCACGCGCTGGCGCGCCTGGCGCTGGCCCGCGAGGCGGGCTGCGAGCCCGCGGAGGTCGCCTTCACACTGCACTGCCGCTCCTGCGAGCGCCGTCCCGACCCGCGCCCCGAGCCGCACGGCAAGCCGCGTCCGGCGGGCGCGGCGGCCGGGCTGGAGATCTCCATCAGCCACTCCGGCGAGCGCGTCCTGCTCGCTCTCGCGCACGGGGTGGCCGTGGGCGCCGACGTCGAGCAGGTCTCGGCCGACCGCGACACCGACGGGCTCGTCGACTACTGCCTGAGCCCGGCCGAGCGCGGCGACCTGGACCGGGTACCCGGCGACCGGCGCACCGAGGGGTTCTTCGGCTACTGGGCGCGCAAGGAGGCGCTGCTCAAGGCCACCGGCGACGGACTCTCCGGCGGCCTGGCCGCCGTGGGGGTCAGCGGTCCCTTCGAGCCGGCCGGGGTTCTCGCGTGGGACTCCCCCGACGCACCCGAGCACGTCCGGCTCACCGACCTCGACGCCGGACCCGGCTACCGCGCGGCCCTGGCGGCTTTGACCCCCGCCCCGCTCACCACGGACACCGGCGACACCGCCGCCCTCCTGGGGGCCGTGCGGCGCTGACCGGCCGCCCCGGTCTCCTGCGGTCCCGGTGGGAACGGGAACCACCCGACCCACCCGGAGGCACGTCGCAGCACCGCGTGCCCGCGGTCGAGCCGGGCGCCGGGGGCGCCGCGGGGGCGAGCTTGGCGGCGCGGCTGCGCGACACCCGACCGCACGCGCCGACGTTTCGCCGCCAAACCTGGCGCGGTGGCTGTATTCGCGTGATCGACGGTCAGCCATGACTACCTTGACCGGCCATCGAGCCCTTCTGAACCATGTAGACGTGCGCATCCGTGGCTCTGGCATGGCTCATGCACCCGCCCTCCGCGATCCCCGACCCCTCGGTTCCCGGTGAGCACGGCCGCCCACCACGGGATCGCCCGCGGCGACGGCCGGGCGCCGCCCTGCGTCGAGACCCTCCACGGAACGCCCGTCGCCGACCCCTACCGCTGGCTGGAGGACCCCGACTCCCCCGCCACCCGCGCCTGGCTCGCCGAGCGCGGGCGCGAGTTCGCGGCCGCCGCCGAGAACTGGCCGCTGCGCACGCCGCTGGCCGAGCGCATCCGCGACCTGGTCGCCGCCGAGCTGTGGACACCGCCGCTGCGGCGCGGCGGCCGCGTCTTCGCCACCCGGCGCCCCGCCGGGGGCGACCACCCCGCCGTCGTCGCGTTCGACGACACCGCAGAGGCGGACGATCCCGACGGCGGTGCCCCCGGGGAGCGCGCGCGCGTCGTCTTCGACCCGCACGCCTTCGACCCCGGCGGCGGCACCACCCTGGACTCCTGGGAGCCCTCTCCCGACGGCGAGCGCGTCGCCGTGCAGACCTCCTCCGGCGGCACCGAGCGCGGAGCACTGCGCGTGCTCTCGGCGGCGACCGGGCTCCAGGTCGAGGACCCGATCGAGGGGGTGCGCTACTCCAACGTCGCCTGGGTGGGCTCTGCGGCCTTCTACTACGTGCGCCGGGACGGCGGCGACGGCCGCCGCGGGGTGTGGCTGCACCGGGTGGCGCCCGCCGGCGGCGGCCCGGACGCCCTGGTGCGCGCGTGCAGCGGCCCGCGCACGGTTCCCGGCGTGCGGCTGCTCGGCGGGCGCTGGCTGGTGGTCTCCGAGAGCCACGGCACCGGGCACCGCAACGACCTCTGGATCGCCGACCTCGCCCCGAACGGCTCCGATGCCGGCGGCGCGCGGTTGGAGCACCCGCGGTGGCGCACCGTCCACGCGGGCGAGGAGGCCGAGACCCAGCCCGAGCTCGGACCGGACGGCCTGCTGTACCTGCGCACCACACTGGGCGCCGAGCGGCGCCGCATCTGCGCCGCCGACCCCCGCAGGCCCGGCACCGGCCACTGGCGCCAGGTGGTCGGCGAGGACCCCGAGGCCACCCTCGACGGCTTCACCGCCACCGGCACCGCCGAGCACCCCGAACTGCTCGTCGCCCGCACGCGGTTGGGGATCAGCGAGCTGACCGCGCACAGCGCCGCCGACGGCGGCCTGCTGCGCCGCGTCGACCTGCCCGGCGAGGGCATGGTCACCCGGCTGGAGCCCGCGGGCGAGGGTCCCGGCGCCGGGGCGCACCTGTGCTACGCCGACGTGGCCACCCAGCAGGAGGTCCTGGTGCTCGACCCGGGCGCCGCCCGTCCGCGGCCCTGGCCCCGCGCCGCGCGTCCGCGCCCGCCGACCCCGGTGCGCCGCCGCACGCTGCGGTGCCGCTCGGCCGACGGCACGCTCGTCCCGATCACCCTGTTCACCGCCCAGGAGCCGCCCGACGCGGGCGCGGGCGCGCCTGCGCCCGGCGATCCGGGACCCACCATCCTGCACGCCTACGGCGGGTTCGGGCGCCCCCGCCAGTTCGGGTTCAGCGCCACGGTGCTGGCCTGGCTGATGTCCGGCGGCCGCTACGCGGTCGCCCACGTGCGGGGCGGCGGCGACCTCGGCCGGCAGTGGCACCTGCGCGGCGCCCGCCGCGGCAAGCCCCGCGCGGTCGACGACCTCGTCGCCGCGGCCGACTCCCTCGTCGCCGAGGGCGCCTGCGCCCGCGACCAGCTGTGCCTGTCGGGCGGCTCGGCCGGCGGGCTGCTGGTCCTCGCGGCGGCGGCCCGGCGGCCTGACCTGTGCGGCGCCGTCATCGCCTCGGCCCCGCTGGCCGACATGGCGCGGTTCGAGCGGCTGGGGCTGGGGCCGCTGTGGATCCGCGAGTTCGGCACGGCGGCCGACCCGCAGGACTTCGCCGCGCTCATGTCCTACTCCCCCTACCACCGCGTCCTGGCCGACGGCGCAGCGGAGCGCCCGGCGGTACTGCTCACCGGGTTCCACGGCGACACCCGGACCGACGCCGCGCATCCGCGCAAGATGTGCGCCGCACTGCTGCACCACGGGGAGTCCGAGCGCCCCGCGCTGCTGCGGTACGAGCGCGATGTCGGCCACGGCCCGCGTGCGGTGACCAAGGCCATCGAGCTGGCGGCCGACGCGCACGCGTTCGCCGCCGCCGAGACCGGGCTCGATCGGCCGCCCGCGGCGGCCGCGGCACCGGCGGGCGGCGGATCGCCGCGGCGCCGGGAGGCGACATGAGTTGTGCAGACATGCGGCCGCCGCAGGCGGCCGCGCCCCCGCGCAGCGCAGCGCGGGGGCGGCGCGCCTCCCCCGATACGGGGGCTGGCGGTGTGCCGCCCCGCGCCCGAGGGCGCGGCCGGGGCGTCCCGGCCGGTGGGCGGGCACCGGGTACCCAACGCCAACACGGAACAGGAGACGCCATGGACGCCTACGAGATCGACATCGAGGTCGAGGAGCTGACCGAGGTCACGTCGCGCGACATCACCGCCGGCGGCGACAACGACGGCACCGACTCCAGCTCCGACTTCATCTGACAGACGCCGCCGGCGTAACCCATCCGCCGTCGGCAGGCCGCCGGAGCGCGTCGACCGCCTCCGGCGGCCCGCCGCGACCCGCCGCAGTGGAGGCCTCCGACGTGACCGACCGCCTGTTCACCGAGACACTGTGCGCCGCCGTGGGCGAGGACCTGCTCTCCACGCGGCTGTCCGAGGACGTCGTCTTCGCCGACCTCGGCGCCGAGACCGTCCGCCCGCTGCTGGACTTCGCGGCGCTCAACGACATCCTGGCCCGCTGCGCGCTGGAGCCTCCGCGCCTGCGCCTGCACCGCAAGGGCGCGCCGGTGCCCGCGTCGCGCTACACCGACACCGGCCGCACTTCGGGCGCCGAGCGCACGGTGATCCGCCCGGACGGGCTCTACCGCGAACTGCGCGACGGCGCGAGCCTGGTGCTGGACGCCGTCGACCGGCTGCACCCGCCCGTCCGCGAGGCCACCGACGACCTGATGCGCCTGGTCCGCGAGCGCGCGCAGGTGAACCTCTATCTGATCTGGGGCGACTCCCACGGCTTCGACACCCATTGGGACGACCACGACACCTTCGTCATCCAGGTCGAGGGCACGAAGTCCTGGCAGGTGCACGGACCCGGCAGCCGCCGGCACCCCATGAAGGTCGACTCCGACCACGGCCACGGCGCGCCGGAGGGCACCGTGTGGGAGGGCGTCCTCTCGCCCGGGCACGTGCTGCACGTGCCGCGCGGGTGGTGGCACACAGTCAAGGGAACCGGGGACGTCAGCATGCATCTGACGTTCGGGTTCACCCGTGCGACGGGGATCGACTGGGCGCGCTCGCTCCTGCAACACCTTTACGACGTAGATTTCTTCCGGGCCGACCTGCCGCGCTTCGGCTCGGCGGAGGACCGCCGCAAGCACCAGCACGAGCTGATCCGCCGGCTCGCCGACGCCGCCGAGAAGCACGATGTCGACGGCTTCCTCGCCGAGCACGACGCCCGCTTCCCGCGGCGCCAGTCCTTCGCGCTGCCCTGGGCGGTCGACGGCGCGGCGCCGCAGGCCCACACGCGGGTGGAGTTCGTGCCGATCCTGCCCCCGCCCGTGAAACGCGAGGGTGAGCAGGTGGCGGTCACGGTCTCGGGCAAGCGCTACCGGCTCCCGGCGGCGGCCGAGCCCGTACTGGACGCACTCGCCCGCCGGCCGCGCACGACGGTCGCCGAGCTGGCCGAGGACTCCGGCACCCCGATCGAGGCCACGGCCGCGGTCCTGCGCGCGCTGGTGCGCCACCACCTGGTCCTGCTGCGCTGATCCGCCCGGCCCGCCCGGCGGGGTGAGGCGGTGGCGAGGGAGCGGCCCTCCGCCCCGCCGGGCCCCTGCGGTGTGCAGCGTCTCCGCCAGGTGGCGCCGGACCTCCGCCCTCCGACGACGCCCGGCCCGGCGGCCAGCGGAGCGGCCGCGCCGCGCCGCGCCCCGGAACCGGGAAGGCCGGGAGCGCCCCGGAGTAGCGCCGCAAGCGCATGACCGGCCGCCGCGAAGCGGCGGCCCTCACGCCTTTCCGCGGGTTGCGGGCCGTGTCCGGCCGCTCGCGTACGCTTCCACACCGTCGAGCAGGCGGTGCAGCCCGAAGGCGATGTCGGTGCCCATCGCGTCCACCAGCCCCCAGTCGGCGCCGCGGGTAGCGCCACGCCCCGGCGGTTCGGGGTCGAAGACGCCTTTTGCGGCCAGGGCGGCGATGTTGGGGTAGCGCTCCGGGACGGCGAAGCGGCGCAGGACGGAGGCGTAGACCGCGCCCGCCGCGTCGTCGCTGACGCCGCCGGCCCGCCGGGCGCCCTCGACCTGGACGGCGATGCGGGCGATCTCGCGCACGGCTCCATCGATGAACAGGACCACGGCGACGCGCTCATAGCCGGGCAGTTCCGCCTCCGCGAGGGTCTCCAGGTACGCCTCGAACCAGGACAGCTGATTGGGCCCCTCCGGCGGGCCCGAGATCTCCACCCCCAGCAGCCAGGGGCGGTTCCGGTAGACCGCGACCAGCCCGCGCGAGACCTCCTCCAGCCGCGCGCGCCAGTCGGCCGCCTCCGGCGCGGGGGGCTCGCCCAGCGCGTCGTCGGCCATCAGCTCGACGAGCTGCTCCTTGCTCGACACGTAGCGGTACAGCGACATCGTGGTGTAGCCCAGTTCGGCGGCCACGCGCTGCATCGACACCGCACCGAGCCCTTCGGCGTCGGCGAGCCCCACGGCCGCGGCGACGATCGCGTCCAGGCTCAGCCCCGGCCGCGGCCCCCGGCGGGGCCGGTCGGCCACCCGCCACAGCAGCTCCAGGCGCCGCTCGCCCTCCGGGCTCCCGTCGGCCCACTCGCCGCCGCTTGTCGCCATCGCTTCGCCCCATCGTCCGCTCGCGTGGCCCCCATCCTAGAACCGCGGCCTCCCCCCGCTCCCCGCCGCGCTCCCGCGCGAGCCCGGCCATCGCCGCCTCCCACGCCCCGAGCCCGCCCGACGCCACGGCTGACCGCGCCTCCGCGCCCTGCGGCGCGGCGGGCGCGGACAGCGGCGGAGGAGCGCCCACCACCGCTTCGGCGGTTCACGGCCACCGGCCGGATGCGGCCTTCAGGGCGGGTGAGGACCCCTGCCCTGCTCGCGGCGCCGACACCAGCCGCCCCTCCACCCCTCCGGGGTTGACCGCGTCACGAACAGTGTATTCAATACACTAATTAGTGTGTGACATACACAGAGAGAGGAGGGCGCCATGACGGACGATCTCGTGATCAGTGCCGCCGGACTGCGCAAGCGCTACGGCACCGCGCAGGCACTGAACGGCTTCGACCTCGCGGTGCCGCGCGGAAGCGTGCTGGCTCTGCTGGGCCCCAACGGCGCCGGAAAGACCACCGCTGTCGAGATCCTGGCGACGCTGCGCCGGCCCGATGCGGGAAGCGCCCGCATCGCCGGGTTCGACGTCGCCCGCGAGCCCGACCGCGTCCGCGAGCGCATCGGGTTGACCGGCCAGCACGCCGCCGTCGACGAGCTGCTCACCGGGCGGGCCAACCTGGTGATGTTCGGGCGGCTCAACGGGCTCGGCGCCGCCGCAGCGCGCCGCCGGGCCGACGAGCTGCTGGAGCGCTTCGGTCTGGTCGGCGCCGCCCGCCGCCGGGCCCGCGGCTACTCCGGCGGGATGCGGCGGCGGCTCGACCTAGCCGCGAGCCTCACCCGCGACCCCGAGGTGCTCTTCCTGGACGAGCCCACCACCGGGCTGGACCCGCGCAGCCGCAACGAGGTGTGGGACTCGGTGCGCGCGCTGGTGGGTGCGGGCACCACCGTGCTGCTGAGCACCCAGTACCTGGAGGAGGCCGACCGGCTCGCCGACCGCGTCGCGGTCATCGACTCCGGTGCCGTGATCGCCGAGGGCACCGCCGCCCAGCTCAAGTCGCGGGTCGGCGGCGACCACGTGGACGTCGTGGCGGCCCGGGCCGACGACCTGGCCGCCGTCGCCGCCGCGGCCGCGCGCGGCGGCGGCGGCCAACCGCAGGTGCACACCGAGGACCTGCGCGTCAGCGTCGCGGTGGCGGGCTCCGCACGGGTCGGGGTGCTCACCGGCATCGTGCGGGAGCTGGACGCCGCCGGGCTCGCCGTGGAGGACATCGGACTGCGCCGCCCCACGTTGGACGACGTCTTCCTGGGCCTGACCGGGCGCCCCGGCAACCCGAGCGCCCCCGGCAGCCCCGCCGCACCTGCGCACGCGGCGGGCGAGGAGGTGCCCGCATGACCGCCGCACCGCCCCGCGCCGCCGCGCCGCCGGCGCCTTCCGCCTTCCCCTCCGGCGGGGGCCTGCGCCGGGCGCTGGACCACGGCTGGGTCATGACGGTGCGCAACCTCCAGCACGATGTCCGGGCCCCCGCCGAAGTGCTGCTGAGCCTGTGCATCCCGCTGATGATGGTGCTGGTGTTCGGCTACGTGTTCGGCGAGGGCATGGCACATCCCGGCACCGGCGGGTCCGAGGGCTTCCGCGCCTTCCTGATGCCGGGCATCTTCGTCATGGCGATGCTGTACTCGGTCTCGGCCACCGCCACCGGGGTCGCCCAGGACGCCGACAAGGCGGTGATCGGCCGGTTCCGCTCGATGCCCATGGCCTCCTCGGCGCTGCTGACCGGACGCGCGGCTGCGGACATGCTGCGGGCACTGCTGGAGACGGGCGTGCTGATCGGCTGCGGCCTGCTCATCGGCTGGAACTGGCAGGGCACCGGGGGCGAGGCCCTGCAGGCGATCGGGCTGGTGCTGCTCTTCCGCTTCGCGATGACCTGGGTGGGCATCTACCTGGGCCTGGCGGTGCGCAATCCCAGCCTTGTCGGGCTCGTCGTCTACCCGCTGGCCTTCCCGCTGGGGGTGCTCTCGACGACCTTCACGCCGCCGCGGCTGATGCCCGCCCCCGTGGCGGCGGTCGCCGAGTGGAACCCGGTGTCCTCGGTGGTCAACGCCGCGCGCGAGCTGTTCGGCAACCCCGGGGTGGGCGGCGACAGCTGGGTGGCCCAGCACCCGCTGCTGATGGCGGTGGTCTGGCCGCTGGCGATACTGGCGGTGTGCGTGCCGCCGGCGGTGGCCCGCTTCCGCCAGCTGAGCCGCTAGGAACGGGCGCGGTGCCGTCCTGACCATCGCCCCGACCGCGGGCATCCGGTGGACGACCGGATGCGCGCCGCCGTGGTCACCGCGATGCTGTCGACCTGGGCGGGGCCGCTGGAGGCACCGCGTCGAGCCGCACACCCGGACACCGTCCCGCCCGGGGTCCTTCGGGTCTTTCGACCGGGCCGGAACCGGCCGCCGCCCGCGCCCCCGCGCCGCTGCTCGCGCAGTACGCCGGGCGCGGCCGCCTCCGCACCCCGCAGGGATGCGGGCGGCGGAGTGGCTGGTGGAACGTTTGGACGCGGTGAGCGCCCGGAGTGGGCACCGTGCGCGGTAGGCCACGCCGCGGAGACCCTGCTGGACGGGCGATCTGACAGGCCCGATCCCCGGCTGCCCGCCCGCGAGCGCGCCGCGGGGCGCCGGGGGCTCGTTGCTGCGTCGCTCCCCATTAGGGTAGCCTCATCTAAAGAACGGTGATCAACTCCGTCGTCCCAGCTCGGCGGCATTCGTGCGACGCGTCTACGCGCCGGAGCCGCACGTCTCCGACGCGGTGCAGGAAGGTTGGCTGAGGCCGCATGGCCGGTGAACAGGCTCCGCTGCAAGCGGTGATCGACGCCTGTCGGCCGCTGAAGTTCGCGCCGCTGCCCGACGTGCGGACCACGACGGTGCAGTCCATGCGCGAGCACCCGGCCACCGAGCACTGGTACCGCACCGACCTGATGGTCGCCGAGGGCGCGGTGGGCGCCCTGTTCCACCAGCTCACCGCCCAGCACGGGCCCGGACACAAGCTCCCGGCCGCCACCCACTTCATGCGCTCGCTGCTGCGCGAGCCCATCTTCCTGGTCTCGGCGGGCATCTACCTCACCGGCCGGGCCGCGCTGCTGGACGAGCGCCGCCTGTGGTTCCCGTGGCTGTCCACCTCGGCGTTCGGCGCTCCCACCATCACCAGCGCACACATGGCCGTCCTGCCGGACGACCCCGCGGCCGGCCACCCCGACGCGGTGGTCGTGCCCGACGAGGCGGCCCTGAACGCCATCGCGGCCCGCCACCTGGTGCGCACGTTCTCGCCGATCATCGACGCGCTGCACGACCACACGCGCGTGGGACTGCGCACACTGTGGGGATGGGTGCTCGACACCCAGCACTTCTACATGCTCAACCCGGCGCGGTTCCTGGGCCGCGACCCCGAGGCCGCCTGGCGGCGCGCCGGGGAGCTCGGCGACGCGCTGATCGAGGCGGGCGCGGTCACGCGGGCGCGCCCGCGGCTGTTCCCCTTCTACGAGGACCACCCGCGCGGCACCTGGGCAGTGCGCGGGACCTGCTGCTTCGACTACAAGGGCGACCCGGAGCACGGCTTCTGCACCACGTGCCCCCTCAAGTGCGACGACGACCGCCGCACCGAGCTGCAGGAGTGGATCCGCAACCCCGCGCTGGCGCCGTAGGCGCCGCGCCCGGCAGGAGGGCGCCCCCGCCGGCGGACAGGGCGCCGCAGAGCGCCCGGCTCTGCGGCGGGAGAAGGGGCTTGCCGCTTCGTCTGGGCGGAGTGGGGTGGAGGCGGTATGATCAGCGGGCCCCGACCACGGTCCGCGCGTCCCCCGTCCCCCAGAGCCGGCTTCGTCCTGGGAGTCGTACTGCGGCGGATCCCGTGCGGCCTCGGACGAAACGGAGAGCCGATGCCCGCGGTGCGATGGTGGCGGGTCCTGGTCGTGTGCGCGGCCTCGTTGGGGGCGACGCTGCTCGCGCCGAGCGACGGAACCCTCCCGCCCCCCATGATCGGCTTGGTGATTCTGGCGATGGGGCTCGGGCTGAACCTCCGGTCGGCTGCCACTGCACGCAATGGGACCGGCGAAGCGGACCACGGCCCACCGCACTCGGACGAGCCCGTCGACCGGGCAGCCGAGATACAGGCGCTGGAGCGCGCCGCCGAAGACGACCCGGGCCGCCGCCAGGAGGCCGTCGACACCCTGTGCCGCATCCTGCGCGACGGCGGCGGATCCGACCGCGGCGCCGAGGCCGCCCGCGTCGCCCGGCAGACGCTCCTCTCCCATCTGCGGCCGGCGAGAAGCAGCAGGAGGGGCGACCCGGAGTTCTGGAGCGGGATGCACCTCGATCTGGAGGGAGCCTCCCTGCACGGCTGGGACATGTCGGGGTGCCGTGTCGGCCGGGCCGCGTTCCGGGATGCGCGGTTCGACGACCGGGCGTCGTTCAACGGCGCCCGGTTCGACGACCGGGCCGTGTTCGTCGGCGCACGCTTCTCCGAAGAGGCCGACTTCCAGGACGCGGAGTTCCACGGCGAGGCCACGTTCCAGAACGCGGGGTTCCACGGCGACGCGACGTTCGAGGATGCGGACTTCACCGGGTGGAGCTGGTTCTCCGGAGCCCGGTTCCACGCGGGTGCCACGTTCGAATACGCGCGGTTCGGCCGGAGGACGACGTTCGACCGCGCGCACTTCGGCGAGGTCTCGTTCAACCGCACGCGCTTCAGCGAGAAGGTGACGTTCCGGGGCGCCCGGGTCGGTGGGGCGGCGTTCAGCCGCGAGACCGTGCTCAGGCGTGCCCGCTTCGGCTCGTGACGGGTCCAGGGGCGCCTCCGACCGGCCCCCCGCGGCCGCGGCGCTAGACGCGCTGCAGGGGGCGGTGCGGGCCCTCGGGCGCGCGCACACCGATGGGGTCGCCGGGGCGCACCTCACCGGATGCGCGCACGACGCCCATCACACCGGCCTTGAGCACGACCGCGCCGTCGCCGTCGCGGCCGACGACGGCCGCGAGCACGCCCTTGCGGAAGTCGTCGATCTGCGTGCAGGGGTTGCGCAGCCCGGTGACCTCGACCACCGCATCCGCGCCGAGCGACAGCAGGGTACCCGCGGACAGTGCGAGCGGGTCCAGCCCGCGGGTGGTGACGTTCTCCCCCAGGTCGCCGGGGTGGACGTCGAACCCGGACTCCCGGAGCTCGTCGTGCAGTTCGGCCGGGATCAGATGGACCTGGCGCAGGTTCGGCTGCGAGGGGTCGCGCGCCACCCGCGAACGGTGGCGGACCGTCACACCCATGTGCGCGTCCCCCTCGACGCCGAGTCCTTCCAGCAGGCGGACGGACTCCGCCGCCGGCTTGCTGAAGGTGTGCTCCGCGCTGCGTCCCACTGCCGCCACGTGCGCCGCCATCGTCGTCCTCCTGCCGCCGTCCGCCGATCCGCCGGACGGCATGCTACGCCGGTCGGGCGCGCCCGACGTCGAGCGGCCCCGGTTCCCGCGGCCCGGGCCTTGTGGGGACCGTTGCTGTGAGCAATACTTAGCCACATGGCACAGTATTCGGAGCAGCTCGACGGGGTGCTCGTCGCCCTCGCCGACCCGACCCGGCGCGCCGTCGTCCGGCGCCTCGGTCACGGCCCCACGAGCGTCGGCGACCTCGCCGGCGGGTTCCCGATGACCCTCCCCTCCTTCATGAAGCACGTGCGCACGCTCGAATCGAACGGGCTCATCCGCACGGTCAAGTCCGGCCGGGTGCGCACCTGCGTGCTCAACCGCGAACGGCTCTCCCTCGTCGACGACTGGCTCGCGGAGCAGCGCCGCATCTGGGAGGAGCGCACCGACCGCCTGGAGCGGTTCGTCACCGACCCGAAGGAGGACCACCGATGAATCCCGATCTCGACCTCGGCCTGGAGCGCGTCATCCGCGCGCCGCGCGCCACCGTGTGGAGCGCCTGGACCGACCCGTCCCGGCTCGAGCAGTGGTGGGTCCCGGCCCCGTCCCGCTGCAGGGTGGACCATCTGGACCTGCACCCCGGCGGAGCGTTCGTGACGCTGCTGAGCGACGACGGGACCGAGTTCGTCCCGCACCTGGACGCCTGCTTCCTGGCCGTCGACGAGCCCGAGCGGATCGTCTTCACCACCGCGATCGACAGCACGTGGCGGCCCGCGGGCCGCGTCCCGTTCACGATGACCGCCACGATCACGCTGTTCGAGCACCCGGAGGGCACGGACTACCGGATCCTCGTCCGGCACGGCGCGCCCGACGCCCGCGCACAGCACGAGAAGCTCGGCTTCGCCGAAGGCTGGGGGACGGTCGCCGACCAGCTGGCCGCACACGCGGAGGCCGCGCGATGAAGCTCGCCCTTACCGAGTTCGTCACGCTCGACGGCGTCAGCCAGGGCCCCGGCTCGCCGGACGAGGACACCAGCGACGCGTTCACCCGCGGCGGCTGGCTGGTCCCCCACATGGACCGGGCGTTCGTCCAGCGCGCCTCCGACTGGCTCGGTCTCGCCGACGGCCTGCTGTTCGGGCGGCGGACCTACCAGGCGTTCGCACGCGACTGGCCGCGGATCACCGACCCGGACGACCCGTTCGCCGAGCGGATGAACGCCCTGCCGAAGTACGTCGTGACCAGCTCGCTCACCGAGGGGAGCTGGCACCCCACGACCGTCCTGCGCGGCGATCCCGTCCCGGCGGTCGCCGGGCTCAAGGCACAGCCGGGACAAGAGCTCCAGATCCACGGCAGCGCCCGGCTCGGCGACACGCTGCTCGCGGCGGGCCTGGTCGACACGCTCCGCCTGGTGGTCGCCCCCGCCGTCCTGCGGACCGGACGGCGGCTGCTCGCCGGCGCGGGCGAGCCGTCCGGCCTGCGCCTGCTCCACCACGAGGCCACGCCGAACGGCCTGCTGCTCCTCGAATACGAGGTGACCGGCCGAGCGCCCCAAGGCGAGTACGAGGGCGTCACCGGCGTGGCCTAGATGAGTGAGTCCGAAGTCTGATCAGGTCGCGGATACAACGAAGGGTGTCG
>NZ_BAABIK010000003.1:198396-285059 GCF_039542725.1 Streptomonospora halophila | reverse complement strand
CGCCCTTCGCCATGCCCGCAGCCGGTTCGGGAAACTCCCATCAACGATCTAGCGCCCCAGCCCGGAGAACGGTCCCGGGCGGGTCCCGAAGTCGCCGCTCCAGCCGCCCTGCCGGGCGGCCCCCTGCGAGTCCTCCATCCCGGGCTGGGGCGCCGCGGGCGCGCCCGAGGCCCCGCGGCCCTCCGCTCCCCCGGATGGTCCCGCCGCGCCCGTCCACCCGGACTCGGCGACCCACACGTTGGACATCGCGTCGCGCTGGATGCGCCGGATGTCCGCGGGCAGGCCGAGCCGGTACAGCGCGTCGGGCAGCCGCGTGTCGTGCGTGAAGACCACCAGCTGGCGGTGGCGGCCCACTTCGGCGAGGACGTCCGCGAGCCCTTCGACCGTCTCGGTGTCCATCGCCTGCACCGGGTCGTCCAGCAGCAGGAAGCCGAACGGGTTGTCGGGCACCGTCGTCCGCGGCAGGCAGATCGACAGCGCGAGCGCCTGGAACTCCCCCTGGCTGAGCAGCCCGGGCGCGTTGCCGTCGTTCTCGGTGCCGTCCACGGCCACGTCGACCGCCACCCGGCGCCGCGCGCCCCGGCCCACCAGGCGCAGCGCCTCCAGGTCGATGCGGCGCTCCTGGCGCAGCCGGTGCCAGACCTGCTCGGCGTGGGAGGCCAGCGGACGCAGCCGCTCGGCGCGGATCTCGCGGGCGATCGCGGTCAGCCACTCCAGGGCGCGCTCGGCCGGGCCCAGGGTCTCGGCCGCACCGGCCGCGGCCCGGGCGTCGGCGACCCAGGCGCCCAGCTGGTCTGCCAGCTCCGCCCACCCGTCGGTGGGGTCGTCCAACTGCTCGCCGGCGGCCTTGCGCGCGGCGACGGCGGTCGAGCGCAGCCGGCGGCCCACCGTCTCGATGTGCTCGGCGAGCTGGGTCAGGTCGCTGATCTGCGCACCGGCCTCCCACTCCGCCCATACGCGGCCCAGCTCGCTGTCGGGCGGCAGCCAGGAGGGCATTGGAGCCATCAGGAACCGGGCCTGGTCGCGCGCGTTCTCGGCGCGCTCGTAGGACGCCGAGGCGTTCGCCGCGATCGGCTCCAGCCGCCTGATCTCGGCGCGGGCGCGCTGCTCCCAGTCGGGGCCGAACGCGCCGCCGGTCCCGCAGGTGGGGCAGTCGGCCTCGGAGGGGTGGCGCTCGCGGTGCTCCATGGCCCGGCGCAGCAGGTCCACGACGCCGCGCGCGTGGTCGCCCTTGGTGCCGGCCGCCATCGCCAGCTCCATGGCGGCGCCCCGCAGCTCGTTGACGACGTCGGTGAGCAGACCGCGCTCGGGCACCGACAGGCGGCGCAGGCGGCGCAGCACCACGTGCTGCCTGCGGTCGGCCGGGCCGTCGTCGGAGGCGATGGACGCGAGCCGGTCGAGGTCGATGTGCTCGGCGCCGAGCAGCTCCACGGCCGTGCGGGCGCGCCGGTCGTCGCTGGCGCGCAGCCGCTGCACGAGGTGGCCGTGCTCGTGGCCCGGGCGGTCGCGCTGCTTGGCGAGGCGGTCGCAGGACTTGGCCAGGCGCCGTTCGGCCTCGGTCAGGTCGGTCAGGCCCAGCAGGGCCGTCAAGGTGTCGTAGAGCTCGGCGGCGCGGCCGGTGACGGCGCGGCCGAGCTCGTCGTAGGACAAGAACGGCCGGTAGCGGGAGAGTTCGGGGTCCCATCCCAGGCTACGCAGCGGGGCGGTGCTGCCGTCGGGCGAGACGACCTCGCCGCGCGCCGAGCGCACACTCTCGCCGGTCCAGGCGCGCGTCACGCGCGTGGGCCCGGGCTCGCCGGGCGACTGGAGCTCGACGGTGATCTCGGTGCGCTCGTCGAAGTGCAGGTTGCGCCAGCCGTCGCGCCAGTCGGCGGGCATGGCGTCCCAGCGCAGGTTGCGGCCGGTCAGCGCGGCCTCGGCGGCCTCGGCGAAACTGGACTTGCCCGAGCCGTTGCGGCCCACGATGACCGTCAGGCCGGGGCCCGGCGGGAACTCCAGTGCGCTGGGCCTGCCTATTCCGCGGAAGCCCTGGACCTCGATCCGGCGCAGGAAGCTGCGGCCGCCGCGGGCCGCAGCACCGCCGGGAGCCGGCTCGGCGGCCTCTCGCGGCGGTTCGGGCACCTCCTCGCCGCGGGCGCAGGCGGCCACGGCCTCGTCGCCCTGCAGGGCCGCCAGCACCCACCGGCGTGCGGCGGGGTCGAGGCCGGACTCGGCCAGGCGGTCCAGGAGGGAACGCGCGGCGTCCGCGCTGCTGTCGTACCGGCGCGGGGCAGCGCCGGTGGAGGTCCCAGGACCCGTCGTCACTGTCCTCACCACACCCGCTCAGTTGTTGGCCTCGCACAGCAGACTAGGACAGGACGGGTCAAAGCAGTAGCGCGACCCGTAATCAGCGCAGGTGCGGCGGTGTACCCGCCGGGGCGGGGGCGACGGTAGCCCCGCGCACGGGCGCGGCCGCCGCCGGGGGCGCGCGTGCCGACCTGGCGGCCCGGTCGGCACGCGCGCCCTCACACACCCACGAGCCTGCGTCTGCTGCCGTCCCAGGTGAAGTGCAGGGTGGCGATGCCCGGAACGGCCGGATCGCGCAGGCACTCGTAGATGTGCAGGCTCGGCACGCTCTCGAAGCACCCCCATACGCGCTCGGAGGTGAGCACGAAGTCCAGGTCGAGCTCGACCAGCAGCCCCAGCAGGCGGCCGTGCGTGGGCTCGTCGACCTTGGCGAAGGCGTCGTCGAGCAGGATCAGCCGCGGCGCCGCCGGCGCCTGGGCGGCGAGCGAGCCGAACTGCGCCGCCGCGGCCGCGAACAGCACCAGGTAGGCCACGACCCGCTGCTCGCCCTGGCTGAGGGCGGTGCGGTGGCTGAGCCGCCGCTCGCGGCCGGGGTGGGCGGCGTCGGTCACGTAGACGGTGAAGGCGAACCAGGAGCGGTAGTCCAGGGCTGCGCGCAGCTGGGCGCCGCCGGTGGCGGTGGGGTCGAGGCGGCGGATGGCCTCGATGCACCGCCGCAGGGCGTCGCGCAGCCGCGTGGACTCGACGCGGGTGCGCTGCTCGGGCGGGCGCGCCAGCAGCGGGACGACCGCCTGGATGTCCTCGTCGGCGTCGGGGGCCAGCTGCCAGTCCAGCCGCACGCCCAGGCCCTGGGATGTGGTGGTGTCGCCCAGGACGTCGTTCATGGTGGAGATGAGCTCGCGGGCCTCCTCGATCTGCCGGCGCAGGTGGCCGGCCAGCTCGCCGAGCAGGTGGCGCTCGAAGGCCTCCTCCTCGCGCAGCAGCGCGTCCTCCTCCGCGGCGGCGACCGCCTCGTCCAGGTGCCCGGCGTAGCCGGTGATGTCGTGGCTGCCGTCGTCGCAGTGGACGGTGAGCCGCTTGAGCCCGGCGGGCTCGGTCAGCTCGGTCCAGGCGCCGACGGCCTCGCTGGCGGCGAGCATGCCGTGCAGCTCCTCGCGGCGGCGCAGGATGCCGCTGTCGTCCAGCTCGCAGGCCGCCCCGGGCTCGGGGTCGAGGTTCTCCTCCAGCGCGGCCAGCAGCGCGTCGAGGGCGGCGACGCGCGCGTCGAGCGCGGCGTGGTCGGCCCCGGCGGCGGCCCCGGCCGGGTCGCCCTCCTGAGCGGCCTCCCCCTCCGCCCGCTCCCGGTCCTCCCGGTCCCGGTTCTCCCGCGCCTCCTGCTCTTGCTCGGCCTGTGCGGCCGGGTCGGGACGCGCGTCCGCGTCGGCCTGCTCGGTCCCCTCGCCGCCGGCGCCGCCCGCCGCGGTCTCCGGGGCCAGATGCCCGGCCACGGTTTCGAGCCCGGCGGCGGCCAGCAGCGCGGGGTCGGCGCCGCCGTCGTCGCGGGCGAGCATCGAGCGCAGCACACGGCCGGAGTCGAGGGCGCGGCGGGCCTGTTCGGCGCGTTCGAGCACCGCGGTGTCCAGCCGGGTCTCCGCGCCCACGCGGTCGTCCCGGGCGCGCTGGGCCTCGCGCTCGACCTCGGGAAGCCGGCCGGCGGCGTCGTCCATCCGCTCGCGCACCTGGCCCACCGCACCGGAGATCTGGTCGGGAGCGGCGGCGCGGGCCCTGTCGGTCAGCTCGATCTCGCGCCGCACGGTGATCATGTCGGTGATGGCAGCGGTGCGGGCGTCCTCGGCGAGGATGCGCCCGGAGCGGGCGTCCTGCCAGGCGGCGGTGTGGCCGCGGTAGTCCTCCAGCAGCACCGCGAGCTCGTCGAGGTCGCGGTGTGCGGCGGCCAGCTCGGTGCGCAGCCGCTCCAGGGCGGTGCGCGTGGCGGCGAGCTCCGCGGTGCCGGTGGGCAGGCTGTGGCGCTCGGCGGGGTCGGCCAGCTCGGAGCGGCGGCTCAGCGTGGTCTCGCGCGCCCCGGCGAGCTCGTCGCGCGAGGCGTTGTGGGCGCGCTGGGTGCGGGCCAGCCAGGCGCGCGCGTTGTCCAGGGCCGACCAGGCGGCGAGCACGCCCGAGGGGTCGGGCAGCGCCCTGTCGGTCTCGACGAGGGCGGCGTGCATCCGCTCGATGTCGCCGCGGCGCTCCTCGGCCTCGGCGAGCAGCGCCTCGGCTATGGCGATGCGGCGGTCGATGTTGGCGAGGGTGCGGTCGCCGGCCTCGGCGCGGGCCTGCTTGCCGACGTACTCGGCGCCGGACTTGCTGTGGGCGCCTGAGGCGGCGCCCAGCCGCCACCGGCCGTCCAGGGACACGGCGCTGGCCGCGGGCGGCGGGCTGTCGCGCCGGTGGCGCGGCTCGGCCTCCTCCTCGCCGGGCGGCGGAAGCAGCCCGATCGAGTCGAGCAGCGCCGAGACCGCCCCGCTGGTGACACCTCCGGGGACGGGGTCGACGGGGACGAGCACGTCGCGCAGGCTGCGGCCCTTGACCGGGCGGCCCGGGGCCAGCAGGAGGTCGCGGCTGGTGCCGTCAGTCAGCGAGCCGTCGGCGGCGATCCAGCCGGACAGCACGCCGGAGGCCTCCAGCGCCGCCTCCAGCCCGGCGCGGTCCTCGTGGGAGAGGTCGGAGGCGAAGTCGACGGCGAGGTAGAAGGGGGCGCCCGCGGCGTCGTCGCGCCCGGCGGTGGCCCAGGCGGGGCGATCGGGGGCGATGTGGCCGGAGGCCGCGCCGCGGCGCTCGGAGAGCTCGTCCAGCTCGGTCGACAGCTCCCGCTCCTCGCCGACGGCGGTGTCGCGGCGGGTGCGCAGCTCGCGCAGCAGCGGGTCGACGATGCCGTGGGCGTGGCGGGCGACGCGCTCGGGCACGTCGGCGTCGAGGACGCGCAGGCTGTCCTCCAGCGGCAGCTCGACCAGCGACTCCAGCTCGGCCAGCTGCGCGCCGAGGTCGGCGTCGGGTGCGGTCTCGCGCAGCCGGGCGCACCAGCCGCGGACCCGCTCGGCGTAGTCGGCGCTGGCGGAGCGGACCGCGTCGATGTCGGTCTGCTCCCGCTCGCGGGCGCGCTCCAGGGCGGCCTCGGCGGCCTCGGTCTCGCCGGCGAGCGCGGCCTCGCGCTGCTCCGCGGCGGTGCGGCGCTCGGCGCGCTCGACGAGGTCGGCGACCGCGGCCTCGCGCTCTGCGGCGCTCTGGTCGGCGGCCGACAGCCGGTCGTGCAGCTCGGCCAGGCGCGAACGCAGGTCGTCCGCGTCGACACCGGTGACGGGCTCGCGCTCGACGGCCTGCTCCAGGCCCTCCAGGTTCACGCGGGTGACGCTCTCGCGCGGGGCGAGGGTGGTCGGTACGGGGTCGGGCACCTGGCCGAGGCCGCGGGGGTCGACTCCGGCGGTCTGGGCGGTGGCGCGCAGCCGCTCGTGCAGGCCGCCGAGCCCCTCCAGGGCGCGCTCGATCGCCGCGATGTCGGCGCCGACGCGGTGCTTGGCGTGCTCCTCGTTGGTGTTGGCGTAGCCCGCGGCGGCCGACGCCGCCTCGGCGGCGCGGATGTAGGCGGAGACCGCGGCGTCGCGGGCCTGCCGCTCGAAGTCGGACGCGTCCTCGGGGGCGTCGCCGCTCCGGGAGAGGGTGGCGGCGTCGGAGGCGGCGGTGTCGCGGGTGCGGCGCAGCCGGTCGCGCTCCTCCTGCACCGTGCTCTCGGCCGCGACGAGCTCCTCCAGCTCGCCGGTGAGCCGCTCGACCTCGGCGTCGCGGCGGTGGTAGGCGTCGACCTGCTCCCGGACCGTTGCGGTCTGGATCCGCAGGGCGCGGTGCAGGTAGCCGCGGTAGTCGCCGAGGAAGCCGGCGACCTGCTCGCGTGCCGTGCGCAGGGCTTCCAGCCGCGAGCGGGCCTGCTCCAGATCGGTGATGTTGCGCGCCATCTCGTCCAGGACGGTCTCGTCCATGGGCGGCAGGGCCTCGGCGAGCACGGACACGAGCTCACCGGCCTCCAGGCGCTCGCCGATGGTGGGCCGGCGCAGCCGGTAGAGCAGGTGGATCAGGTTGCGGTAGCGCACCGGGTCGTCGATGCCGAACAGCTCGCGCATGACGCGCGCCCGGTAGTCGACGGGGGTGTCGTAGCAGTTGCCCGCGCCGACCTCGGTGCGCAGGCGGTCGATGGGCAGGGGGCGGCCGTCGGAGACCAGCGGGAGGTCGGTGCCGGCTTCGCGGTCGGTGATGAAGAACACGCTGCGGGCGTCGGCCCCGGGGGACGCGGTCACGGCCGCGCCGAGGGTGATGCGGCGGGGGCCGGGCGCGGCGCCTTCCGCGTCGGCGGTTCGGCCGCCCTCGGCGGGCTCGGCCGAAGCGGCGCCGCCGGAGCGGGTGAACTCCACCCACAGATAGCCGAGGGTGGCCGAGGGGCCGGCCTCCTCGGCGGGGTCCGCCGATTCGCCGTCCTCGGCGTCCGGGGCGGAAGGGTCGGCGCCGCGCCGCCGGGAGGTCACGCCCTCGCGGCCCTCCAGCAGCAGCCAGCGCAGGTTGGTGCGGCTGCTGCCGGTGGTGTCCAGCCGGCGGGCGTCGCCGTCGAGCAGGAACGGCAGGAGCATCTCCAGCGCCTTGGACTTTCCGGCGCCGTTGCGGCCGCGCAGCAGCAGGCGGCCGTCGGCGAAGTCGAAGACGTGGTCGTCGTAGTGCCAGACGTTCTGGATCCCGGCGCGGTTGAGGCGGTAGCGGCCGCTGACGGACTCGCCGCCCCGCTCGCTCGGCCCGGTCGCGGGTTCGGTGCCGTCCCCGGTGCCTTCCGCACGCGTGGCGGCGGGGGTGCCGGCCGCGGGCGTGGGCGCGGCGGCGCCGAGCAGGTCGCCGGCGGGCACGGACCCGGCGGCGCGCCCCTGCTCGCCGGGCAGCCGTGCGGTGTCCCCGGTGCCCGGGCCGCCGGCCGGTGGGGACTGCTGGGCGCCGATGGCGCCGCCCGGCCGCTCGGCGCCGCCGCCGGGCGGCGACGGCTCCGTTCGCCCGTGGGCGTTGGCGACGGTCATCGCCCGTCCTCCGCTCTGTACCGTCTCGCGCCGCGCCGCCGGAGCCTCCGGCGGCGGGCGATGCTGACATTCTTCCGGATGCCGCGAGTGCCCGGAGTCCGCTCCCCGCCTTGCGGGGGCACCGGGCCGCCCGGTCATCGTGCGGTGCCCGCCGACGCCTCCGCGGAGCCCGCCTGGGCAGGGGATGGCGACGGAGCGCCGGAGGGCCGCCCGCAGTAGCGCGCGGCCGCGGCCCGCAGCCGCCACCCGGAGCGCGGGGCGCCCGAGGGATCGGGGTGGTGGAGCAGTGCGGTGTCGTGCAGCAGGCGCAGTGCCCGGGCCGCGAGGGTATCGGGGTCCGGCTCGTGGCGCAGCGCCGAGCGGGCGCCGTGGCCGGGCCGGGCCCCGTCGTCGGCGTCGAGCACCTCGGCCAGCTCCGCGGTCAGCACGTCCTCGGGCACCTCCACCCCGTTCTCGGCGGCCTGGGCCGGGGCCAGCCTGGCCACCAGGCGCTCCAGCAGCAGCAGCGCCGCCTGGCCGACCGGATCGGCTCTGGGGAACGCCGAGACGCCCTCGGCCGCGGCGTCTGCGGGCATGATGAGGGCGACTCCTTCAGCGCGGACCTCGGTATCGCAGCCGAGCAGGTCGCCGAGCTCGGCCGCCGCCCGCCACTGGTGGTTGGCCAGCCTGCGGCGCTGGCGCTCGGAGAGGTCGGCGCGGTAGACGACGGCGGTCTCGGCGAGGGCGCGGCGCAGGGCGATCTCGCCGGCGTCCTCGCCAGCGGGGTCGGCGCTGTCGTGCTCGTCGACGAAGGCGCGCGCGTCGGCCGCGGCGTGCGGCGGGTGGGCGACCACGCTGCGCACGGCCTCCTGGTGCACGGTGAGCACCACCTCTTCGGCCGGGTCGTCGGCGTAGGCGGCGAGCTCCCCTTCGTGTTCGCCGACCGCGCCCCACTCGGCGAGCTTGCGCAGCGCGGCGCTGAAGGCCCGGCGCTCGGCCATCCGCTCACGCGGGTCGAGGGTGAGCCCGGCCTCGGCCGCGGCCGCGCTGACGTCGTCGGCCAGGCGGGCGGCTGTGAGGGTTTCAGGGGCCTCCACGAGCACGGCCAGGCACAGCGCGAGGTAGCTGTAGGTGCGCGGCGTGAAGTCGGCGCCGCTGGGCCGGGTGAGGGGGCGGGCGGCGGGCCGCGCGAGCCCGGTCTTGGCCAGGCGGGCGTGGTCGGCGGCGACGGTGAGCTCGTAGCCGAGGACCCGCCAAAAGCGCTGGATGAGCCAGTCCGAGTGGGTGCGGATGAGGGCGAAGTCCTCGGGATGGGTGCGGTCGGTGACGAGCGGGGCGGCAAGCAGCCGCCGCGCGGCCGCCTGGCGCTCCCCGGTGAGGGCGATGTCCTCGGACGTCACGGGCGTCGCCACCTCCTTCGTCGGGTTCTCCGTCGCTGTTCGTGGATTGCTCGTGCCCGCTGTCTCGCGCGGCGCGGCCGGGGGTGCGGTCCGAGGGGGCGGTCGGCCGGCGCGCTCGCGCCGGGTGTCCCGCAGGAGCGTCTCAGGCTTCGCGCGCGAACGGCAGGGCGGTGCCGGACGCGGGTGTGGGGCTGTCGTCGGTGTCGGAGGGTTCGCGGGGGTCGGCTGCTTCAGCGGGCTCGCGGGCGGCGTCGAACGAGGTGACCCGCAGGCGCAGGCCCTCCAGGCTGAGGTCGCCGCCGGAACCGCGGAGGGTGATGGAGGCCTCGGGGTCGTGGCGGACGTGCAGGCGGATGCCGAGTTCGAGGTCGCCCGCCGAGACGGCGCGGCGTGTGGCGTCGCCGGACCCCAGCGCGGCGGTGAGCAGTTCCATCAGGACCTCCATGGCGGGGTTGGAGAGCCGGATGCGGGAGTCGCCGCTGGTGGCCTCAGCCAGCACGCGGTGCAGTTCCTGGGCGGCCGAGCGGCGCCAGTGCACGGAGGACTCGGCCGCGTCGCGCAGCCGGGCGCGCTGCTGGGCGTGGTCGCGTACGGGGTCGGCCGGCAGTGCGCTGGCCAGCCGTGCCGCGGCGACGCTGGCCAAGGGGGCCTCCCACCAGCTGACCGTGGCGCCGGCGGGCTCGTCGCAGGGGCCGCCGAGGTGGGTGGCGCCGTGGACCGCGAAGGCGGCCGTGCAGATCTCGTCGGCGGAGCGGGGGTCGGCGTCCTCGAACCAGGCCGCCAGGCGCAGCAGGGCGGCGCGCCCGTGCCGGGGCACCGGCCCCTCCGCGCGCGTGCGCCCGCCCAGTCGTCCCCAGGGACCCGGGGCATCGCCGCCGGGGCCCGCCGCAGTCACCTGTTCCGCTGATACACCCACAACTCAGCAGACTAAAGACCCCCGGCCACCGTCGCGGACCGCACCCGGCGCCCCGGGGCCGCAACCGGACCGATCCTGCGCCGATGACCTGCGAATACTCGGAGATCTGCAATTCTTGGGCGGTCCTTCCCAGAACCGGTCGGCCCGAGGGCGCGCGGGCGCGCGAAGCGCGGCACCGCCGCTCGGCGCGGCGGGCGGGCGGCGGGGCTCACCACGCGGTGGGCAGCATGAGCCGGCCGGTGCCGACCTCCCGCACGCGGCCGCGCATCTCGTCGGGGAAGTCGCCGCGCCCGGTGAACGAGTAGCCGGTGTAGAAGGCGGTCCCGTCGACCGTCTCGGCTCCGCTCAGTTCGACGGTCACGGGATAGGGGGAGTCCTGGCAGTCGGGCAGGCACCAGGTGCCCTGCACATCGCCTTCGGCCACCGCGGGGCCCCCGCCCCAGGTGAGCCACTGCAGCCCGGTGAAGGTGGTGGACGGCGAGGCGACGAGGTTCTCGGGGCGCTGGTCGGCCTCGCCCTGTTCGTTGCCGTGGGTGTTGAAGACGTAGACGGTCTCGGGCGGTGCGGTCGGGTCGGCCTCGGCACCCATGCCCGCGGTGGCCGACGGGGGCGGCTGCACAGGGGCCTCACCGCCGCGGCCCTCGCCCGTCTCCGGTGCCGCGCCGCAACCGCCGAGCGGGGCGAGCAGGAGCAGCGCCGCCCAACCGTGCGCGGCGCGGGCGGCGGGTTCGCCGAGTCGCATGGCTTCTCCTGGCTGTTCTCCCGAGGGCGCGGCTCGCCCGGGTCGGGGCCGCGGCCGCCCGCGGGGCCGGATCGACCGGGTGACCCGACCTCACTGGAGGTGTACCCGACCGGGCGCAGGCGATCCGCCGGGGGGGGGCAGGCGGCCGGACACAAAGCGGTCCCCCGGCACCCCGCGCGGGGTGCCGGGGGACGCGGCCTGTGCGGCGCCGACCGGCGTTGCGGCGCCGTCCGGGGACCGGGCCCCGGACGGCGCCGCGCCGCGCGATCGTCATCCGTGCCCGTGACCGTCCGGGATCGCGTCGTAGGCGTCCTGGGAGTCCAGGTTCACCAGAGCGGGCCCGTTGGTGCAGTCGCCCGTGGTCTGCGGCGAAAGGACCGGAACGGTGACTCCGAGTACGGCCGCGTTGGCGTTGCAGACCGAGATGGGCACGACCTGCAGGTTCTGGTTGAACTGCTGGTCGCCGCCGTAGGTCTGCGCCTGCGCGGGACCGGCCAGCAGGAGCGCCCCGAGGGCGGCACCTGCGACGGCCCCGGCTGCGGCGAGTTTGCGCAGCATGCCGGACCAGCTCCTAGTCGACGTTGGCGCTGACCGGGCCGTTGGTGCAGTCGCCCGTGGTCTGGGGCGACAGGACCGGCACCGTGACACCGATCGCCGCGGCGACGTTGGTGTTGCACAGCTGGGCCGCCACGCCCTGCAGGTTCTGGTTGTACTGCTGGTCGCCCCCGTAGGAGTGCGCGCTCGCCGGAGAGGCGGCGACAACGGCCCCGAGGGCCGCACCGGCGATCACGCCGGCGATTCCGATCTTGCGAAGCATTCGGTTCACCTCTCCTAGTCGACGTTGGCCGAGACGGGGCCGTTGGTGCAGTCGCCCGTGGTCTGCGGCGACAGGACCGGCACCGTGACACCGATCAGCGCGCTGACGTTGGCGTTGCAGGACTGTACGGCGACGCCCTGCAGATTCTGGTTGTACTGCTGGTCGCCCCCGTAGGCGCCCGCGTTCGCGGGAGAGGCGGCGACAACGGCCCCGAGGGCCGCACCGGCGATCACGCCGGTGATTCCCAGCTTGCGCAGCATAGGGAATTCCTTTCTGACTGTGGAACGTGCGGAAAGTGGATGAAGCAGGCCGGCGTCCGCCGTCAGTCGACGTTGGCGGTGCTGGGGCCGTTGGTGCAGTCGCCCGTGGTCTGCGGCGACAGGACCGGCACGGTCACGCCGAGCACCGAGGCGTTGGTGTTGCACAGCTGGATCGGCACGACCTGCAGGTTCTGATTGAACTGCTGGTCACCCCCGTAGGAAGTGGCGTGCGCGGGCCCAGCCATCAGCAGAGCGCCCATAGCGGCGCCGGCGAGCAGACCGGCAGCGGTCAACTTCTTCATCACGATTCCCCCGGAATTCTCAATACGAGGTGCTGGAGAAAGACGCATCGAGGCGCCCGTTGTCGTGGTGGACGGGAGCAATCATCGACGGGCACGACAGTTTTTGTCAACGCCAAAAACAGCGGAATCGATATGTCCGGTTCATCCGCAGATCAGATATTGGAAAGGAAATGAAGAGAATTCTCCGAGCAGAATTTACCCGCCTTTCCGGATTGTTTGGCGTGTCCGTTACGGTGCGCCTTCACGGTTCACCCGGTTTTGCCCGGGGCATTCCCGGCGCGTTTCCGGAACCGCCGGCCGACACGCCGGTCCGGGCCGCGGCACCGGTGTGCCGCGCGCCCCGGCGCCGGGCCGCCGCCCCGCCCACGCGGCCGGAAGGACGGGAGACGGCGTGGCGCACAGACCTGCATGCGGAATGAGAAGCGGTTTCCGGGCATGACGAAATACGCCGCAGGCGCGGGCGGCGCGACCGGCGGACACACGGCGCGGCGGCCCGTCGGGGCGGCGAGCGCGGGAACGGCCCCGGGGCGAATCGGAGCCACGAGAGGCGCGGCGGTGCCCGCCGGAGCAGCGGCGGGCGTCGGGCCGGCGCACCGACCCTAGCCCACGCACGCACCGCCATGGGCGCTCCCGCGCACTCCGCAGCCACGCAGGCGCTGCGGACCCCGCATCCGCCCCGCGGGGACGCCGTGTCGAGGAACCGAACCCGCCGAGGCCGGGAGCCTGATCCGCAGCGGTGTGGAGGAGCGATCATGGTGATCGTCGGGTTCCTCGCGGTCTATGCGCGTGCCGGCGCGCTCGCCGGCCTGCCCGATCCGACCCGGGGCGCTGCCGGTCACCTCGATCATGGACGAGGGCGTCCCAGCGGCGGCGCTCACAGGCCGCCCCCACGACCGCGGCACGCGGCCGTCCCGACCCGGCTCGACCCGGGTGTGGGCGCGGCCAAAGCGGCCGAACGTGCCGGCCGCTCGGTGGAGGTCCTGCGCCGCGTCCATGCGCAACGCCTCGACGGCGACGACTCGATCGCCGACGCACGCTGAGCCGACGTTGAACGGCGAATACGGCCTGCGGCAGGGTAGGCCGGGAACACGAGAACCCCCGCCCCACCGCGCGTACGCGCTGGTGAAACGGGGGTCTCCCTGGGGGTGGCAGGTGAAGGATTCGAACCTTCGAAGGCTGAGCCGGCGGTTTTACAGACCGCTCCCTTTGGCCGCTCGGGCAACCTGCCTGGGCTGCGACGACTCGTCGCCGCGACGCATCAGCGAGAATAGCGGACATCCGGCCCCGATACGAAATCGGTTTGCCGGGCGGCCTCGGCGGGGCGCGGAGCGGGTGGCGCACGCCGGTCACGGGCGTACCGGGCTAAGCTCGGTGCCTGTCGCCGCCCGGCCCTCCGTCGTCCGGCTGCGCCGACGAGTACGCGGGCCGCGGACCTCGCGGCCCAAAACCGCATTTGTTCGAAGGTGTGAGCACACGTGGCCGCTGAATCCAGTTTCGACGTCGTGTCCAAGCTCGACCGGCAAGAGGTCGACAACGCGCTGAACCAGGCCGCCAAGGAGCTCTCGCAGCGCTTCGACTTCAAGGGCACCGGCGCCACCGTCGCCTGGCAGGGAGAGCAGGGGGTCGAGGTCCGCGCCAACTCCGAGGAGCGGGTCAAGGCCGCCCTGGACGTGTTCAAGGAGAAGCTCGTCAAGCGCGGCGTCTCGCTGAAGGTCCTCGACACCGACGGAGAGCCCAAGGCCTCGGGCAAGGAGTACCGGCTGGCGATCGCCCTCAAGGAGGGCATCTCCACCGAGGACGGCAAGAAGATCTCCAAGATCGTCCGCGACGAGGGCCCCAAGGGCATCAAGGCCCAGATCCAAGGCGACGAGCTGCGCGTCAGCTCCAAGAAGAAGGACGACCTGCAGACCGTGCAGACCCTGCTCAAGGAGAAGGACCTGGACATCCCCCTGCAGTTCACCAACTACCGGTGACCCGCCCTGCGGCGCGGGGTGAGCCGGCCCGCCCGCTCACCCCTTCGCCGCTCGCCCCTTCGCCCTGCGCCCGTTCGCCCCGCGCCCGCGGCGCACAATGCGCGCCCGCACTCCGTGGCGCTGTGCCGTGCGGTGCCGTCCGCGCTACTCGGCTCCCCAGCGGCGGGCGAGGGTGCGCAGGCGGCTGATGCGCTCCTGGACCGGCGGGTGGGCCGCGAAGAGCTTGTTCAGTCCGCGCCGCGGGAACGGGTGGGCGATCATCAGGTGGCCCGCCGCCAGCAGCGGGCGCTCGGGCGGCAGCGGGTGCGTGCGCGTTCCGATGTCGATCTTGCGCAGCGCACCGGCGAGCGCCAGCGGGTCGCCCGTCAGCTCGGCCGCGGCGCGGTCGGCGCGGTACTCGCGCGAGCGGCTCACCCCCAGGCGGATGACGCCGGCCGCCATCGGCCCCAGGGCCAAGAACAGCAGCGCGCTCAGCAGGCTGGGCACGTCCTCGTCTTCGGAGTCGCCCAGCGGCAGCAGCAGCGCCAGCGCGGTCAGGGAGGTGATGGCCGCCGCGATCGCGCCCGCCACCGAGCACAGCAGGGTGTCGCGGCTGCGGACGTGGGCCAGCTCGTGGGCGATCACGCCGCGCAGCTCGCGCTCGGTGAGGGTGCGCAGCAGGCCGGTGGTGCAGCAGACGGCGGCCCGGCGCGGGCTGCGGCCGGTCGCGAACGCGTTGGGCGCCGGCGTGGGCGAGAGGTACAGCCGCGGCATCGGCTGGCGGGCCTGTGTGGCCAGCTCGCGCACGATGCGGTAGAGCTCGGGCTGCTCGATCTCGCTGACCGGGCGGGCCCGCATCACGCGCAGGGCCATGCCGTCGCCGAAGAAGAAGACGACCGCGTTCAGCCCGACGACGGCGACGATGCCGATCTGCAGCCCCTGCGCGCCCGCCAGAATCCAGCTCACCACCACGACCAGAGCCGAGACCCCGCCGAGCAGGGCCGCTGCGCGGATCGTGTTGAGCTGCACGGCTCCGGCCTCCCTTGGTTCCCGGGCCCCCTCCAGGCCACTTCTGGGTAGCAAACGCGCGAATCGATCCCGGTCGTTCCCGTTTTGCCAGGCGAACCCGCCGCATTCCGCTTCCGGCCCGTCCTCCGGCCGCCCCGCGAACCGCCGCAACACGCTTCCGCGACCGCATATGCGCTGATCCGGCCGCTCCGGCTGTGACATCCCCCACTTGCTTCGATGGCGGGGGGAGCGACCGCCTATAGTGCGAGAGTGGCCGCTTTTCCTTCGACGCCCGCCCGGCCGGTAGTACCGCTCACCGGCAGGCGGCACGTGGACCTCGTGCGCATCGCACGCGAGCCTTGTTGTCCTTGACACAGCGTCATCCCCCGCACCGGCCACCGCCGACCGAACGGTTCCCCGGCGACGAAGCCGGGTCCGCTCGGATCCCCGATGCGCCGCCGGCGGGCGCGCCCTGCGCACGCACGCCGGAGCAGCCCCACGGCCGCGCGCCGGTGCCCAGGCCAGGTCCCCGTTCGAATTCCCGTGTCCGGCCACCCTCCGGCCCTGCCGGTGCTCAACGTGGTGGTGAGGACACTGCCAACCTGAGCCGCCGACCCCGTACGGCGGTTCGACGAGGAGGTCGGCGATCCCCGTGACCAAACAGGTCCAGCAGATCGATCGCGTCATCATCCGCTTCGCAGGCGACTCCGGCGACGGCATGCAGCTCACCGGAGACAGGTTCACCCAGGAGACAGCGTCCTTCGGCAACGACCTGTCGACCCTGCCGAACTTCCCCGCGGAGATCCGCGCCCCGGCGGGCACCCTGCCGGGCGTGTCCAGCTTCCAGCTCCATTTCGCGGACCACGACATCATGACGCCGGGCGACGCCCCCAACGTGCTGGTCGCCATGAATCCCGCCGCGCTCAAGGCCAACGTCGACGACCTGCCGCGCGGCGCGACGGTCATCGTCAACACCGACGAGTTCACCAAGCGCAGCATGGCCAAGGTCGGCTACGAGAGCGACCCGCTCTCCGACGACTCCCTGTCGGAGTTCAAGGTCAGCCGCGTGCCGCTGACCTCCATGACGGTCAAGGCGCTCGAAGAGTTCGACATCTCCAAGAAGGACTCCCAGCGCGCGAAGAACATGTTCGCGCTCGGGCTGCTCTCGTGGATGTACAACCGGCCCACCGAGGGCACGCTCGGCTTCCTGAAGTCGAAGTTCTCGGGCAAGCCCGAGATCCTGGCCGCCAACGTGGCGGCGTTCGAGGCCGGGTGGAGCTTCGGCGAGACCACCGAGGACTTCGCCGTCTCCTACGAGGTCAAGCCCGCACGGCTACCCGCCGGCACCTACCGCAACATCACCGGCAACCTGGCGATCTCTTACGGGCTGATCGCCGGCTCGCAGCTGTCGGGGCTGCCGCTGTTCCTGGGCTCCTACCCCATCACCCCGGCGTCGGACATCCTGCACGAGCTGTCCCGGCACAAGCACATGGGCGTGCGCACGTTCCAGGCCGAGGACGAGATCGCCGGCGTGGGCGCGGCGCTGGGCGCCGCGTTCGGCGGTTCGCTGGGGGTCACGACCACTTCGGGCCCGGGCATGGTGCTCAAGGCGGAGTCGCTGGGCCTGGCGGTGATGACCGAGCTGCCCCTCCTGGTGATCGACGTCCAGCGGGCCGGACCGAGCACGGGCATGCCGACCAAGACGGAGCAGGCCGACCTGCTGATGGCGATGTTCGGGCGCAACGGCGAGTCGCCGGTGCCGGTGCTGGCGCCGCAGTCGCCGTCGGACTGCTTCGACGTCGCGATCGAGGCCACGCGCATCGCGGCCAAGTACCGCACCCCGGTGATCGTCCTCTCCGACGGCTACCTGGCCAACGGCTCCGAGCCCTGGCGCCTCCCCGCGGTCGCCGACCTGCCCGACCTCTCGGTGGACTTCGCCTCGCCCTCCGAGGACGGCGGCGAGTTCCGGCCCTACGACCGCGACCCCGAGACCCTGGCCCGCCCGTGGGCGGTGCCGGGCACACCCGGGCTGGAGCACCGCATCGGCGGCATCGAGAAGAGCGACGGCACCGGCAACATCTCCTACAGCCCGGCCAACCACGACCTGATGGTGCGCTCCCGCCAGGCCAAGGTCGACGGGATCGCGCGGGACATACCGGAGCTGGAGGTCGACGACCCCACCGGCGACGCCGAGGTCCTCGTCCTCGGCTGGGGCGGCACCTACGGGTCCATCGGCGCGGGCGTGCGCCGGGTGCGGCGCGCCGGCGGGAAGGTGGCCCAGGCCCACCTGCGCCACCTGAACCCCTTCCCTGAGAACCTGGGTGCGGTGCTGCGGTCCTACGACCGCGTGCTGGTGCCCGAGATCAACCTCGGCCAGCTGGCGATGCTGCTGCGCAGCAAGTACCTGGTCGACGTCATCGGCTACACGAAGGTCCGCGGCCTGCCGTTCAAGGCCGAAGAACTGGCGGGCGTGGTGCAGGAGGTCATCGACCGTGTCTGAGAGCAACGGGAACGGCGCGGGTGCGGGCTTCAAGAGCCTGCGGCTGGTCCCGCGCACCGACACCGAGTACAAGATGAAGGACTTCAAGTCCGACCAGGAGGTGCGCTGGTGCCCCGGGTGCGGCGACTACGCCATCCTGGCGGCGTTCCAGGGCTTCCTGCCGGAGCTGGGGGTGCCGCGGGAGAACATCGTCATCGTCTCGGGCATCGGGTGCTCCTCGCGGTTCCCCTACTACCTGAGCACCTACGGGATGCACTCCATCCACGGCCGCGCGCCGGCGATCGCCACCGGGCTGGCGTCCAGCAGGCCCGACCTGTCGGTGTGGGTGATCACGGGTGACGGCGACGGGCTGTCCATCGGCGGCAACCACCTCATCCACGCGCTGCGCCGCAACGTCAACATCAACGTGCTGCTGTTCAACAACCGCATCTACGGGCTGACCAAGGGGCAGTACTCGCCGACCTCGGAGCCCGGCAAGGTCACCAAGTCCTCGCCGATGGGGTCGCTGGACACCCCGTTCAACCCGGTCTCGCTGGCGCTGGGCGCCGAGGCGGGCTTCGTCGCGCGCACCGTCGACTCCGACCGCAAGCACGTCACCAGCGTGCTGCGCGCGGCCGCCGACCACGAGGGCGCGTCGTTCGTCGAGATCTACCAGAACTGCCCGATCTTCAACGACGACGCGTTCGAGCCCCTGAAGGACCCGGGCGAGCGCGACATGCGGCTGCTGCGCATGGAGCACGGCGAGCCGCTGCGCGTGGGCGGCGACCGGGGTGTGGTGCAGGGCGACTACGGCGAACTGCAGGTGGCCGACGTCGCCGAGGTCGGTGAGGACGCGCTGCTGCGCCACGACGCGCACCGCGCCGATCCCGGGTACGCCTTCGCGCTGTCCCGCATGGACTACCCCGCGTTCGAGCACGTGCCGATCGGCGTGTTCCGCGACGTGGACCGGCCCACCTACGACGGCCGGATGGCCGAGCAGCTCGCCCAGGCCCAAGCCGAGCGCGGCGGGAAGGACGAGCTTGCGGCCCTGCTGTCGAGCGGCGACACCTGGACGGTGGACTGAGGCCGGGCCCGCACCGGGCTCCGGTCGAAGGCGGGCGGCCGCGCTGAGGCGCGGCCGCCCGCCTTTTCAGATATCGGGCCTTCGGGGCTCCGCCGGGCCCGCAGGACGGTTTCCGCGCCCCGCGGACTCGGCGCGGCCGGGCGTACACAGGTGCGGTTCGCGTCTGGCCCAGCGGCGCTTCCGCGGCCTAGGTTGGTTTGTGCGCCATGCCGCAGGAGGGGCGGCGGGCGCCCGACACGGCTGCGGGAGGCGGTATGGGAGCCGGGGACTCGGCACTGACCAGAGCGAGCACGGTCGACGGCGTGCTGCACAGAACCGCGGCGCGGTCTCCGAACCGCGTCGCGCTGCGCTTCGGCGACCGCGAGTGGACCTTCGCCGAACTCGACCGGGGCGTGACGCGCGTTGCGGCGTGGCTGCTGGGCCTCGGCCTGACCCGCGGCGACCGGGTGGCCGCCTACGGCCACAACTCCGATGCCTACCTGCTGGCGTTCCTGGGCTGCGCGCGGGCGGGCCTGGTGCACGTGCCGGTGAACCAGAACCTCGGCGGCGCCGAGCTGAGCTACCTGCTGTCGCAGTCGGGCAGCATCGTGGTACTGGCCGACCCCAGGCTCGCCGGCCGCGTCGAGGAGGTCCGCTCGCAGATCCCCGCCCGCGAAGTGCTGGCCCTGCGCGGAGCCGGGGAGTCGGTGCTGGAGGTCGCGCGCGATCCCGACGCCCCCGCGGAGGTCTTCACCGACGTGGGCGACACCGACCTCGTCCAGCTGCTCTACACCTCCGGCACCACGTCGGCGCCCAAGGGCGCCATGATGACCCACCGGGCACTGGTGCACGAGTACCTCAGCTGCCTGCACGCCCTCGACATCTCCGAGGGCGACCGGATGCTGCACGCCCTGCCGCTGTACCACTCCGCCCAGATGCACGTGTTCCTGATGCCGGCGCTGGCGGCGGGCGCCTACAGCGAGGTCGTCGAGACCCCCGAGCCCGCCGACCTCCTGCGCCGCATCGAGGAGAACGGCATCACCTCGTTCTTCGCGGCCCCCACGGTCTGGGCGGCGCTGTCCAACCACGCCGACTTCGCGACGCGCGACCTGTCCGGACTGGCCAAGGCCTACTACGGAGCGGCGATCATGCCGGTGCCGGTGCTGGAGCGCATCCGCAAACGCCACCCGGGCATCGGCTTCTACAACTGCTTCGGGCAGAGCGAGATCGGTCCGCTGGCCACGGTGCTGCGGCCCGAGGAGCACGTCGAGGGGCGGATGGACTCCTGCGGGCGGCCCGTGCTCTTCGTCGAGGCGCGCCTGGTTGACGAGCAGGGTGCCGACGTCGCCCCGGGCGAGCGCGGCGAGGTCGTCTACCGCTCCCCGCAGCTGTGCGTGGGCTACTGGGACAAGCCCGAGGAGGCCAAGGAGGCGTTCCGCGACGGCTGGTTCCGCTCGGGCGACATCGCGCGGCGCGACTCCGAGGGCTTCTTCACGATCGTGGACCGGGTGAAGGACGTCATCAACACCGGCGGAGTGCTGGTGGCGCCGCGCGAGGTCGAGGACGTGCTCTACCAGCACCCCTCCGTCGCCGAGACGGCCGTGATCGCGGTGCCCCACTCCGAGTGGGGCGAGGCCGTCACGGCGGTCGCCGTACTGAAGGGCCCGGCCACGGAGGACGAGCTGATCGCGTTCGTGCGCGAGCGGCTGGCGGGGTTCAAGACGCCCAAACGCGTGCACCTGGTCGACGACCTGCCGCGCAACGCCAGCGGCAAACTGCTCAAGCGGGTGCTGCGGGAGCGCTTCGCCGGCGGGTGAGCCGCGGCGCGCGCCGCCGGTGCGGCACCGCGCGCCGGTGCGCGCCGCCTCCTCCGGCTCCTTCGGTGGCCGCGGGCCGGACGCCGGGCGGAGGGCATAGCCTGCGGGTATGCGTATTGTCATCGCCGGAGGACACGGCAAGATCGCGTTGCGGCTCGAACGGCTCCTGGCCGCGCGCGGTGACACGCCGGTAGGCCTGATCCGCAATCCCGACCACGCCGCCGACGTGCGCGAAGCCGGTGCCGAACCGGTCGTGCTCGATCTGGAGGAGGCCACCGTCACCCAGCTCACCGAGAAGGTGATGGGCGCCGACGCGGTGGTCTTCGCGGCGGGCGCCGGCCCGGGAAGCGGCGCGGCGCGCAAGGCCACGGTCGACCGGGACGCGGCCCGACTGCTGGCCGACGCAGCCTCGCTGGCCGGTGTGCGGCGCTACATCATGGTTTCGGCGATCGCGGTGGACGAGGGGCCGCCGCCCGACTCGGAGCCGGTGTGGGCCGCCTACGTGGAGGCCAAGCGCGCCGCCGACGACGAGCTGCGCCGGCGAAGCCTGGAGACCGACTGGACGATCCTGCGACCGGGCCGGCTCACGGACGGGGCGGGAACCGGGAAGGTGTGGCTCGCGCCCAAGGTGGAGCGGGCGGAGATTCCGCGCGAGGACGTCGCCGCGGTCATCGCCGCACTGCTCGACGAGCCCGCCACCATCGGCCGGGTTCTGGAGCTGGTGGGCGGGCCCACGCCGATCAGGGACGCGGTGGAGGCGGTAGGAGCGTAGCCGTTCCGGGACTTCTGGCTAGAAGACTCCCAAAGAAGGCATCATGGGTGCGGACGTGCCCGGCGCAGCGGCTTCTCGGCTGACGTGAATGGCGGGCGACGAGCAACGGGCAGGCGAGTGCCGCACAGAGCAGATAGGTACGGTTGACACATGAGCGTCACGCAGGTCGTGAGGGACAGCACCGTCGTCGAGCACGCGAAGGTCGCCGCGCAGCAGAGGCGCCGGATGTTCATCGTGCAACTGGACGTCAACAGCTACGACGAGGCGTCCAGCAAGGTCCGCCCCGGCCTGACCCGCATCCTCGAGGGGATCGAGGAGGCCGGGTGGCGTCTGGACCAGATCACGCCGAGCGCGGGCGAGGACGGGGAGTCCGCGCGGCTGTTCATCTTCCGGCCCGACGCCGGGGGCGGCGCACAGGCCTCGGGCGGCCAGCAGGCCGCCGAGAACAACACGGGACAGCAGCAGGCCTATCAGCAGCAGCCCACCGGCGGACAGCAGCAGGACCCGTATGCGGGCTACCAGTACCAGACCGGGCAGCAGTACAGCCAGGGCTACCAGCAGTACCAGCAGCAGTACCCGGGCTACGGGCAGCAGCAGTACCCCGGTTACGGACAACAGCAGCAGCCGGGTTACGGACAGCAGCCGGGCTACGGGCAGCAGTACCCGGGCTACGGCCAGCAGGGCTGGTAACCGGGAGTACGTCCGGGATCCGGCCGGCGGCCGTGTTCGGCCGAGGGCGCCGGCCCGGCACCGCAACGGCCCGCGTGCGACGCACGCGGGCCGCTCCCGTGTCGGACGGGCCGGGCCGGGCCGACGGCGGGCCGGCCCCGCGATCCCGGCCGCGCAAGCGGGTCCGGCGCTTGCGCGCGGCGGCCGCGACGGAGGGTGAAGCGTCCGTTCTGCACCGAAAGCCGGATCTTCGCAGGTCATGGACGAAATAATCGTCGGCGTTTTGCCCATAACCACGTGACGTGCTTCCTCAACTACGTTAAGTTACTTGTCGCGGGGCGGAGAGAACGGCCGCCCTCGTGAGCTTCCCGTACTCCGAGAGGAATCCCATGAAGCGCATCGCCACGGTCTCCGGCCTCATCGCCGGGACGGCCCTCGCCCTCGGCGCCATGGCCGGCACCGCCAGCGCCGACAACAACGCCGACGTGCAGAACATCACCGTCCCGGTGTGCGTCGACGTGCTCCAGGCCTCGGGCTTCGCCCCCGACGGCTGCTCCGTCGTCGACGTGCACGACGAGAAGGGCATCGGCGTCAGCTGAGTCCCGTCTGCCGGCGCATCGGGCCCGGGCGGCACGACGGCCGCCCGGGCCTTCGCCATTCTCGGGCCCGACCGACGGGAGTTTTCGCGGCAACCCCCGACAAGCCGGACATCCTTCCGGAGAATTTGCAGCGTACTCGCCCGTAACCGAACAGGCGTCCGGATACTGGTCTCCATGCGAGTTAGGAGGCAGTATGGCGATTATGAGCATCGGAAAGGCGGGCCCGCCCGCCGAGCGTCTGACGACGGAGGACCTGGCGCGCATGCCGGACGACGGCAGGCGCTACGAGCTGGCCGAGGGGAAGCTTGACGTGTCCCCGGCGCCGGTATTCATGCACACGCTGATCGAGGGACGGCTTTGCACGCACCTCGCCAACAGCGCTCCGCCGGAGTTCGTCGTCCTGCCCGGAGCAGGCATCGACCTCAACGCGGACCGGACCCGCCACCGCATCCCGGACCTGGCGGTAATCCGGCAGCGCGACGCGGACCAGCCCTACCTGACACGGCCGCCGGCACTGGCGGTGGAGGTCGTCTCCCCGGAGAGTGTGCTGCGCGACACGCACACCAAGCGGCAGGAGTACGCGGAGTTCGGCATCGAGTCCTACTGGATCGTCGACCCCGCGCCGGACAAGACCGGGATTCTCGCGCTGCGTCTGGAGGACGGCTGCTACGTCGAGGCGGCCCAGGCCCACGGCGAAGACGTCCTGGAGGCGGACCTGCCCTTCCCCGTGCGGATCGCCCCGCACTGGCTCACCGCCGAAGGCGACTGGCGGCAGCGGATCGCCGGCGAGTGACCGGGCGCGTCCGGCCTCCGGACCGGGCGCGCCGGACATGAAGCACGTCGTGAGCAGGACCTGGCGGACAGCGCGGGGCTCAGCCGCGGTCGAGGCTGCGCCGGCGCTGGCGGGCGGTGTCCACGACGAGGCGCAGGACGGCACCGATCAGCAGCAGATTGAGCAGCATCTGGAGTGTCACCACCGCGCGGGCGGTCGGGGTGAGCGGGACGATGTCGCCGAACCCGACCGTGGCGAACACGGTCACGGTGAAGTACAGCGCGTCCACGCGGTTCAGCCGCTCGGTGAACGCGGCCGGCTCCGCTGCGGAGTGCAGCACATAGACCGCGGCCCAGCCCAGCAGGTAGGCCGCCGCGAGCAGGCCGACCGCGGCTCCGGCGCGCAGCTCCGGCCGGGGTGCGCGTGAGACCGCGCGGACCTGCCAGACGACGAGGCCGGCGAACAGCAGCAGCGCGCCGATCGAGCGCAGCGTCAGATGCCGGTCGACCGACGGGGTCAGCGGCGCGAGCACGTAGACCGCGAGCAGGGCGGCGTCGGCGACGACCGTCACCAGCACGTCCTTGACCGTCGGCCACGGGTTCCGCCGCGCGGCGGAACCCGCACCCGCCGGCGCGCCCGGGTGGTCGTCGCCGTCTCCCCCGCCCGCGTTCACTCCACCAGTCCACCACCGCCGCCCCGGCTGCGGCGGCCGCCACACCGAGGCGTGCGGAGGCCGGCACGCCACACACGCGCGAACCCGGGCGGGGCTCCTCCGGCACGGGTGGCGCCGGAGGACCCGGGTCACTCCGGTGCGTGGCAGACGGCCTCGACGTTGTTGCCGTCGGGATCGCGCACGAAGGCGCCGTAGTAGTGCGGGTGGTACTCCGGCCACACCCGCGGCGCGTGCAGTACCTCGGCTCCGGCGGCCGCGGCGGCCGCGTGGAACGCCTCGACGGCCGCGCGGTCACCGGCGGCGAAGGCGAGGTGGACCTCCCGCGGGGGCGCCGAAGAGGCGGTCGGGCCCACCCAGAAGACCGGGGACTCGCCGACGCCGTAGGCGACGGCGTCCTCGCCGAAGTCCATCACCCGCCGCCCGTTCAGGGGTGCGAGCACCGCGTCGTAGAAGGCCGTGGCGGCCGCCATGTCGGCGACCTGTATGGACAGATGGTCGATCATGTGGGAAGCGTCTCACCCGCTACCGACGATTTCGGGCCGAGGGGAGACCGCCTGCGCCCCGCACGGCGTTCCTGACGGGCGGTGTCAGGATTCGGCGGCAGAATCGCCCGCATGTACGAGACCAGCACCGAACTCGGCGACCTCCAGGACCTGCTCGACCGCTCACTTGGCGGCGCGGGCGCGCACCTGCGCTCGATCTACCAGGCCGACGGGGACAACCCGAGCACGCTCACCGCCGAGCAGACCGCCCGCGCGCTCACCGGTATGTGCACCCTGGCGCTGGCGACGGTGACGGCCGCCGGCGAACCCCGCATCAGCGGCGTCGACGGCCACTTCCTGCACGGGCGCTGGGTCGTCGGCACCGAGCGGTCCTCCGCCAAGGCCCGCCATCTGGCGGCGCGCCCCGCTGTCAGCGCCGCCCACATCCGGGGTGACGACTTGGGCGTGTTCACCCACGGCACAGCGGTTCCCATCACGCCGCCGGACGCGGCCGACCCGGAGGCCGCGGGCTGGCCGGCGGTACTGGAGCACCTCGTGGCCCACTACGGCGAGACCCCGATGAACTGGGGGGACGTGGTCTACTACCGCATCGATCCGCACTGGATGACCGCCTACTGCCCCGACCCGGCCAAGGTGCTCACGCAGCCGTAGGCGCCGCGCGGCCGCGCCTGCCGGCCCCGCCCCTCGGGCGGCTCGGGCAGGCGCGGTGCGCGGACCGGGCCGCCCGCGCCCGCTCTTCCGCCGGCGCTTAGCCTGGATGACGTGGCCGAACGAGACATCGCGCCGAGTCCGGCGGTTCTGCTGCGCGATGGCGGACCGCCGCCGGACGGCGCGACCGACCGGCGCAGCCTTCCCCTGTACCGCGCCGGCGAGATCGACGTGCCGTTCGTCGTCCAGAGCTCGGTGGAGACCATCCCCGGCGACACGTTCTGGGAGATGCATTCGCACCCCACGCACGAGCTCCTCTGGAACGAGCGGGGCGCCTCGTCGGCCGTCATCGGCGGCCGGGTCTGGACGATCACCCCGACCGCCGCCCTGTGGGTACCGGCCGGTACGCCCCACGCGGGGTGGACGCCCGCCGGCCTCCGCCATCGCGCCGCGCATTTCGCCGTCGACGCGGTGCCGTCGATCTCTGACGTGCCCGTCGCGGTGGAGCTGACCTCGCTGCTGCGGCTGCTGCTGGACCGGCTGGACGCCGACGGCCTGGCCCCGGCCGCGCGTGCGCGCACGGAGGCGATGGTGCTCGACCTCCTCGTGCCGGCCCGCCACGAGCTCACTCTGCGGGTGCCGGACTCGCCGCTGCTCGCCCCCATCACCGCCGCCGTACGCGAGGATCCCGGTGACGCGACGACGCTGGCCGTGTGGGCCTCGCGGCTCGGCGTGAGCACGCGCACCATCACGCGGACGTTCCAGTCCGAGACCGGTCTGGGGTTCAGCCGGTGGGTGGCCGCGGCGCGTATGCAGCAGGCGGTCGCGATGCTCGCGCGCGGCGACCGGCTCGACGAGGTGGCCGAGCGTGTCGGATACCACTCGGCGAGCGCGTTCGGCGCCGCCTTCCGGCGGATCACCGGGGTGAGCCCGGGGCGGTTCCGGTCGCAGTGACGCGGCGAACGGACATGCGCGCGGCGCTTGTCCGTTCTGCGACAAACACTGTCGTATCTGCGCGGTTGCGCACCCGAGGCGCCCAGCTCTAGCTTTGGCTAGGCAAACCTAAGTCTGCTGCCGCAGCGGTCGCGTGCGCGTCGTGCGCCGTATCGAGACGTGCCCTCCGGCCGGTCCCCCGACGCAGCGGGACGCCGTAGAAGGCGCGCCAGGCGGCGGGAGAGCCGGGCCCCGCCGCGCGGCCCGCCACAACCGGAAGGAAGCCATGCCCCGCGTTTCACGGCTGGTCGCACTCGCCACGGCCGCACTGCTCGCCGCCGGGACCGCAGCCTGCTCCTCGTCGCCCTCCGACGAGGGATCCGGCGGCTCCGGCGACTGGAGCCCCGTCACCGTCGAGCACGCGTTCGGCGAGACCACGATCGAGACGAAGCCCGAACGCGTGGCGACGGTCAATTGGGCCAATCACGAGGTCCCGCTCGCCCTGGGGGTCGTGCCGGTCGGCATGGCCGCCGCCAACTTCGGCGATGACGACGGCGACGGCGTGCTCCCCTGGGTCGAGAAGCGCCTCAAGAGGCTCGACGCCGAAACGCCCGTGCTGTTCGACGAGACCGACGGCATCGACTTCGAGGCCGTCGCGGACACCAAGCCGGACGTGATCCTCGCCGCCTACTCAGGACTGACTCAGGAGGACTACGACACGCTGAGCGAGATCGCCCCCGTCGTCGCCTACCCCAAGACCGCCTGGGGCACGCCGTGGCGGGAGCTGATCAGGATGAACAGCAAGGCCATCGGCATGGCGGACGAGGGCGAGAAGCTCGTCTCCGACCTCGACGAGGAGATCGAGGCGGCGGTCGCCGAGTATCCCGCTATCGAGGGCGAGTCGGCGATGTTCCTGACGCACGTCGACACCACGGACCTCAGCGAGGTCAGCTTCTACACCGCCCACGACACGCGCGCCATGTTCTTCGAGGACCTCGGGATGGAGACCCCGCAGAGCATCGCGGACGCCTCGGCCGAGACCGAGGAGTTCTCCCTCACCCAGAGCGCCGAACGAGCGGACGCCTTCGACGACGCGGACATCATCGTCACCTACGGCGGCGACGAGCTCGTAGACGCCCTGGAGGGCGACCCCCTGCTCTCGCAGATGCCGGCCGTGGAGAACGGCGCGATCGTCAACCTTCCCGGCGAGAGCCCGCTGGGTACGGCCGCGAACCCGACACCGCTGTCGATCTCGTGGGTCCTCGACGACTACCTGTCGCTCCTGTCCGAAGCCGCTGACGCGAAGCGGTGACGGCCCACGCCGCGCCCGCGGCGGACACCGCCCGACGGCGGCGGCCGCCGCGGGGCACGCCCCTCTGGCTGCTCGCCCTGTCCGGCGTCCTGGTCGCGCTCGCGGCGGCCTCGGTGACCGTCGGCTCCCGCGACGTCGAGTGGGCCGACGTCCTGGCGGCCCTGTCCGGCTCGGTCGAGGGCTTCGACCAGGCGGCTGTGGCCAAGCGGATCCCCCGGACGCTGCTCGCCGCCGCCGCGGGCGCCGCCCTCGGCGTCGCGGGGGCGGTGATGCAGGGGGTCACCCGCAACCCGCTGGCGGATCCGGGGATCCTCGGCGTGAACATGGGCGCCTCGCTCGCCGTCGCCTCGGGTATCGGCTACTTCGGCCTGACGTCGGCGAGCGCGTACACCTGGGTGGCGATCGCAGGCGCGGGCGCCACCGCCGTGTTCGTCTACGCCATCGGGTCCATGGGACGGGGCGGGGCGACCCCGCTCAAGCTCGCCCTCGCCGGCGCGGCGACCTCCGCCGCTCTGGCGTCGTCCATCAGCGCCGTCGTGCTTCCGCGCGGCGACATCGCCGACAGCGTCAGGTCCTGGCAGATCGGCGGTGTCGGCGGCGGCACGTTCGACAGCATCGGCCGGGTCCTCCCGTTCCTCGCGGTCGGCTTCCTGGTCTGCCTGCTGTCGGCCCGCTGGCTCAACCTCCTGGCGCTGGGCGACGACGTCGCCGCGGGCCTGGGGACGCGCGTCGCGATCGCGCGGACGACGTCCGCCTTCGGCGCTGTCGTGCTGTGCGGCGCGACCACCGCCGTCACCGGCCCGATCGGCTTCGTCGGGCTGGTCGTGCCGCACGTGTGCCGACTGCTCGTCGGCGTCGACCACCGGTGGCTGCTGCCGTTCTCGGCGGTCGGCGGCGCCGCCCTCCTCACGGCGGCCGACGTCGTGGGCCGCGTCGTGGCACGGCCCGGCGAGGTCGACGTCGGCATCGTGACCGCTCTGGTGGGCGGTCCGTTCTTCATCTACATCGTCCGCCGTCAGAAGGTTCGTGACCTGTGAGCGCCCTCACCGCCGAGACCGGCCGGACAGGCGTCGGCCCTGTCCGGAGGCGCAGCCTGCGCCGGCGGCGGACGGTGATCGCCGTCCTGTCCGCCCTGATCGTCCTCGTGTTCGCCGCGACGCTGATGATCGGGCGGACCTTCTACCCGCCCGGGGACGTTCTGGGCGTGATTCTGGGTCAGGACGTGCCGGGCGCCTCGTTCACCGTGGGCCGGCTGCGGCTGCCGCGGGCCGTGCTCGCGGCGGCGGCGGGCGTGTGCTTCGGGCTGGCGGGCGTCACCTTCCAGACCATGCTGCGCAACCCGCTCGCCAGCCCGGACATCATCGGAATCAGTTCGGGCGCCAGTGCGGCCGCGACCTTCGCGATCGTGGTGCTCTCCCTCGACGGGACCGGGGTGTCGGTCTTCGCGATCGCCGCGGGCCTGGCCGTGTCCCTGATCGTGTACGTGCTGTCGTTCAAGCGCGGGGTCACCGGCACCCGGCTCATCCTGATCGGTATCGGGATCGCGGCCATGCTCGACAGCGTCACCGCCTACGTCCTCGACCGCGCGGCCCAGTGGGACCTGCAGGAGGCGCTGCGCTGGCTCACCGGCAGCCTCAACGGCGCCGGCTGGGAGGAGGCCCTCCCGGTCGTCGCCGCGCTGGTCGTGATCGGGCCCGTGCTGCTGTCCATATCGCGCGACCTCACGGTGCTGCGGCTGGGCGACGAGACCGCGTCGGCCCTGGGCGTCCGCGTCGACCGGACACGGCTCGTCGCCACCACGGGGGCGGTCGGGCTCATCGCCTTCGCGATCGCCGCGACGGGGCCGATCGCGTTCGCGGCCTTCCTCTCCGGTCCGATCGCGGCGCGCATCCTCGGGCCGAACGGCTCCCTGCTCGTCCCCTCGGCGCTGGTCGGCGCCCTGCTCGTGCTGGTGGCCGACCTCTGCGGACAGTTCGCCTTCGGCACCCGCTACCCCGTGGGGGTCATCACCGGCGTGCTGGGGGCGCCCTACCTCGTCTACCTGATCGTGCGCACCAACCGCGCGGGCGGAGCCCTGTGAACGCCTCCGGCGGCGCCGTCCAGCCGGCTGCACCACCCGATGTCCTCCCACCGGGTGGGTAAAGCGGGCAGTCGGCACCGCGCCCGGGAGCGCCGCGCCTACCGCTCCGGCGCGGGCGGGCTCTGGTCGGCGGAGGCCCGGGACGCGTGGGCGAGCACGCCGTCGATGATCCGGGCCAGCCCGAACTCCAGCTCCCGCTCGGGTGAACCGGCCGCCTGGTAGGCCTCGCCAACCGTCAGCCCGACCCTGCCGGCCAGCGGGTAGGACCGGCCCGCCATCAGCTCGCCGAGCGCCGGGGCGTTGGCGTCCCACCATTCGCGGTCGCTCACCCCGGACTCCTGCTCGGCGCGCCGGACCCGGTGTTCGGCGTGGACGATGCTGCCGGCGAACCCGACCAGCAGCGCGACCGTCTGGTCCATCTCGATGTCGCCGAGTCCGAGCCCGTCCACCGCCGCGAGCTGCCACTCGTACCGGTCGGCCGCGTGGGGACCGAGCCACGCCCGCACACCGGTGACGTCGAGCAGCCAGGGGTGGGCGCGGCAGTCGTCGTGCTGCACCCGGGCGACGAGTTCGAGCCGCAGCCGCGCGTCGTCGGGAAGCTCGGGCAGGTGGGTGCGGCCGAGCGCCTGGTCGACCATCAGCACGATCAGGTCCTGGCGGCTGGGCACGTAGGTGTAGAGCGTCATCGGAGCCAGTCCGAGCCGCCCGGCGAGCCCGCGCATGGTGACGGCGTCCAGGCCCTCGGCGTCGGCGAGGCCGATCGCCGCGTCCACCACCTCGTCGACCGAGAGCCGCTGCTTGGGTCCGCGGCGGCGCTGGGGCTCCTGCCCGGGTGCCGCGTGGCGCCAGAGCAGGCGCAGCGAGGGATCGGGGTCGCGGGTCACGGCATCCCATCCTACTTCTTCGTACGGCGTACAGAGTTCATGCTACACTCAGCATCTTATTCTCCGTACGCCGTACAAAGTTAGGATGCCCATGACCGCCGCCACGCCTTTGCTCGCCCGCGGGTTACACAAGCGCTACGGTCCTACCCGGGCCCTCGACGGCCTCGACCTGGAGGTCGCGCCCGGCACCGTGCACGCCCTGCTCGGCCCGAACGGCGCCGGCAAGAGCACCGCGGTCAACATCTTCACCACCCTCACCCGCCCCGACTCCGGCGAGGCCCGCGTCGCCGGACACGACGTGGGCCGCTCGCCCCGCGACGTGCGCGCGGCCATCGGCCTGGTCGGCCAGACCAGCGCACTGGACGAGAAGCTCCACGGCCGGGAGAACCTGGTCATGTTCAGCCGGCTGCACAACCTCGCGAAGGCGGCCGCCCGCGCCCGCGCCGGCGAGCTGCTCGACGCCTTCGGACTCTCCGCCGCGGCCGACCGCAAGGTCTCGACATACTCGGGCGGCATGCGCCGCCGGCTGGACATCGCCGTCGCCCTGGTGACACGGCCGCGGCTGCTCTTCCTCGACGAGCCGACCAGCGGTCTCGACCCGCGCGGGCGCAACGACGTCTGGACGACCCTGAGGCGGGTGGTCGGCGAGGGAACCACGGTGCTGCTCACGACGCAGTACCTGGACGAGGCCGACCAGCTCGCCGACCGGCTCACGGTCCTCGGCGCCGGCCGGGTGATCGCAGAGGGCACCTCCTCGCAGCTCAAGGGCTCCCTCGGCGGCGACCGGGTCATCATCACCCCGCGCGACCCCGGCGAGCTGCATCGCACCGCCGAAGTGCTCGGCGGAACACCGGACGCCGAGGCGCTGCGTGTCACCGTCGAGGCCGGGCCGTCCGGCGGCACCGCCGCCCTGGTGGCGGCGGTCCGCGCTCTCGACGCCGCGTCCATCGGCGTCGACGACGCCGTCCTGCGCCGCCCGACCCTCGACGAGGTCTTCCTCCACCTCACCGCCGACGGCGAGGCCGCCGAGCACGAAGGAGCCCTGCGATGACCCTCCAGACTCTCCGCCACGGCTGGGTCCTGACCGTGCGGGACCTCAAGCACTGGCAGCGCGAACCGTGGGCCCCGGTCATCGGGATCGCCTTCTCGGTCATGCTGCTGCTGGTGTTCGGCTACCTGTTCGGCGGCGCGATCGACCTGCCCGGGGGCGGCGGTTACCTCCCCTACCTGCTGCCCGGCATGTTCACCCTGACCATGCTCTTCGGCATCGAAAGCACGATGGGCGCGATCACCGAGGACACCAAGCGCGGGATCACCGACCGGTTGCGCTCCATGCCGATCTCCGCCGTCGGTGTCCCGCTCGGCCGCACGGCCGCCGACCTGATGAACTCCGTCGTCCAGCTCGCCGTGCTGATGGCGGGCGGACTGGCCATCGGCTGGCGCGTCGACGGGTCGATCGGTTCGGCGCTCCTCGCGGCGGCGCTGCTGCTGTGGCTGCGCCTGGCCGTGCTCTGGGTGGGGGTCTACCTCGGTCTGGCGATCCGCAGCGAGGGTGCGCTGATTGCGGTCCAGGTGCTGGTGTGGCCGTTCGGATTCCTGTCCAACATCTTCGTGGCCCCCGAGACGATGCCGGGCTGGCTCGGCTTCCTCGCCGGCTGGAACCCGGTGTCGGCGACCGCCGCCGCGTGCCGGGAGCTGTTCGGCAACCCGCTCGGCACCACGGGCGGGGTTCTCGCCGAGCATGCGGTGGCGCTGGCGTTCGCCTGGCCCGCGCTCCTGCTGGCGGTGTTCGTCCCGCTCTCCGCCCGGGCCTACCGCAACCTCTCCCGCTGAACAACCTGCAAGAACGAGCCTGTCGCCGCCGCCGGCGCCCGAGCGGTTTCGGTGAGGGGCGGGGTGTCCTGCGCTCTCGCCCGGCAGGGCGGAGCGGACGCCACGGGCGTTCGCCGTCCGCGCGCCGGAGCGGCGCTGGCAGCGCTGACGCGAGGGACCACGCGGCCGAACGCCCCCGGCCGCGTGGTCGCGCCGCCTGCGGTGGTGCTCATCGGACCCGGGCCGAATACGCCGCTCAGGTGCGCGGTCGGCTGCGTGCGGCGGCCCGCAGGCCCGCGGCGCTGCGCAGCACCGCTCGCAGGGGCTTGCGGCGCTCCCGGGCGCGGTCGGCGGCCGTGTCCCCCGCGCCGGTCGGGCACAGCCGGCACAGCTCCAGCACCCGGCTGCGGCGCTCCAACCAGGCAGCCGCGTCCTCGTCGATCCAGCGGGCGGCCGCGAAGACCCTCCGCGCCTCGAAGGGGACGTCCACGCCGAGCATGGAGTCGTGGTGGGCGAGGCGGTTGCGGAACACGCGGATGCCGTCCAGCGCAGCGAACACCCTGCGGCGCCGCCCCGGCGCGTTCGGAAACGCTTTGTGCAGCCCGTCCCGCCACAGCTCCGCGTACTCGGGCCCGAGCAACCCCGACCAGTATCCGAAGGTGAGCCCGGCGACGATCTGGTCCCGGGACTCCTTGCCCTCCTCCCGCAAGCGCTCACGCACCGACCGCACCGGTGCGGCGGCACCCTCGCCGCCCGGCAGCGGCAGCAGGAACCACGGGATTTTGCGCTCGTCCTCGCGGAAGTGGCGCCGGAGGCAGGAGTCGACGGCGTTGCGCAGCAGCACCTCGAAGTGGCCGACGTCCTCGAAGGCCGCAGCAGCGGTGCGCGTGCTCCACTCGTAGAGCGCGAGCGCATCGCCCTTGTCTCCGCCCGCCTTCTCCAGGTAGGGAGCCATACGGGGCGCGGACAACCGGTTCCAGACGAGGCCGGCGTCGTGCTCGCGGTGGGGCATGCGACGAGCGTAGACCACGGAGCGGCGTCCCGGCCGCGCCGCCGCCGGCGCCCGGGACGCCTCCCGTCACTGCGTGCGGGCGACTCCCACGGGGCAGGTGGCGCCGGTTCCGCCGAGGCCGCAGTAGCCGTTGGGGTTCTTGGCGTCGGAGAGGTACTGCTGGTGGTAGCCCTCGGCGAAGTAGAACGGGCCTGCGGCGGCGATCTCGGTGGTGATCGCGCCGTGGCCGGACCCGGTCAGCACCCCCTGGAAGGCCTCGCGCGAGGACTCGGCGGCGGCCTTCTGGTCGTCGCCGCGGTAGAGGATCGCGGAGCGGTACTGGGTGCCCAGGTCGTTGCCCTGGCGCATGCCCTGGGTGGGGTCGTGGCCCTCCCAGAAGACCTTGAGCAGGTCCGTGTAGGAGATGGCGCGGGGGTCGAAGACCACGCGGACGGCCTCGGTGTGGCCGGTGCGGCCGCTGCACACCTCTTCGTAGGTGGGGTTGGGGGTGTAGCCGCCGGCGTAGCCCACGGCCGTGGTGATGATGCCGTTGCCGGCGCCGATCTCCCAGAAGGCGCGCTCGGCGCCCCAGAAGCAGCCCATTCCGAACTCGGCGATCTCGCTGCCCTCGGGGTAGGGCGGGGCCAGTGGGGTGCCGAGCACCTCGTGGCGCTCGGGAACCGGCATCGCGGCGTCCCTGCCGGGCAGGGCCTGCTCCGGAGTGACCATGGTCATCTGCTTGCCGAACATGCCTCCAGGCTACCCGGGGGCCGCGCGTGCGGCCGGTCGGAGGCCGCCCGATCGGAGCGTATTCGGACGCTCATGGGATGAATTCTGGCCTAGGCTTGCCAGCGTGCCTGATTCCAATCGCGGTGTACTTCTCGGGGCCGGCGCCTATCTGATGTGGGGCCTGTCCACGCTCTACTGGCCGTTGGTCTCCGCGGCCGGAGCCACCGAGGTGATCGCCCACCGGATGGTGTGGTCCCTGCTGACCGTGCTGGTGCTGCTGGCGCTGCGCGCGCACTGGCGGTGGCTGGCCGCCCTGCTCCGCCGCCCCGACCGCCTGGCGATGCTCGCCGGGGCCGCCGCGGTGATCTCGGTGAACTGGGGGCTGTTCGTCTACACGGTCAACAGCGGGCAGACGAGCCAGGCCGCACTGGGGTACTTCATCAACCCGCTGGTAAGCGTGCTGGTGGGGGTGGTGTTCTTCGCCGAGCGGCTGCGCCGTGCCCAGGCGGCCGCGGTGGCGCTGGGCGCGGTGGCCGTGGCGGTGCTGAGCGTGGCCTACGGCGGCGTGCCGTGGCTTTCGCTGGGCATGGCGTTCTCCTTCGCCACCTACGGCGCTCTGAAGAAGCTGGCCGGGATGGACGGGGTGGAGAGCCTGGCCGCGGAGACGCTGCTGCTGTTCCTGCCCGCCGTCGGCTACATCGTGTTCCTGCAGGCCACCGGCTCCGGAACCTTCACCGGCGCCTCGCCCTGGCACAGCGTCGCACTGGTGGGCTCGGGGGTCGTCACCGCGCTGCCCCTGCTGGCCTTCGGCGCGGCCGCCCGCCGGATCCCGCTGAGCATGCTCGGGCTGCTGCAGTTCATCGTCCCGGTGATGCAGTTCCTGTTCGCCTGGCTGCTCTTCGCCGAGGAGATGCCGCCCAGCCGCTGGGTCGGGTTCGCGATCGTGTGGTGCGCGCTCGCCGTCTTCGTCACCGACATGCTCCGGCACAACGCCCGCACCTCCCGCGCACGCCGCGACGCCGAGCCGGAGGCCCGGCCCGCCGCTCCCCGGAGCGGCCGCAGGCGAACCCCCGCAGCGGAGGGGACCGCGCCCGCGGGCGAACCCGTCGGCGAGACCGACTGAACGCCGCTCCGCTCATCCCTCGGCGAGCGCGGCACCGACGGGCCGGCAGCGGCGCCCCCGGACCGGGACAGGCGACCCCCCGTGCGCCCCGGGGCCGCGGCCGGCGGGCGGGAGCGCCGGCCGCGGCCCCGGGCCGGGAACCCGGTGTCAGGCTCCGGTGCCCTGCTGGGGCCGCGAGCGCGGAGCCGTGTCCCGGCCCCACTCGTCCCCGGGCAGCGAACGCGGATCGGCGTCCCAGCCCCACTCGTCCCCGAGGCGCGGTGTGGGCGCACTCCGACCGCTCGGCTCCCACATCGGCCGCTGCTCCTCATCCGGCTGCCGCGCCCCGCTCGGGACTCCGCGAACGGGAACGGCGTCGGGCCCGGGCCTCTCAGCCGGCGGACCCGGCCTCTCCGGCGGAGGGCCGGTCCTCTCCGGCGGTGGACCGGGCCTCCCGGTCGGCGGGCCGGGCCTGTCGGCCGGCGTCCTGGACCGCTCAGCGGGTTCGGGCCGCGCGTGCCTGCCGCGCGGACGCTCGTACTGCTCGGGAACGCGCTGTCCCGGGATCTCCGGGCTCAGCCCGTAATGCGCGTAGACCTGGTCCTCCTGCTCCACCGATATGTGCTGGTCGACGTCGAAGCTCGGCGCGCTCTTGATCCTGCTGCGCGACCAGGGCACCTGCAACGCGTCGTAGACCATCTCGGCGCCGGACAACGGCACGAGATTCTCGCGCGAGCCGAACAGGCCCGTGCGCACGGTGATCCACTTGGCCGCGTCGGTCTGGTCGTCATAGAAGACCTGCCCGATCTTGCCCACTGCCGCGCCGTCCTTGTCGACCAGGCGGTGCCCGATCAAACGCTGGGTCCCCTGCGGTGCCACGGCGACTCACTTCCCCCCGTATCGCCTGCGAGCGTGCTCGGCCCAGCGCAGCGCGCGGCTGCGCACCGGGGCCGCCAGTCGGCAGATTCCCGCAGGTGAAGGGGACATGCAAGGACAGGAAGGGACATTGCCGACAGATGACCGATTCGGTACCCGCACTTTGCGCCCCGCGCAGCGCCCGCCCGGCTGTGCGCCGGGCGAACGGTCGGTCGGGCCCGCGCCCGATGCGAGGGCCGCCGGCCTCAGTCCGTGTCGCGGGCGGAGCGCGGGAGCGGGCTGGGCGGGGGGATCAGCCCGAGCGGAGCACGGCGTAGTCGCACAAAGCCTCGAAGGCCTCGCGCGTGCGGCCCGACGGCAGGGTGGCCAGCTCCCCGCGCGCCCGGTCGGCCCACTCGCGGGTGGTGGCGCGCGCCTCCTCGATGGCGGTGTGCGAGCGCAGCAGCCCGAGCGCCTCCTCGGTCTCGGCCTCGCTCAGCGGGCGGCCGAGCAGCTCGCGCAGCCGCGCATCGTCGGCGCCGCCCGACGGGGCCGGTCGCAGCGCGTAGAGCATCGGCAGGGTCAGCACCCCCTCGCGCAGGTCGGTGCCGGGCACCTTGCCCGACTCACTGGACTCGCCCGCGACGTCCAGGATGTCGTCGGCCAGCTGGAAGGCCATGCCCAGCGCGTCGCATGCACGGGTGATGGTGCTGGTGACCTGCGGCCCGGCACCGGAGAACATCGCGCCGAACTCCGCGGAGGACGCGATCAGCGAGGCGGTCTTGTCGGAGATCACCCGCAGGTAGTGCTCCAGGGGGTCGGTGCCGCCCTGAGGCCCCGAGGTCTCCAGGATCTGGCCCTGTACCAGGCGCCCGAAGGTGCGCGCCTGCATCCGCACCGCGTCGGTGCCGAGGTCGGCCAGGATCTCTGAGGCGCGGGCGAACACGTAGTCGCCCGTGAGAATCGCCACGCTGTTGCCCCACCGCTGATTGGCGCTGGGCTCGCCGCGGCGCAGGTCCGCCTCGTCCATCACGTCGTCGTGATAGAGCGTGGCGACGTGGGTCAGCTCCACCACGGCGGCGGCGCGAACCAGCTCGGGCGCCGTGGGGTCGCCGAAGTGCGAGGCGAGCAGCACCAGCGTGGCGCGGAACCGCTTGCCCCCGGCCGAGAGCAGGTGCGAGGCCGCTTCGGTCAGCAGCGGGTCGCTGGCGGAGACGGACTCGCGCAGCAGGTTCTCGACCTCGTCCAGAGCTTCCTGGACCTCCTTGGCGAGGCCCGCGTCGATACTCGGCAGAGCGAGGAAATCGCTCGGGACAGCACCGCTCACCTGGAAGCTCCACACGTCAGCAGGCGCGCGACACCTCCAAAAACGGACGTATCGCGCGCTCTCGGGATGAACAAAACCGACTAGCCAAGTTATCTGACCCGGATTCGGCTGCCAAAGCCACCCACCGAGTGACCCCGGCTACCGAGCGCCCCCGTCCGTCGCCAGAAGCGACTCGCCCTGTTCCTGCCCCGGCTGGGGGACCAGGTTGTCCAGCACCGGCGAGGGGAAGACGCCGAGCAGGAACGTGGCCGCCACGCCGATCGCGATCGCCGAACCGGTGAAGGCGCCCGCCCGCACGACCGTCGGGCCGCCCCCGGCCGGCTCGGCGAAGAACATCAGCACGATGATGCGCACGTAGAAGAACGCCGTCACCGCGCTGCTGAGCACGCCGACCACCACCAGCGGGGTCGCCCCCGCCGCCATGGCGGCCTCGAACACCGCGAACTTGCCGATGAACCCGCTGGTCAGCGGGATACCGGCGAAAGCGAGCAAGAAGAGCGCCAGCGCACCCGCCAGCATCGGCGACGTACGGCCCAGCCCCGCCCACTGCGACAGCTCGTTGGCCTCCGGCCCGTTCTCGTGCGTGCGCACCAGGGTCACCACCGCGAACGCGCCGATCGTGGTGAACCCGTAGGCGGCCAGGTAGAACATCGCGCCGGCCAGGCCCTCGGGGCTGGCCGCGACGACCGCCGTCAGCACGAACCCGGCGTGGACGACCGAGGAGTAGGCGAACAGCCGCTTGATGTCGCGCTGGGTCACGGCGATCACCGCCGCCAGCACCATGGTCAGTACGGCCACGACCCACAGCATGGGTGCCCAGTCCGCGGACGAGGGGCCGAAGGGGACGTAGAACACCCGCAGCAGCGCGCCGAAGGCGGCCACCAGAGTGCAGGAGGCCATCAGCGCCGTGATGGGCGTGGGCGCACCCTGGTAGACGTCGGGCTTCCAGTTGTGGAAGGGAACGGCGCCGACCTTGAACAGCAGGCCGACCGCGACGAGCCCGATCCCGAGGAGCAGCAGCGGCCGCCCGCCGCCGTCGGGGAAGAGCGGCCCGCCGCCCTGCTCGACGGCCGAGGCCACCTCGGCGAAGTTCACCGAACCGGCGTAGCCGTAGACCATGGCGATCCCGAACAGGAAGAACGCCGAGGAGAACGCGCCGAGCAGGAAGTACTTCACGGCCGCCTCCTGGGAGAACAGCCGGCGCCGGCGTGCCAGCCCGCACAGCAGGTAGAGCGGGAGGCTCATCACCTCCAGCGCGACGAACATCGTCAGGAAGTCGCCGGCTGCGGGGAAGAGCTGCATGCCCAGCAGGGCGAACAGCACCAGCGGGTAGACCTCGGTGTGCTGGGAGCCCGCCATCACGTGCTCGCGCTCCTCCTCGCTGCCGGGGACCGCCGCCGCCTGCGCCGCGAAGGCGCTTTCGCCGCGGCGGTTCTCGGCGATCAGCAGGAGGCTGATGAACCCCAGCACCAGCACCGTGCCCTGGAGGAACACCGCGACGCGGTCGACGGCGATGCTGCCGAACGCGATTCCCACGCCGGCCTCGCCGGAGGGCAGCGAACCGGTGACCAGGATGGTGAGCACGAACGCCGCGCCGACCGCGGCGAGGGCGAGCCCCAGCTGCAGGGGGCGGCGCCGGGCCGCCGGCACGAACGCCTCGATCAGCACGCCCGCGACCGCGGCGCCGAAGACCACGAGCATCGGCGACAGCAGCCAGTAGTCGATCTCGGGCGGGTTCTCCGTGATGACCGGAGCCGCCATCAGCTGCACAGGCGCCATCATGCGTGCTCCCTCTCCGGTGTCGTCGTCTCGGTCGTCTCAGTCATCCCGGTGGTCGCCCCGGTCGGCTCCGGGCCCGCACAGCGCGCCCGGGCACGGGCTGCTCGGCGGCCGCTCCGCTCCTCCCCCATCAGTGGCCTCCTCCTTCGTGCCCGGACCCGCCCTCGCCGGTCGCCTCCGCGTGGCCGATCGCCGGCTCGGGGTCGGTGGCGCCGACGGACTCCATGGTCGCCTCGACGGCGGGGTTGACGACGTCCAGCAGCGGCTGCGGGTAGACGCCGAAGACGATCAGCAGCGCGACCAGCGGCGCCACGGCCAGGGTCTCCCGGCGGGACAGGTCGCGCAGCCGCGCCAGTCCCTCGGGCAGCGGCCCGGTCATGGTGCGCTGGTACATCCACAGGATGTAGAGCGCCGCCAGCACCACCCCGACCGAGGCGATGATCGCCGGGACCGGGTGGAAGGCGTAGGTGCCGATGAAGACGAGGAACTCGCTGACGAACGGCGACAGCCCCGGCAGCGCGAGCCCGGCCAGCCCCGCGACGAGGAACACCCCGGCCAGCACCGGCGCCCTGCTCTGCACGCCGCGGTAGTCGGCGATCGCCGAAGAGCCCCGGCGGGCGATGAGGAAACCGACCACCAGGAACAGCGCTCCCGTGGCGAAGCCGTGGTTGACCATGTACAGCGCCGCGCCCGACTGGCCCTGGGAGGTCATGACGAACACGCCCAGGGTGATGAACCCGAAGTGCGACACGGAGGTGTAGGCGATCAGCCGCATCATGTCGCTCTGCGCGATCGCCAGCACCGCGCCGTAGACGATGCTGACCAGGCTGAGGACCACCACCGGCCACACGAACCACGTGGCCGCGCCCGGGAACATCTCCAGGCAGTAGCGCAGCATGCCGTAGGTGCCGACCTTGTCCAGCACGCCGACCAGCAGCACCGCCGTGCCCGGCCGGGAGGACCCGGCCGCCGAAGGCAGCCAGGTGTGCACCGGCCACATCGGCGCCTTGATGGCGAAGGCGACGAAGAAGCCGAGGAAGAGCCAGCGCGCGGCCGCGGGGTCGACGCCGGCCAGCGCTCCCCCGGGGCCCGCCAGCTCGCTCCACAGGAACGTGCCGCCGTAGACGTAGACGCCGATGACGGCCACCAGCATCAGCAGCCCGCCCAGCAGGCTGTAGAGCAGGAACTTGACCGCCGCGGCGCGGCGCTCGTCCCCGCGGCCGTAGCGCCCGATCATGAAGTAGACCGGGATCAGCATGGCCTCGAAGAACACGTAGAACAGGAAGACGTCGGTGGCGGCGAACACCCCGATCATCATCGCCTCAAGGGCGAGGATCAGCGCGAAGTAGCCCTTGCCTCCGTCGGGGGCGTCGTCGTTCTCCCGCCAGGCCGCAAGGACCACGAGCGGCACCAGCACCGCCGACATCAGGATCAGCACCAGCGCGATGCCGTCGACCCCGACCGCGTAGTTGACCCCGAAGCGCGGGATCCACGGGTAGACCTCGGTGAACTGCAGCCTCTCCCCGCCCGCGGGGGCGAACTGCGCGGCCATCCCTGCGACCACCAGCAGGGTCGCCACGGTGACGCCCAGGGTCGCACGCTTGGCCGTCTCGACCCGGTCGGACGGGAGCAGCGCCACCGCGGCGGCGCCCAGTGCGGGCAGCGCGATGGCGAGGGTGAGCCAGGGGAAGTCGGTCATCTAGATCCTCACAGCCAGCGTTGCGACGACGATGGCGGCGCCGAACAGCATCGTCAGCGCGTAGGTGCGGGCGAAGCCCGTCTGCGCGCCGCGCAGGCCCCGGGAGCTGTCGCGCACGCTCGTGCCGACCCCGTTGACCAGGCCGTCGACCACCTTGGCGTCGAAGGCCGACAGCGCCGCGGCGACGGCCTGCCCCGGGCGCATGAGCAGCCCTTCGTTGAGGGCGTTGCCGTAGAGCTCGTTGCGGGCGAAGGCGGTGACCGGGCCGGGCCGCGGCGCCACGACGGGAACCTCGCGGCGGCCGTACATGAACCAGGCCATGGCCGCACCGGCCACCATCAGCCCCAGCGCCGCCAGGCTCGGGACGCTGGTGAACATGGCCGCCAGGTGGAACTCGTGGGCCTCCTCGGGGGCGCCGACCGCCGGCTCCAGGAAGTGCGCGAAGCGGTAGCCGAACACCAGGACGGCGCCGAGGAACACCGACCCGGCGGCCAGCACGATCATCGGCGCGGTCATGGAGGCGGGCGACTCATGCGGGTGCGCGTCCTCGGCCCAGCGGCGCTCGCCGAAGAACGTCAGGATCATCACCCGCGTCATGTAGAACGCGGTCAGCCCGGCGCCGACGAGCGCGGCCACGCCCAGGCCGGTGCCCGTCGCGCCGCCGGAGGCGAACGCGGCCTCGATGATGCCCTCCTTGGTCCACCAGCCCGACAGCAGCGGGAACCCGATGATGGCCAGGTATCCCAGGCCGAAGGTGGCGAAGGTGATGGGCATCGCCTTGCGCAGGCCGCCGTAGCGGCGCATGTCGACCTCGTCGTTCATGCCGTGCATGACCGATCCGGCGCCCAGGAACAGCCCGGCCTTGAAGAAGCCGTGCGTGATCAGGTGGGCGATGGCGGCGGCGTAGCCGACGGGGCCGAGCCCGGCCGCCAGGGTCATGTAGCCGATCTGGCTCATGGTGGAGCCGGCCAGCGCCTTCTTGATGTCGTCCTTGGCGCACCCGATCACGGCACCGGCGAGCAGCGTCGCGGCGCCCACGACGGCGACCGTCGTCTGGGCGGCGGGCGCGGCCTCGAAGACCGGACCGGCGCGCACGATCAGGTAGACGCCGGCGGTGACCATGGTCGCGGCGTGGATCAGCGCGGAGACCGGGGTGGGGCCCTCCATGGCGTCCAGCAGCCACGACTGCAGGGGAAGCTGAGCGGACTTGCCGCAGGCACCCAGGAGCAGCAGCAGGCCGAGCGCTGTCGTCAGCCCCGCGCCCGCCTGCTCGACGGCGCCGAAGACGCCGGAGAAGGCGACGGTGCCGAAGGCGGAGAACATGATCATGACCGCGATCAGCAGACCCATGTCGCCGACCCGGTTGACCAGGAACGCCTTCTTCGCCGCGACTGCGGCCGAGTCCTTGTGCTGCCAGAACCCGATCAGGAGGTAGGACGCCAGGCCGACGCCCTCCCAGCCCAGGAACAGCAGCACGAAGTTGTCGGCGAGCACCAGCACCAGCATCGCCGCGACGAACAGGTTCAGGTAGGCGAAGAACCGGCGGCGCCGCTCGTCGTGGGCCATGTAGCCCACCGAGTAGATGTGGATGAGCGAGCCGACGCCGGTGATCAGTAGCGCGAAGCTGATGGAGAGCGGGTCCAGCAGCAGGCCGACCTCGGCGTCGAAGCCGCCCGCGCTGAACCAGGTGTAGACGGGGACCGCGAAGCTGCGCTCCTCGGGCGCCGCGGCCAGGATCTCGAACAGGGCCGCCACCGCCCAGCCGAAGCTCGCCAGGGGAAGGGCGGTGCCCAGCCAGTGTCCCCAGCTGTCGGTGCGCCGGCCTCCCAGCAGCAGAATCGCGGCGCCGACCAGCGGAAACGCGATCAGAAGCCAGGCGTTGGCCAGGATCGCCCCGCTGGCCTGGGAGGTGACAGCGGTCGCGTGCTGCTCGGCGGCGAGGGTTATCTCAGACACAGCCACGTCGCCTTCTAGTGCTTGAGCAGGTTGGCGTCGTCGAGCGACGCCGACCTGCGGGTCCGGAAGATCTGCATGATGATCGCCAGGCCCACCACGACCTCGGCCGCGGCCACGATCATCACGAAGAACGCGATGACCTGGCCCTCGATGTCGCCGAGCATGCGGGCGAAGGCGACGAACGCCAGGTTGCAGGCGTTGAGCATCAGCTCGACGCACATGAACACGATGATGGCGTTGCGCCGCACCAGCACGCCGATGGCGCCGATCGTGAACACGACCGCGGCCAGCACGATGTAGTTCATCGGGTCCATGTGTGCTCGGCCTCCTGTCCGTTGGCGTCGCCGTCGCCGCTGCCGCCGTCCCCGGGATCGGAGGCGGAGGCGGAGGCGGTTGCGGCGTCGCCGTCGGCGGCGCCGAGGGGGTCGGCCTCCTTGGAGGCGGCGGAGTCGGAGGCGCCGCCCGCTTCGGGGATCGACCCCAGCTGGAAGTCCTTGGGCACGCCCGACTGGAGCCCGGGGTCGCGGGCGGTGAGCACGGGGTTCAGCGACAGCTCCGAGACCGATCCGTCGGGCAGCAGCGCGGGCATGTCGATGGCGTTGTGCCGCGCGTAGGTGCCGGGGCCCGGCAGCGGTGTGGGGTGGTCGCCGCGGATGCGCTCGCGGGCCAGTTCCCGCTGCGTGCGCCGCTTCTTGATCCGGTTGACGTGGGCGAGCACGAGCGCGCCCAGCACCGCGGTGATCAGCAGCGCGCCGGTGGCCTCGAAGGCGATGATGTAGCGGTAGATCACCTCGCCGGCGATCCAGGGGACGCTGCCGCCGGCGGCGGCGATGCCCGCGGCGAGCCCCGCGGGCTCGGCGGCGGTGATGCGGCTCAGGCCCAGCGTCAGCGCGCCGAGGAAGCACACCGCGACCACCGCGGTGAGCACCCGCTGCCCGCGCAGCGTCTCGACCAGGGAGTCCGCCGAGCTGACGCCGACCAGCATCAGCACGAACAGGAACAGCATCAGGACCGCGCCGGTATAGACGACGATCTGCACGACCATCAGGAACGGCGCCTGGTTCATGCCGTAGAAGGCGGCCAGCCCGAGCATGACCATGGCCATCATCAGCGCCGAGTGCACCGCCTTGCGGCTGAAGACCACGCCGAGGGCGCCGACGACGACCACCGCGGCCAGGATCCAGAAGACGGCCGCCTCGACGCCGCCGATGGGGCTGCCCGGCGCCGCGGAGGCGCCGGTGAGGACGTCGGCGTTCACGTGTTCGCCTCACCCTCGGGCCGGGGCGCCACCGCGGCCTCGGCCGGGGTGGCGCCGCTGCGGTAGTACTCCTCCTCGGTCTCGCCCAGGCGCATGGGGTGCGGCGGCGCCTCCATGTCCTCCAGCAGCGGCGCGAGGAGCTGCTCCTTGGTCCAGATCAGGCTCTCGCGCTCGTCGTCGGCGATCTCGTACTCGTTGGTCATGGTCAGCGCCCGGGTGGGGCAGGCCTCGACGCAGAGTCCGCACAGGATGCAGCGCAGGTAGTTGATCTGGTAGACGCGGCCGTAGCGCTCACCCGGGGAGTAGCGCTCCTCCTCGGTGTTGTCGCCGCCCTCCACGTAGATGGCGTCGGCCGGGCAGGCCCAGGCGCACAGCTCGCACCCGATGCACTTCTCCAGTCCGTCGGCCCAGCGGTTGAGCTGGTGCCGACCGTGGAAGCGGGGCGCGGTCGCGCGCTTGACCTCGGGGTAGTTGGTGGTCGGCACCTTCGTGAACATGGTGTGGAAGGTGACGCCGAACCCCTTGACGGGGTTGAGCCAGTCAAGCACCGGTTACCTCCTCACGCTTGTCGTCGGGGGCACGAGGGGCGTATCGCGGTCCCTCGGCCGGCACGCTGCTGCCGTAGTGGGGTGCGCTCGGCGGTGGCACGGGGAATCCTCCGTAGGCGGGGTCTTCGCGCATGAGCCGCAGCTCCTCCCGGCGCTCGGCGGCCTCGGCCCGGCGCCTGCGCCGCGCCGCACGCGCCCAGGCGACGAGGAAGGCGACGGTGGCGGCGGCGAACCCGGCCACGACGGCGGCCACCACACCGGTGGGCGCCCCCTCGTTGACGAGGATGCGCACGAACGCCACGGCGGTGATCCACACCAGCTGGACCGGGATGAGGACCTTCCAACCGAGCTGCATCAGCTGGTCGTAGCGGATCCGCGGCACCGATCCGCGCACCCAGATGAACAGGAACATCATGAGCAGGAACTTCAGCAGCCACCACAGGGCGGGCCACCAGCCGTCGTTCGCGCCCGCCCAGAACATGGTCAGCGGCGGCGGCGCGAGGTAGCCGCCGAGGAAGAAGGTCACCGACACGGCGGCGACGGTCACCATGTTCACGTACTCGGCGAGGAAGAACATGGTGAACTTCATCGACCCGTACTCGGTCATGAACCCGCCGACCAGCTCGCCTTCGCCCTCGGCGAGGTCGAAGGGCAGGCGGTTGGTCTCGCCGATCATCGTGACGATGTAGATGAGGAACGACGGGAGCAGGATCAGCGCGAACCACACCGGCCGCTGCGCCTCGACGATGCCGGAGGTGGTCAGTGTGCCGGAGTACATGAACACCGCGACGAACGACAGGCCCATCGCGATCTCGTAGCTGATGACCTGGGCCGAGGCGCGCAGCCCGCCCAGCAGCGCGTAGGGGGACTGCGAGGCCCAGCCGCCGAGCACGATCCCGTAGACCCCGACCGCCGCGGTGGCCAGCACCACGAGCGCGGCGATGGGCAGGTCGGTGAGCTGCAGCGGGGTCTGCACCCCGAACATGGTCACCTCGGGCCCGATCGGGATCACCGAGAAGGCGATGAAGGCGGGCACGGCGGCGATCACGGGGGCCGCGATGTAGACGGTCCGGTCCACGCCGCGCGGGATCAGGTCCTCCTTGAGCGACAGCTTGACCCCGTCGGCCAGGGACTGCAGCAGCCCCAGCGGGCCGAGCCGGTTGGGTCCGTGGCGCTGCTGCATGCGGCCCATGACCTTGCGGTCGGCCATGATCATCATCAGCACGCAGACCATCAGGAAGACGAAGATCACCAGCGCCTTGATCAGCGTGATCCACCAGGGATCGGTGCCGAAGGCGTCCAGCTGGGCCTCGGCGGCCACCGGTAGGGCCGCGCCGGCCTGCGCTGTCGTAGTCACAGGTCGCTCCCCGCACTCGTCGCGGACATCCTGGCTTGGAGGTCGGCATGGCCCTCGCCCTGCTCGCCGCTCTCGGCGGAGACGGCGACGACGGCCCCGCCCGCGGCGCCCAGGTCGCGGTGGACGTCGCAGTCGCGGGCGTTCTCCGGCAGCCACACGACCCGGTCGGGCATGGGTGCGACGACGGCGGGAACGCTGACCGCGCCCGCCGGGCCGCTGACACGCAGCCGGCCGCCGTCGGCCAGTCCGACCTCGGCGGCGGTGGCTGCGGAGACGCGGGCCAGGGCCGGGCGCGCCGTCCCGGCCAGGTAGGGCTCCCCGTCCTCCATGCGGCCGTTGCCCAGCAGCTGGCGCCAGGTCGACAGCACGGCCTCGCCCTTGCCGGGCCGGGGCCGCTCGGCCGCGCGGGTCAGCGGGTCGGGCACGCGCTCGCCGGACCACGCGCCGAGCCGGTCGAGCTCGCGCAGCGCGGTGGCGTCGTCGGGCAGGCCCAGGTGCACGTCCATCTCGTCGGCGACGGCCGACAGCACGCGCAGGTCCGACAGCAGGCCGGGCTTCTTCAGCGTGTCGCCGAAGGGGCGGCGGCGGCCCTCCCAGTCGACGAACGTGCCGCTCTTCTCGGCCACGGCCGCCACCGGCAGCACCACGTCGGCCCGGTCGGTGACGTTGCTCGCGCGCATCTCGACGCTCACGATGAACGGCACGCGCGCCAGGGCGGCGCGGGCGGCGGCGGGGTCGGGCAAATCGTCGAGGTCGACGCCGGCGATCAGCAGCGCCTCCAGCTCGCCCGACGCGGCGGCCTCGATGATCTCGGCCGTGGAGCGGCCCTCGCGGTCGGGCAGGGAGCCGACGCTCCAGGTGCGGGCGACCTCGGCGCGGGCGGTGGCGTCGGAGACCGGCCGCCCGCCGGGCAGCAGGTTGGGCAGCGCGCCGGCGTCGGCGCCGCCGCGCTCACCGGCGCGGCGCGGCACCCAGGCCAGGCGGGCGCCGGTGCGGTCGGCCAGCCGCGCGGCCGCCGAGAGCGCACCGGGGATCGCGCCCAGCCGCTCGCCGACGAGGATGACCGAGCCGGTCCGGCGCAGCGCCTCAAGCGCCTCGGAGTCGGCGTCGCCCAGCTCGCCCAGCACGTCGGGCTCGGCGCCGGGCGCCGTGGGGATCAGCCGGCCGCCCGCCTTGGTCAGCCCGCGGGTGGCGTAGGGGGCGGCGGCGAAGACGCGGGTGCCGTGCTTGCGGTGCGCCTTGCGCAGCCGCAGGAACACCACCGGCGACTCGTCCTCGGGCTCGAACCCCGCCAGCAGCACCGCCGGGGCGGTCTCCAGGTCCTCGTAGGAGACCCCGAGCCCGGTGCCCGCCACCCGGGCGGCCAGGAAGTCGGCCTCCTCCTCGGAGTGCGGGCGGGACCGCATGTCGACGCTGTTGGTGCGCAGCGCTACGCGCGCGAACTTGGCGTAGGCGTAGGCGTCCTCCAGTGTGAGCCGTCCGCCGGTGATCACGCCGACGCGGCCGCCGCGGTCGCGCGCCCGGGCCAGGCCCTGCGCGGCGGTGGTCACGGCCTCCGGCCAGGAGGCGGTCTCCAGGGCGCGGCTCTCCTCGTCGCGCACCAGGGGGTGGGTGAGGCGGTCGGGCTGGCTGGCGTACTTGAACGCCCACCGGCCCTTGTCGCAGTTCCACTCCTCGTTGACCTGCGGGTCGTCGCCTGCCAGGCGCCGGGTGACCTTGCCGCGCCGGTGGTCGGTGCGCTGGGCGCACCCGGCGGCGCAGTGCTCGCACACGCTGGGGGTGCTGACGAGGTCGAACGGCCGGGACCGGAACCGGTAGGCGGCGCCGGTGAGCGCGCCCACCGGGCAGATCTGCACGGTGTTGCCGGAGAAGTAGGACTGGAACGGCTCGCCTTCGGCGATGCCCACCTGCTCGTCGGCGCCGCGCTCCAGCAGCTCGATGAAGGGGTCGCCGGCGATCTGCGCGGAGAACCGGGTGCAGCGGGCGCACTGGATGCAGCGCTCGCGGTCCAGCAGCACCTGCGTCGACAGCGGGATCGGCTTGGGGAACGTCCGCTTGACGTCCAGGAAGCGGGTCTCGCCGCCGCCGTTGGCCATGGCCTGGTTCTGCAGCGGGCACTCGCCGCCCTTGTCGCAGACCGGGCAGTCCAGCGGGTGGTTGATCAGCAGGAACTCCATGATCCCGCGCTGGGCCTTCTCCGCCACATCAGAGGTGAGCTGGGTCTTGACGACCATGCCCTCCATGACGGCGATGGTGCAGGAGGCCTGCGGCTTGGGCATGGCGCGCCCGTTGCCGGCGTCGGGGATCTCCACGAGGCACTGGCGGCATGCGCCCACCGGGTCGAGCAGTGGGTGGTCGCAGAAGCGCGGGATCTGGATGCCCAGCAGCTCGGCGGCCCTGATGACCAGGGTTCCCTTGGGCACCTGGATCTGGAAGCCGTCGATGGTGACGGTGACCAGGTCCTCCGGCTGCGCGGGCGGAGTGCCGCCCGAGGCGCTGTTGGTCGTGACGGTCACTGCTCCTCCTCTCCTGCCGGCGCCGCCGGCGCTGCGGGCGCGGGCGCCGCGGTCATGCCGTGCCTCCCCACACCGTCGACTTGCGGTGGTCGAACGGGCAGCCGCCCCGGGTGACGTGGTCGATGTACTCCTTGCGGAAGTACTTGATGGAGCTCATCACCGGGCTGGCGGCGCCGTCGCCGAGCGCGCAGAAGGAGCGGCCCAGCAGGTTGTCGCAGATGTCCAGCAGCTTCTCCAGGTCGGCCTCGGTGCCTTCGCCCCGTTCGAGGCGGTCGAGCACCTGCACCATCCAGTAATTGCCTTCGCGGCACGGGGTGCACTTGCCGCAGGACTCGTGCGCGTAGAACTCGATCCAGCGGCCGACGGCGCGGACGACGCAGGTGGTCTCGTCGAAGATCTGCAGGGCGCGGGTGCCCAGCATGGACCCGGCCGCACCGACGGACTCGAAGTCGAGCGGGGTGTCGAGGTGCTCGTCGGTGAAGATCGGGGTGGAGGACCCGCCGGGAGTCCAGAACTTCAGCTCGTGGCCTTCGCGCACGCCGCCCGCCATGTCCAGCAGCTCGCGCAGCGTGATGCCCAGCGGCGCCTCGTACTGGCCGGGCCGGCGCACGTGGCCCGAGAGGGAGAAGAAGCCGAACCCGGCGGACTTCTCGGTGCCCATGGAGGTGAACCACTCGGCGCCGTTGCCGACGATGCCGGGGACGCTGGCGATGGACTCGACGTTGTTGACCACGGTGGGCGAGGCGTAGAGCCCGGCCACGGCGGGGAACGGCGGCTTGAGCCGGGGCTGGCCGCGGTAGCCCTCCAGGGAGTCCAGCAGCGCGGTCTCCTCGCCGCAGATGTAGGCGCCGGCGCCCGCGTGCACGACCACGTCCAGGTCGAACCCGCTGCCCAGGACGTCGGGGCCGATCAGGTTGGCCTCGCGGGCCTCCTCGACGGCCCGCTTGAGGCGGCGGATGACGTGCAGGACCTCGCCGCGCACGTAGATGAACGCCTGGCTGCTGCGGATGGCGTAGGCCGAGATCGCGACACCCTCGATGAGGGCGTGCGGGTTGGCCAGCATCAGCGGCACGTCCTTGCAGGTGCCGGGCTCGGACTCGTCGGCGTTGACGACCAGGTAGCGCGGGTTGGGGTTGTCCTTGGGCAGGAAGCCCCACTTCATCCCGGTCGGGAACCCGGCGCCGCCGCGGCCGCGCAGGCCGGAGGCCTTGACCAGGTCCACGATCGTGTCGGGCTCCATGGTCAGCGCGGTGCGCAGCGCCTCGTAGCCGCCGCCGTCGCGGTAGCCCTGCAGGGTGAAGGAGTCGGGGCGGTCCCAGTTGGCCGAGAGGACCGGCGTAAGGGTGGTCACGTGGCGCTCCCTTCGTCTCCGGTCGGGGCGCCCGCGGCGCCGGGCTCGGGGGCGCTCCAGCCGCGCTCGCGCGCGAGCCTCAGCCCCTGGAGGGAGGGTTCGCCGGCCTGGGTGCCCTCGTCGGCGCGGCCGTCGGAGAACCCGGCGAGCAGGCGGCTGGCCTCCTTGAAGGTGCACAGCCGCTCGGGTCCGCGGGTGGGCCGCACGTCCTCGCCCAACCGCAGGTCGTCCACCAGCCGCTTGGCCGACTCGGGGGTCTGGTTGTCGAAGAACTCCCAGTTGACCATCACCACCGGCGCGAAGTCGCAGGCGGCGTTGCACTCGACGTGCTCGACGGAGACGCGGCCGTCCTCGGTGGCCTCGTCGTTGCCCACGCCCAGGTGCTCCTTCAGGCCGGCGAGGATCTCGTCGCCGCCCATGACCGCGCACAGCGTGTTGGTGCACACCCCGACGTGGTACTCGCCCGTGGGGCGGCGCTTGTACATCGTGTAGAACGTCGCCACGGCGGTGACCTCGGCGGTGGTCAGGCCCAGCTGCTCGGCGCAGAACCGGATGCCGGCCTGGGAGACGTAGCCCTCCTCGGCCTGCACCAGGTGCAGCAGCGGCAGCAGGGCCGAGCGCTCGCGCGGGTAGCGGGCGACGACCTCCTTGGCGTCGACCTCCAGCCGCCCGCGGACCTCGTCGGTAAAGGTGCTGCTCACCTGTCCACCCCTCCCATCACGGGGTCGATACTGGCCACCGCGGCGATCACGTCGGCCACGGATCCGCCCTCGCACATGGCCGCGACCGACTGCAGGTGGTTGAACGAGGGGTCGCGGAAGTGCACGCGGTAGGGGCGTGTGCCGCCGTCGCTGACGGCGTGGCAGCCCAGCTCGCCCTTGGCGCTCTCCACTGCGGCGTATGCCTGCCCGGCCGGGACCCGGAAGCCCTCGGTGACGAGCTTGAAGTGGTGGATGAGGGCCTCCATCGAGCCGCCCATGATGTGGGCGATGTGGTCGGGCGAGTTGCCCAGGCCGTCGTCGCCCAGCTCCAGCCGGGCAGGCCAGCCGATCTTGGCGTCGTCGATCATGATCGGGCCCGGGCGCAGCCGGTCGAGGCACTGCTCGACGATGCGCAGGCTCTGGTCCAGTTCGGCCATGCGCACGCGGTAGCGGGCGTAGACGTCGCCGCCGTCGGAGACCGGGATGTCGAACTCGTAGTTCTCGTATCCGCAGTAGGGCTTGGCCTTGCGCAGGTCCCAGGCGAGCCCCGAGGCGCGCAGCAGCGGGCCGGTCACGCCCAGCGCCATGCACCCGGACAGGTCCAGGTGCGCGACGTCGCGGGTGCGGGCCAGGTAGAGCGGGTTGGCGTCGAGGAGCTTGCGCATCGCGGTGATGCGCTTGGGCATCTCCTTCAGCAGCTCGCGGATCTTGGCGACGGCCCCGTCGGGCAGGTCCTGGGCGACGCCGCCGGGGCGGATGTAGGCGTGGTTCATCCGCAGGCCGGTGATGAGCTCGAAGATGTCGAGCACCATCTCGCGCTCGCGGAACCCGTTGGTCATGACCGTGGTGGCGCCCAGCTCCATACCGAAGGTCGCCATCGCCACGAAGTGCGAGGACATCCGGTTGAGCTCCATCATCAGCACCCGGATGACGTCGGCCCGCTCGGGGATGCGGTCGGTGATGCCCAGCAGCCGCTCGACCGCCAGGCAGTACGCGACCTCGTTGAAGATCGGCGTGAGGTAGTCCATGCGGGTCACGAACGTGGTGCCCTGCGTCCACGTCCGGAACTCCATGTTCTTCTCGATGCCGGTGTGCAGGTAGCCGATGCCCACCCGCGCCTCGGTGCAGGTCTCGCCGTCCAGGGTGAGGATGAGCCGGAGCACTCCGTGGGTGGAGGGGTGCTGCGGGCCCATGTTGACCACGAGGCGCTCGGCGTCGCTGCCCTGCGCCTTGGCGATGACCTCGTCCCAGTCGCCGCCGGAGGCATCGATGTAGTCCTCTGTGACGTTCGTCATTGGTATGACCTCCGCTCGTCCGGCGGCGGAATGGTTGCACCGCGGTATTCGACCGGGATCCCGCCGAGCGGGTAGTCCTTGCGTTGGGGGTGGCCGTGCCAGTCGTCGGGCATCTCGATGCGGGTGAGCGCCGGGTGCCCGTCGAAGACGATCCCGAAGAAGTCGAAGGCCTCGCGCTCGTGCCAGTCGTTGGCCGGGTAGACCTCGACGACCGAGGGGACGTGCGGGTCGGCGTCGGGGCAGGCCGTCTCGACGCGGATCTCGTTGTTGTGGGTCAGCGAGCGCAGGTGGTAGACCGCGTGCAGCTCGCGCCCGGTGTCGTCGGGGAAGTGCACTCCGCTGACACCGGTGCACAGCTCGAACCGCAGGTCGGGGTCGTCGCGCAGCAGGCGGGCGACCTCGCGCAGGTTCTCCCGGCGCACGTGGAAGGTGATCTCGCCGCGGTCGACCAGGACCCGCTCGACCGCCCGGGTGCCCGGTGCGCCCTCGGCGCCCAGCGCCCGCTCCAGGGCGTCGGCGATCCCGTCGAAGGACGCCGTGCGCGGGTCGTCGGGGTCGGTGAAGGGGCGCCGGGAGGAGGCGCGGGGCGTCTTGCGCACCAGCAGCCCGCCGTAGCCGGAGGTGTCGCCGGTGGTCTTGGCGCCGAACATCCCGGTGCGGGCGACGGGCGCATTGAGGCGCTCCTCACCGGCGCGCGCCGGGAGGTTCTCCTCCTGCTCGGCGTGCTCCTCGTCGCGGTCGGGGCGGCTGCCGTTGCCGTTGCCGTTGCCGTTGAGACTCACCGTCCCGCCACCTCGCTCGGGTTCAGCAGGGGGAGCTCCCGGCGCAGCCGGCGCTCCTCCTCTTCCTCGATCTCGGCCTTGCGGTGCGCGCCGAGCTTCTCGTTCTGCACCTTGTCGTGCAGCTTGAGCACGGCGTCGAAGAGCATCTCGGGCCGCGGCGGGCATCCGGGCAGGTACATGTCGACCGGCACGACGTGGTCGACGCCCTGCACGATCGCGTAGTTGTTGAACATGCCGCCGCTGGAAGCGCACACGCCCATGGCGATGACCCACTTGGGCTCGGGCATCTGGTCGTAGATCTGGCGCAGGACGGGGGCCATCTTCTGGCTGACCCGGCCCGCCACGACCATCAGGTCGGCCTGGCGCGGCGTGGCGCCGAACTTCTCCATCCCGTACCTGGCGATGTCGTAGTGCGGTCCGCCCGCCGACATCATCTCGATGGCGCAGCAGGCCAGTCCGAACGTGGCCGGCCACATCGAGCTCTTGCGCACCAGCCCGGCGATCTGCTCGACCGTCGTCAGCATGATGCCGCTGGGCAGTTTCTCCTCAAGCCCCATCCGGCGAACCCCCTTTCTGGTGCGTCGTCTGCGTGCGTCGGTCCGCGGCCTCGCGGTGTCGGGGCGCCGCTCGGCGCGCCCGGGTGCTCACTCCCACTCCAGTCCGCCGCGCCGCCATTCGTAGGCGTAGGCGATCGACACGTTCACGAGGAACAGCACCATCGCGATCAGCCCGAAGACACCGAGCTCGTCGAAGTGCACGGCCCACGGGTAGAGGAAGATGATCTCGATGTCGAAGACGATGAACAGCATCGCCGTGAGGTAGTACTTGATCGTGAAGCGGCCGCCGCCGGCAGGCTGGGGCGTGGGCTCGATGCCGCACTCGTAGGCCTGCATCTTGGCGCGGTTGTAGCGCTTGGGCCCGGCGACGGCGCCGGCGACCATCGAGACCCCGACGAACGCGGCTCCGATGGCGGCGAGGACGAATACCGGTGCGTACAGCTCCATGGCTAGGCGTTCCCCTCAATGCCCGCGGGGCGTGCCGACTCCGGCGCCCGGCACGCGGGCGCGGCGTTTGCACGCTCGCTTGTGAATGCGTTCACGTACTCGCGCGAACGGTGCGATGGCTCGACGGTGTGCATGTCTCCGCCTTTCGCCTCAGGCCGCCGGCGCCATCTTGGACAGACCGTTGATCACGCGGTCCATGGCGTCGCCGCGGCTGGGCTCGGTGAGGTTCGCGAGCATCTTCAGCGCGAACCGCATCAGGGTGCGCTGCGGCAGCCCGTACTTGGTGGCGTACTTCATCAGTTCCGGGTTGCCGATCATCTTCACGAAGCAGCGGCCCAGGGTGTAGTAGCCGCCGTAGGTCTCCGACAGGATCCGCGGGTAGCTCAGCAGCGTGCGCTCGCGGGCCTGCTGGGTGGGCCGGGCGTGCGCCTGGACGACGACGTCGGCGGCGATGCGGCCGGCCTCCATCGCGTAGGCGATGCCCTCGCCGTTGAACGGGTTGATCATGCCGCCGGCGTCGCCGACGAGCATCAGCCCGCGCGTGTAGTGGGGCACGCGGTTGAAGCCCATGGGCAGCGCGGCGCCGCGGATCTTGCCGTCCTGGTTCTCCTCGGTGAACCCCCACTCGGCGGGCATGCCGGCGGTCCAGCGCCGCAGCAGCGAGCGGTAGTCGACGTCCTGGAAGGAGGAGGTGGAGTTGAGGATGCCCAGCCCGACGTTGCTCCGGCCGTCGCCGACGCCGAACACCCAGCCGTATCCGGGCAGCAGGACCTCGCGCCCCTCGCTGTTGTCCCACAGCTCCAGCCAGGACTCCAGGTAGTCGTCCTCGTGCCGGGGGCTGGTGAAGTAGGTGCGCACGGCGACGCCCATGGGGCGGTCGTCGCGCTTGCGGATGCCCATGGCCACCGAGAGCCGCGAGGAGTTGCCGTCCGCTGCGACCACCAGGGGTGCGCGGTAGGTGACGGGCTCGCGGTCGGCGTTCTTGGCGGTGACGCCGACGATGCGGTTGCTGCGCGGGTCGATCACCGGACCGGTGACGTTCGTACGCTGCAGCAGGCGGGCGCCGGCCGAGACCGCGCGCTCGGCGAGGATCTCGTCGAAGTCCTCGCGGGTGCGCACCAGGCCGAAGCCGGGGTACTCCGCGAGGTCGGGCCAGGGAAGCTCGATCCGCACGCCGCCGCCGATGATGCGCAACCCGTGGTTGCGGATCCAGCCCTTGTCCTCCAGCGAGACGCCCATCGCGGTGAGCTGCTTGACGGCGCGGGGCGTCAGGCCGTCTCCGCAGACCTTCTCCCGCGGAAACGCCGTCTTCTCCAGCAGGAGGACGTCGAGCCCGGACTGTGCGAGGTAGTAGGCGGCCGTGGATCCGGCGGGCCCGGCTCCGACGATGATGACGTCGGCCTCGGCCTCAGGCCGGCCCCGGACGGACAGGGGGGCGGGTGCTGTCTCGGTCACGAGTTGGTCCTTGGCGTGCATGGCGCGGTGGTGCGCCTCGGGGGTGCGCGCACGGCGCTTCGCGGCTGGTTTGCGGCTGGGTTTCCGGCGGAGCCGGGGTGCTATGTACGACTCGTCTGTTTGTGAAGGGCTTCACAAGCCCCTGTGATCCAGAGTCTAGACCTTTCGTCCTGCTGGGGCGACCCCCAAGGCGCATTCATCTTGTTTCGCCGCTTTCGCCGACAAAAGCGGCGTTCGACTCACCAGCAGGAAAAGTAAGGCAAACCTACGTCCGATTTATCATGGTTTACCCCGGAAGCACCGAAATACGGCAACGCGCCGCGAACACGGCGTTCGCGGCGCTGGAGAGGTTCCCGGGGCGCGGTAGGGCGGTCGCGGTGGGCCGGTTCAGCGGCGGCGGTGGCCCCGGTGCAGCGCCACCACGCCGAACGTGAGGTTGCGCCAGGCCACCGACTCCCAGCCGGCGCCGATCAGCCGCTGGGCGAGCGCGCGCTGGTCGGGCCAGTCCATGATCGATTCGGAGAGGTACTCATAGGCCTCCGTCCGGTCGGTCGCCAGCCGCGCGATCTTGGGCAGGGCACCCATCAGGTAGGTGCCGTAGACGCGGTCCAGCGCGCCGACCGGCAGGTGGCTGAACTCGCAGACCACCAGGCGGCCGCCGACCTTGGTCACCCGGCGCAGCTCGCGCAGGGCCCGGTCGCAGTCGTTGGTGTTGCGCAGCCCGAAGGAGACGGTGACCGCGTCGAAGGTCTCGTCGGCGAAGGGCAGCGAGAGGGCGTCGCCGGCGACGAAGGTGACCCCGCGGCGCGAGGCGCCGCCGCGGCGGCGGGCGCCGACCCGGAGCATCCCCTGCGAGAAGTCGCAGGCGACGACGCGCGCGCCCTTGCGGGTGAAGGACTCCGAGGACGTGCCGGTGCCCGCGGCCAGGTCCAGGACCAGTTCGCCGCTGTAGGCGTCGACGGCCTGCACCGTTGCGCGCCGCCACAGGCGGTCCTGGCCCAGCGAGATGACGTCGTTGACGAGGTCGTAGCGGTCGGCGATGCCGTCGAACATGCTCGCGACGTCGGCGGGCCGCTTGTCGAGCTCAGCGCGGGTCATGCGTCCACTCTAGAGCCGCCGCGGAGTGGGCGGCGCCGCGTAAACGGCCTGCCGTGCGCGAACCGCCCCAAGTAGTTACTCTGTGTCGTTAATCGAATCCTTTTCGTGTCTGCTGGCCGACGCGCCGATCCGCTGCGGCGCACCCGCCCGCGTCCGCATGCCATCGCAGCACCCCGCTCACGCAACCGAACCCGGAGGTCTCCCGTGCCCACAGACCGCCGCGCCGACGGCCCCGCACCCGACCGCGCCCGCCGCGGCAGCACAGGCCCCTCCCGCCGGGCCTGCGCCGCGCTGACCGCCGCGCTCGCGGCCGCAGCACTCGCCGCACCGCCGACCCTGGCCCCACCCGCCGCCCTGGCGGGCCTGCGCCACTCCGGCGTCGTCGGCGAGCGCCCGGTCGCCTGGACCCCGCACGTCCTGGACGGCCGGGTCAAGGCGGTCGCGCCGGTCGGCGACCTCGTGGTGGTCGCCGGGCGGTTCGACCGGGTGGCCGCCCCCGACCACGGCGACACCGTCGAGCGGCACAACATCTTCGCCTTCGAGCGCGGCACCGGCGCCATCAGCGACCACTTCGCGCCCGAGGTCGACGGCACGGTCACCAGCCTGGTGCCCGGGCCCGGCGCCAGCGTCTACATCGGCGGCAGCTTCGACCGGGTCGAGGGCCAGGACCTGCCGGGCGTCGCCCTGCTGTCCACCGACGAAGGCGAGCCTGCGGGGTCCTTCGACGCCGGGGTGGCGGGCGGCTCGGTCTATCGCATCGACGCCCGCGGCGGGGAACTCTACCTCGGCGGCGCCTTCGACACCGTCGGCGGGGAGAGGCGCCGCGGCCTCGCGCGGGTCGACGCCCGGACCGGCGCGGTCGACCCCTCGTTCGACATCGCGCTCTCCGACCCCCGTCGCGGCGGCCTGCGCGTGCAGGAGCTGGCACTGAGCCCGCGCGGGGACCGGCTGGTGGTCGCAGGCACTTTTACGCGGGCCGAAGGCAGGAACCGCCACCAGATAGCCGTCATCGACACCGCCGCACGCCCGGCCGCGCTCGCCGACTGGTCCACCGACGCCTACGCCGAGCCCTGCGACTACAGCCGCATGCACACCTACATGCGCCAGATCGACTTCGCTCCGGACGGCTCCTACTTCGCGGTTGTGACCGCGGGCGGGCCCGAGCGCAAGCCGGGCCTGTGCAAGACCGCGGCGCGCTGGGAGACCGGCGCCGGCCCCGGAGCGGAGCCGACCTGGGTCAACCACACCGGCGGCGACTCGCTGTACGCGGTGGAGGCCACCGGCGCGGCGGTCTATGTCGGCGGGCACCAGCGCTGGATGGACAACCCCGAGGGCGACCACGACGCCGGCCCGGGCGCGGTGCAGCGCAGCGGGATCGCGGCCGTCGACGCGCGCACTGGGCGGGCGCTGCCGTGGAACCCGGGCCGCAGGCCGCGCGGCCACGGTGTCGAGGCGCTCACCTCGGCGCCCGAGGGGCTCTATGTCGGCAGCGACACCACCGGGCTTGCGGGCGCCTACCGGGGCAGGCTGGGGATGTTCCCGCTGTGACCCGGGCGGGCCGCGGTACAGGGCGCTACGGGACGGGGCCGCGGGGGGCCGCCGGCGCTCAGCCCGCCTCCTGGCGGGTGTCCGTCCGGGGAGCCGGCTCGGGGGCTCCCCCGGCGGTCCCGCCGGCCTCCGGCTCGTGCGGCTGTCCGGCGTCCGCGTCGGCGGTCCCGGCCCAGGAACGCGCTTCGCCCTCGCCGCCGTCACGCTCGGCGGCCGCACCGTCCGCGGCGGCTTCCGCCGCCTCTTCGCTCCGCACCTCGTCCTCCTTGGCGGCGCCCGCCTCAAGACGGCGCCCCATCCCGCGCAGGCGGCCGATTCCGCCGGCGACGGCGCCGGACACCGCGTCGCGCTGCCGTGACAGCAGCACGAAGCTCACCAGCCCGCTGATCAGCACCGCCATCGCCGCGGCGAGCAGCCCTCGGGCGCCCAGCAGGTAGAGGATCGCGAAGGTCACCGCGAACAGCAGCAGGCGCGCCGCGGTGTAAGCGAGGACGCTACGCATGAAAACCGCCTCACAACGGATCATTCGGCAATAGATTGAGGACCGGGCGATACGGCCGGGGGCGCCGAGCACCCGCGCAGGCCGTGCGCGCGTGCCGGCGGTTCGGCTCATTGCCAGGGTACGGCCCTGACACCGGCGGACGCGCGCACCCCCGGTGCGGGGGTCGCCCGCGGCGCCTCGGGCGACACGGAACCGGTCATGGGATCGATGCGATCCGGCCTTCCGAATTGGAGGTTACGTTCCGGTCACATATCGGGTGCCCGACCCCAGTTCCTCTCTGTTTTTACGAAAACTAGGGAGGAAACGGACTAACTCATGCACACTAGGGGATCAAACGCCCGCCTCCCCCCAAGTCGACTGGCGGGCCCGAAGGGGGATTGTGAAGGTGGAAAGAGGAAGCGAACGCTTGCTGACCCCTGGAGAGGTGGCCTCCCTCTTCCGAGTCGATCCGAAGACCGTGACTCGGTGGGCCGCATCGGGGCGGATCAGCAGCATCCGCACCCCCGGAGGCCATCGCAGGTTCCGGGAGTCCGAAGTCCGCGCCCTGCTGCACGGAGAACCGACAGAGTCCACGCCCTGACCGCCGTCCGCACCGCCGCATGCGCGTCGGAGCCCATCAGGCGGCCCCGCTCCCGCCACCACCGGGCTCCCGCGTTCGTGCGGAGCGTCCTCGGACGATCCCGGATAGGCTGAAACCATGGTGTGGCTCGCTGGCCTAATCACGCTGCTCACGATCGTGGTCTGGGTATACGCGTTCTTCGACGCGCTCACCAGTCCCGCAGCGGAAGTACGCAATCTGCCCAAGATCCTCTGGCTGATCATCATCGCGCTGTTCACGCCCGTCGGCCCCTTGCTCTGGCTGTTCCTGGGCCGCCCTCGGGAGTCGGATGCGCCCGAACCCGCGGCGCCGACCGCCCAGACCGCTTCGCTGGACCACCTCGATCCCGCGGACTTCAACCAGTCGTCCGACCGTGATCGACCGCTCGGCCCGGACGACGACCCGGAGTTCCTGCGCAAGCTGAACCGGCGCATCAACCCCGAGGAGTAGCGCTGCACCGAAAGAGCGTGCGGAACGCCCGACCGGGCGCGCCGCACGCTCCGCCGGTTCCCGCTCCGGCGGCACGGCGCACAGGACGTGCGGCCGGAGCGCGGGGGCGTCGCTGAGCCCGCGGGTCAGGCGTAGCTGTGCAGGCCGCTGAAGACGAAGTTCACGGCGAAGAAGTTGAACAGCAGGCAGGCGAAGCCGGCCAGCCCGATCCAGGTGGCCGTGGAGCCGCGCCAGCCCGCGGTCGCGCGGGCGTGCAGGTAGGCCGCGTACACCACCCAGGTGATGAAGGACCACACCTCCTTGGGGTCCCAGCCCCAGAAGCGGCCCCAGGCCTCGTCCGCCCAGATCGCGCCGGCGATGATCGCGAACGTCCACAGCGGGAACGCCAGCACGATGAAGCGGTGCGACACCCGGTCCAGCAGCTCGGCCGCCGGCAGCTTGGCGGCGACGCCCGCGACCCGCTGCCCCGCGGCGCGCTGGAGCTCGGCGCGGTTGGCCAGCAGATGGGCGACCGCTGCGGCGCCCGCCACCATGAACCCGCCGGTGGCGACGATCGCCGCCGAGACGTGGATCGCGATCCAGTAGGAGTGCAGCGCCGGGATCACCGGACCGGCCTCGTTGTAGAGCCACCGCGCGGCGATCCCCAGCAGCAGCACCACCGGGACCAGCACGAAGGTGCCCAGGAAGCGGGCCTGGTAGCGCACGACCGCGAACAGGAACGCGGCCACGCTGCACAGGCAGATCGCCACCACGAACTCGAACATGTTGCCCCACGGCCACCGGTCGGCCGCCAGGCCGCGGGTGGTGATCTGGGCCGCGTTGAGCAGGAATCCCAGTGCCGTGACGACCACCGCCACGCTGCCCACGACGTGCTGGGCCGCGCTGGCCTCGGGCTCCTCGCGGCGCACGCTGACCGACATGTCGTCGGTGCCGCTCCCGTCCGCGTCGAGGTCCAGCTCCACCGGGCCTCCGCCGGCGGAGGCCGTCGCTCCGCCCGGCGCGGCGGCCGCGCCGGCGGCGGCCGGCATCAGGCGGTTGGCGCGCAGCTTGCGCCGGCGCCCGTATGCGGCCTCGATGGCGAAGAGGAACAGCGCGATCGCGTAGACCACGATCATCGCGATGATCAGTCCGTCGCTGATCGAGGACATCCGGCTGTCCATCGCCGTGTCCGCGGCGAGCGTGTGCACCACCGGCTACTCCTTCGTGCCTGTCTCGGTAGCGGGACCCTCCCGCAGCCGGTCTCTCAGCGAGGTGGCGAAGCTGTGGAAGTCCGCGGTCAGCGCCGCGTTCTCGCTCTTGCCCAGGCCTGCCACCTCGACGACGGTACGCCCGTCCTCGCGCGCCCGGGCCCGCACCCACACCCGGCGCGGGCGCACGAACAGCGTCGCCAGCAGTCCGAGCACCGCCGTCGATGCCGCGGCCAGCGCCGGAAGCCGGGCGGGGTTGCTGTTCACCTGCATGCTGATGTAGTCGCTGTAGCCGGTGAACGTGACCGTGCCGGCGCCGTCGGGCAGCTTCCAGGAGTCGCCCGGCCGCAGCTCGGGCGACTCGCCGAGCCGGTTCATGTCCTCGGTGTTCAGCTGGTACACCGACTGCGAGGCGCCGCTGTCCAGGCCCAGGTCGCCCCGGTAGCCGGTGAGGGTGACCACCGGGTCGCGCGCGGCGGGGAAGTCGGAGACGAGGTCGCCGCCGGGGCCCTTCGCGGCAGAGGGCAGGAAGACCGAGGTGAACCCCAGCTGCTGCTCGCCGGCGTCGGGCACCTTGACCACTCCGTCGGAGGTGAAGGTGCGCTCCTGGCGGGCGATGAACGGCACCGGCTGGTCGAACACCACCTCGCCCTCGCTGTTCTTCACCTCGAACTCGGGCGCGTAGCCGTGCCCGAGCAGGTAGACCTGAGCGCCGTCGACCGAGAGCGGGTGGTTGACCTCCAGCCGGTGGTCGCGCTCGGGCGCCTCGGGCGAGGACCGGTAGGACAGGTCCGCGGTGTAGGAGGCGGCCTGCCCGCTCATCTCCCCCTCCTGCACGTAGGAGACGTCGAAGTCCTCCACGGTGAACGAGAACGGCTGGAGGTCCTCCTGGTCCACGGCGGTACCCGGGAAGTAGGAGTCGTAGGAGGTGACGGTGTTGGCGAACCCGTCGCCCTCGACGACCAGCATGTTCCCGCGGTAGCTGAGGAAGGACCCGGTCGCCAGCGCCGCGAGCAGGGCCAGCAGCGCCAGGTGGAACAGCACGTTGCCGGTCTCGCGCAGGTAGCCGGTCTCGGCCGAGACCGACCGCGCTCCGGTGCGGCCGTCGGTCTCGGTGCGGATGCGGTGGCGCGTCAGCAGGCCGCGTGCCCCGGCGAGCACCTGCTCGGGGCCGGCCGCGGTCGTAAAGGACGCCGAGTAGGGCATCCTGCCCAGGTTGCGGGGAGTGCGGGGCGGCGGGGCGCGCATCGCGCGGTAGTGGGCCAGCGCGCGCGGCAGCACGCACCCGGTCAGCGACACGAACAGCAGCAGGTAGATCGCCGCGTACCAGGGCGAGGAGTAGACGTCGAAGAGGTAGAGGCGGTCCAGCCAGGGCGCGAGGTCGGGGTGCTCGGTGAAGTAGTTGTTCACCTGCTCGACGCTGACGCCGCGCTGGGGCAGCATCGACCCCGGGATGGCACCCACCGCCAGCAGGAACAGCAGGATCAGCGCCGTGCGCATCGAGGTGAGCGTGCGCCACGTCCAGCGCGCCCAGCCCAGCACGGACAGCGCGCCCGGCACGGGAGGCTGCGGGTCGGCGGGGCGGCCGGTCTCGGCGGCGGCCGGCTCGGATGCGGAGGTCGGTTCGAAGGCCACTGCTATATCACCGTCGTGTAGTCGGCCACCCACCGCTGCATGAACGCGGTGATGTCGGTCCACAGCCCGGTGGCCAGAAGGAGCCCCACCGCCACGAGCATCGCGCCGCCGGCGACGGTGATGGCCCGGTAGTGGCGCTTGACGCGCTCGAAGGCCCCCAGGGCGCGCCGGTAGAGCAGGGAGGCGGCCACGAACGGCAGTCCCAGGCCCAGGCAGTAGACGAGAGAGAGCAGCGCGCCGCGGCCGGCGCTGCCTTCGGTGAAGGCGAGGGTCTGCACCGCCGCCAGGGTCGGCCCGATGCAGGGCGTCCAGCCCAGCCCGAAGACCACGCCCAGCAGCGGGGCCCCGGCCAGGCCTGCGCCGGGGACGCGGTGGATGCGGATCTCGCGGTTGAGTCCGGGCACCGCGCCCATGAACATCAGGCCGAGCAGGACGGTCACGGCGCCCAGGACGCGGGTGATCGGCTCGGCGTAGTCGAGCAGCAGGCCGCCGACGCCGCCGACGAAGACGCCCACGGCCACGAAGACGGCGCTGAATCCGGCGATGAACAGCAGGCTGCCCGCGAGCATGGTGCCGCGGCGGCGCTGGAGCACCGCGTCGACCGGCTCGGCCTCCGGCTCGGCGGCGGGGTCGCCGCCGGCGGTTCGGGCCGCCGCGCGGGCGCGGCGCCGGGCGGCGATGTCGGCCCCGCTGAGCCCGGTGACGTAGGAGAGGTAGCCGGGTACCAGCGGCAGCACGCACGGCGACAGGAACGACACCAGCCCCGCGGCCAGCGCCAGCGGGGCGGCGAGCAGCAGGGAGCCGTGCTGGACCGTCTCGGCGATCATGCCGGGTCCGGGGTGCCGGGACTGCCGCCGGAGGCGCCGGCCGCCGCTCCGCCCTCCTCGGCGGCGACGGGCTCGACCAGTTCGCTCAGCTCGTTGTAGCTGGTCTCGCCGATCACCCGGGCGGCGATGCGGCCCTGCCGGTCGACGACCAGGGTGCTGGGGATGGCGGCCGGCGGCACCGTGTCGCGGAAGGCCTGGGCGACCTTGCCGGGCTGGTCGTAGAGGCTGGGGTACTCGACGTCCTGGTTCTCCTCGAAGGCCTGGGCCGCGGCGCGGTCGTCCTTGATGTTCACACCGAGGAAGGCGACGCCGGCGTCCTTGTTCTCGGCGTGGACCTCGTTGAGGACGGGGACTTCGGAACGGCAGGGCCCGCACCAGCTGGCCCAGAAGTTCAGGACCAGGACGTCGCCGCGGTAGTCGGCGAGGCTGACCGCCTCACCGCCGAGGGTCTCGCCGGAGACCTCGGGGGCGGGCTCGCGGTCGCCGGGCGCGAATGCGGTGCTGGAGCCGTCGCCGGCGACGTAGCGGTCCTCCTGGGACTCGCCGCCGCCTCCCGAGCTCTGCGCGGTCCCGCTCTGGGCGCAGCCTGCGGCGAGGGACACCGCGGCGGCCGCTGCGGCGAGTACCCGGACGCGGGTCTTCCTGGGCATCGGCGGACCTCAGTCGGGGAGGAGGCAGGGTGACAGGTGCATCAACGACAAAGTGTAGTAGACGCTCCGGCACCCCTTCGGGCCCCCCGACCCATCCCGCCCGGTCCGCCGTCCGGGCGCGTGCGCCCACCCGCGGGGCGATGGCGGATAACACCGCCCCCGGCGGGCGACGCCGCAGGCTGCTCACGGCGTTCTGATGGATCGCCGTCCTATCGCGCGACGCCCCGGCACCGCTCTCGCTGCGTTCCCGTCGGTCGGCAGGGGGCCGCCCTGCCTCCCTCCTCGGCCTCACGAGAGCGGCACAGCCCCCGCTCGGCGACACCGGCGGAGCCCGCCGAGTAGGGGCTGTCGCGGCGCCCCGCACCGCAGCGGCACTTCGCACATCGGGCGCAGGGCGCACCCGAGCGCGCCGCTCGCTGCGGCGAGCCCGTCGAAGGCGCCCTAGCCCGCTTCGACGAACGCCTCGCGGAGGTAGTCCTGCACGGCACGTTCGGGTACGCGGTAGGAGCGCCCCACGCGGATCGCGGGGAGCGCGCCCGAATGGACCATTCGGTAGACCGTCATCTTGGACACTCGCATGACCGAGGCGACCTCCGCCACGGTCAGGAACCGGACCTCGTCGAGAGGAGCCTTACTCCCGTTCATCTTCCGACGCCCTCACTTCCGGACGTGAGCGTGGATGTCCCTGCCTCTTACATCCGGCGGTGCGGAGCCATCGCCCCGCCGGCGTGTCGTTCGGTAACTGCTGGCACGTCCGATTTCAGGGTAGATCCGTGGGCACGGCATTGAAAGGTCGGGTTTGCTGTCTCTGCAGCTACATGAGAGTCGGGGGTCACGTGAGGTTTAGGAGTGGGTAAGCCCTCGGGCCCTCCCGGCGCCGCTCAGGCCAGTCCCGCCCTCTCCAGCACGTATGCCGCCAGCGGCCGGTACTCGGGTGGCGCGTAGCCGTCGTCCAGGGGCACCGTGGTCAGCAGTTTTCCCTCGTATTCGGCCAGGAACAAAGCGGGATCATTGCAATCCGCAAACCCGATGGTCGGCACACCGGCCTCACCCGCCGCACCCGCGAACCCGTGGTCGGCGATGACCAACTGCGGCCACTGCCGACCGTCGTCGGCCATGGCCTGCAGCGCGGCGCGCATGGCGAAAGGGTGGTGGCTGTGCCGCGGGCTGCCGCCGTCCATTACGAAGCCGACGCCGTCCTTCCACACCAGCACGCGGCGGTTGGGCGGGTGCTCGGTGGCGACCTCGTAGGAGTAGCCGGCCGCCGCGGTGACGACCTCGCAGCCGCGGGACTCCAGGGCGGCCTTCCAGGTGCGGTAGGTCTCGGCGAGGTTCTTGGGGTGGCCGGTGGCGAACATGACGCGCTCGCGGCGGCGCGCGGCCTGGGCCAGGCGGTCGGCCGTGCCGTCGAGCGCGTCGACGGTGCGGTCGGGGTCGATGGTGTCGATGCCCCATTGATGGGCCTCGTCGGCGACCACGCCGCAGCGCTTGGACATCAGCGCGAGCACCTCGTCGAACTGCCACTCGTGCTCGAAGGTCAACCCGAACTGGTAATAGGGGTCCTTGTGGCACAGCCGCCGGTAGTGCCGCAGATTGTTCTGCCTGGGTGTGTCGACGTGCCCGGCGATTCCGGTGCGCACGAGATAGGCGACGAGCTCTGCGCGCGAAGGCGGCGTCACCAGCGATCCCCTTCCCTAATGACCGGCGTCTGCGACCCGGCGTCCGGCGGCCCGGTGGGTGCCCGCCCCGCCCGTGCAAGGGGAGGGCACACGGTCTAACGAGGCGTCATACCCCTTTCATGACATGTTCAACTTTGCGTTCCGCCGGTGCTCCGGGGTGGGCGGCGCGGCGCCGACCGGGTTTCGGCCCGGCCCGACCGGCGTGCGCGGGTGTCCGGATCCCGCCGGGCCCTCCGCTCGGCCGCGGCCGCTAAAGGCTGGGGTCCATCCCGTGGCTGGGGAAGACCTCGCGCCTGGTGGCCTGAATGGCCTGGTCCACGCGGTCCTCGGGGTCGAACCCGGCCTCGAACGGCGTGACCTCGACCGTGCGGCCGTCGGTCATGTACAGCGGGGGGACCTCGCCGGTCCGTTCGCGGACGAGGTCGCGCCAGCTCTGCGGGGTCTCCAAGTCCGGGTCGATCCCGGCGCCGGAGGCCTCGGCCAGCAGGTGGGTCCAGGCCCGCGGCACGACCTGCACCAGCTCGTAGCCTCCGCCCCCGAGCACGACCCAGCGCCCGCCGGCGGTCTCCTTGGCCAGGCGGTGCAGCGCGCTGTAGGTGCGGCGCTGGCCGTCGAGGCTGAGCATCAGGTTGGCGAGCGGGTCCAGCGCATGGGTGTCGGCGCCCTGCTGGGTGACCAGCACCTCCGGCTGGAACTCGCGCAGCAGCGGCGGGACGACGGCCTCGAACGCCCGCAGCCAGCGGGAGTCATTGGTTCCGGCGGGAAGGGCGACGTTGACCGCGTAGCCCTCGGCGCCGGGGCCGCCGGTCTCGGACGGCCGCCCGGTGCCGGGGAACAGGGTCATCGGCGACTCGTGCAGGCTGATCGTCAGCACCCGCGGGTCGTCGTAGAACATGGCCTGCACGCCGTCGCCGTGGTGGACGTCGACGTCGACGTAGGCGACGCGCTTGGCGCCCTGTTCCAGCAGCCAGGCGATGGCCAGGGCGGCGTCGTTGTACACGCAGAAGCCCCAGGCGCCGGCCGGCATGGCGTGGTGCAGCCCGCCGGCGATGTTGGCGGCGTGCTCGGACTCGCCGTTCCACACGGCCGAGGCCGCCTGCACCGAGGCGCCCGCGACCAGGGCCGAGGCGTCGTGCATGTCGGGGAAGACCGGGTTGTCCGACGTGCCCAGGCAGTACCGGTCGTCGGGCTCCAGGGTCGTGCCCGCCCGCTTGACCGCCTCGATGTAGTCGGAGTCGTGGACGAGGCCGAGCAGGTCGTCGGAGGCGGGCTTCTCGATCGGGCGCAGCGCCACATTGGGCCGGTCGAACACCCCGTACTCGCGGCTCAGGGCCATCGTCAGCTCCACCCGGACCGGCGCCAGCGGATGCTGCGGACCGAAGTTGTAGGAGGTCAGCCCGTCATCCCAGGCGACGTGCAGCGAACAGGCCATGTGCCCCTCCCGCCGAGCGGATAGCGTCTGCGCGGGTGTGTGGGGAGTCACCCGCCTCGTCCCAGCCTAGTCAACGCCCGCGGGGGCGGCCGCCAGCGGGGCGCCCTGCCCGGCCGCCGGCCTGGAGGCCGGTGCCCTCACCCCTCGGAGAGTTCGCGGCTGCGTTCGCGGGCGGCCTCGATCGCGTCGGTGAAGGCGGTGCGCACGCTGTGGCGCTCGAGCTCGCGCACCGCCGCGGCGGTGGTGCCGCCGGGCGAGGTGACGGCCTCGCGCAGCACCACGGGGTGCGCGCCGGGGTCGTCGAGCATCGCGGCGGCGCCGCCGATGGTCTGGGTGACCAGCTTCTTGGCCGCCTCGCGGGTCATGCCCATGGCCACGCCGGCCTCGATCATGGTCTCGGCAATGAAGTAGAAGTAGGCCGGGCCGCTGCCGGAGATGGCGGTGACGGTGTCCATGTGCCGTTCGGCGACCCGCACGACCTCGCCCACCGAACGCAGCAGGGACTCGGCGTGGTCGAGCTGGTCCGCACTCGTGTGTGCGCCGCCGGCGACGGCGGTCATGCCGCGGCCCACCAGCGCGGGGGTGTTGGGCATCGCGCGCACCACGGCGACCTCGCCGGAGAGGTGCTTCTCCAGCAGCGACGTGGTGATGCCCGCCGCGATGGAGATGACCAGGGTGTCGGGGCCGATCGCGCCGTCGAGCTGGTCGAGCAGGTCGACCATGTCCTGCGGCTTGACCGCGAGGATGAGCGCGTCGGCCCGGTCGGCGGACTCGGCCGAGGAGACGGCGGCGACGCCGTAGCGCTGCCGCAGCGCCTCGCTCCGCGCCGGGTCGGGCTCGGTGACCAGGACCCCGCTCGGCTCGTGCCCGGTGGCCAGCAGCCCGGCGAGCAGAGCTTCGCCCATCTTGCCGCCGCCGATGATCGCGATCATGACCTCACCCCATAGCGTCCGCCTTTTCCTCAACGCTACCGAGGCGCGGGTCCGCGGCGCACCCGCAGGCCCCTGCCTGGGGACGGCCGTCCGCGGGCGGCGCGCTCACCGGCGGCGCAGTACGGAGCGCGCGGCGAAGGCCGCGTTGGCGGGGCGCTCGGCCATGCGCCGCACGAGGTAGCCGTACCAGTCGGCGCCGTAGGGGATGTAGACGCGCATGCGGGCTCCCAGGTCGGCGAGGCGGCGCTGTTCGTCGGGGCGCGCGCCGTAGAGCATCTGGTACTCGAAGCCGTCGTAGGTGCGGCCGAATCGGCGGGCCAGGGTGGTCGCGATGTCGATCAGCCGCGGGTCGTGCGTGGCCACCATCGGATAGGCCTCGCTGTCCATCAGCCGTCGCAGCGACCGCACGTAGGCGGCGTCGACGTCGCGGCGCGCGGTGTGGCCGGTGACGGGGTCGGGCGCGTAGGCCCCCTTGCACAGCCGCACCCGCGCCCCGGGCTCGGAGACGACGGCGGCGGTGTCGCCCTCGGTCCGGTGCAGGTAGGCCTGCAGCACACACCCCAGCCAGGGGTGCTCCGGGCGCAGCGAGGCCACCAGCCGCAGCGTGGGGGCGACGTGGCGCTCGGCCTCCATGTCGACGGTCACGGTGGTTCCGGCCTCGGCGGCCGCGGCGCAGATCCGGGCGAGGTTGTCGGCGGCCAGCCGCGGCCCCTCGCCGCCCAGCGCCAGGCCGACGGCGGTCGGCTTCACCGACACCTCGGCCGAGTCGGTCAGCCCGGCCTCGCTGAGCCGGTGGAGCAGGTGCAGGTAGCCCTTGGTGATCTCCTCGGCCTGGGAGGGGTGCTCGGTGTCTTCGCCGAGGTGGTCGATCGAGGACAGGATGCCCTTTTCGGCGAGCTCCCCCGCTGCGCGCACCGCGTCCTCGGCGTGCTCGCCCGCCACGAAGCGGTCGACGACGCCGCGGGTGAGCCGGGTGCCCGAGGCGAGCGCCCGCAACCGGTCGCTGCGCGCGGCCGCCAGTAGTGTCTGCCGCAGAACCATCCCGATCTCCTCACTCGCCGGACTCGCCTCGTGCCGCGCCGCCTCCGAGCCTAGTGGCGCCCGGCCGGGGCGTCCGCGACCGCCGCCGTGCGGCCCCGGCGCCGGTCACGGCGTGCGGCGCCGCAGCGTGGCGGCACCGAGGACCAGGGCCAGGACCGCGCATCCCAGCACGACGCCGGTGTTGGCCATCAGGTCGCCGGTCACGTCGGTGGAGGAGGCGGCGTCGCCGATGGCCTCCACCGCATAGGACAGCGGCATCGCATACGACAGCGCCTCCAGGATCGCCTGCATGTCCTCGCGCGGCGCGAACAGGCCGCACAGCAGGATCTGCGGCATCACGAACGCGGGCATGAACTGCACGACCTGGAACTCGGTGCGCGCGAACGCGCTGGCGAACAGGCCCAGCGCGATACCCAGCAGCGCGTCGGCCAGGGCGATGGCGCCGAGAACCCACAGCCCTCCCTCGATCTCCATGCCCAGGCCCAGCGCCGCGGCCACCACGACAGTCACCTGGACCACGGCCACCAGCCCGAAAGCCGCCGCGTAGCCGAACAGCAGGTCGAGCTTGCCGACCGGCAGCGTCATCAGCCGCTCCAGGGTGCCGCTCTGCCGCTCGCGCAGGGTGGCCATGGAGGTCACCAGGAACAGGACGACGAACGGGAAGACGGCCACCAGCTGCGGGGCGAGGCGGTCGAAGAACCGCTCGTCGTCGAAGACGTAGCGCAGCAGGGCCAACAGCACCGCCGGCACCGCGACCAGCAGGACGACGGTGCGCGGGTCGTGCCTGAGCTGGCGCAGGATGCGTGCGGCGGTGGCGGCGGCGGCCGGGCTCACGACCGGGCTCCGGTGTCAGCGGAGCCGCCGCCGGGCCGCTCGTGGCGCCCATGGCCGCCGGTAGGGCCGCCGGTGCCCGGCCCAGGCGTGCGGGGTGCGGCGCTCGGCCCGGCGGCCCCGGCCGACTCGCCGCCGCGGACCAGCCGCAGGAACGCCTGCTCCAGATCGGGTGTGCCGGTGCGCTCGCGCAACGCGTCGGGGGTCTCCGCGGCGACGACGCGGCCCTCGCGCATCAGCAGGAGTCGGTCGCAGCGCCCGGCCTCGTCCATGACGTGGCTGGAGACCAGCAGGGACGTGCCGCTTCGGCGCAGCGTGTGGAACATCTGCCACAGCTCCTCACGCAGGACGGGGTCGAGGCCGACGGTGGGCTCGTCGAGCACGAGCAGCTCGGGCGAACCGAGCAGCGCGACGGCGAGACTCGCGCGGGCGCGCTGGCCTCCCGAGAGCCGGCCGACCTGCTGCTTGCGGGACTCGGCGAGCCCGGTCTCGGCCAGCACCCGCTCGGCGTCGGAGCGGGGCGCGCGCAGGACCGCGGCGAAGTACCGCAGGTTCTCCGCGACCGTGAGGTCGGCATAGACCGAGGGGGTCTGCGCGGCGTAGCCGACCCTGCGCCGCAGCCCGGGGTGGCCCGCCGGCCGCCCCAGCACGGTCACCGTGCCCCCGGCGACCACCTGCACGCCCATGATCGCGCGCATCAGCGAGGACTTGCCGCAGCCGCTCGGCCCGAGCAGGCCGGTGACCTCGCCCGGCGGGATGCCGAAGTCGACACCGCGCACCGCCTCGCGCCCGCCGCGGACGACACGCAGACCCTGCGCGTCGATCACCGGCGCGGAACCGTCCATGCGTCGAACGTAGCCCGCGGCGCGCCGGCGCACAACGGCCCCCGGCGGCGCGCGCAGGGCGCGGCGCCGGCGGTGCGCACGCGGCCGCCGGCGCCTCGACGACCTCCTGAAAGGCGCACAAGGCGATGGAGTAGGGTCATGTCGTCGTGCCGCCGAGCGGCGACCGGGCCGCGGGCCGCGGCGGTATCCGGGCGCACACCGACCCACAGCAAGGACAGCAGACAAGCCATGGAACCCGTCCACTCCGGCAAGGTCCGCGACGTCTACGCGGACGGCGACGACCTGGTCCTCGTCGCCTCAGACCGTGTCAGCGTCTACGACGTGGTCCTGCCCACCCCCATCCCCGACAAGGGGCGGGTCCTCACCCAGCTGTCGCTGTGGTGGTTCGAGCGCCTCGCCGACATCATGCCCAACCACGTCGTCTCCGCCAGCGACGTCCCGGCCGAGTGGGCGGGCCGCGCGATCCGCTGCCGGCGGCTGGAGATGATGCCGGTGGAGTTCGTCGCGCGCGGCTACCTCGCCGGGTCGGCTCTGGCGGAGTACCGCAAGCACAAGTCGCTCTCCGGCAACCCGCTGCCCGGCGGCCTGGTCGAGGCGTCGCGGCTGCCGGAACCGGTGTTCACCCCCACCACCAAGGCCGCGGAGGGCCACGACGAGCCGATCACCTACGACGACGTCGTCGGTCTGATCGGCGCCGAAACCGCCGAGCGCCTGCGCGACGCCACGCTGCGGATCTACTCCCGCGGCGCCGAGCTGGCCGCCGAGCGCGGAATCGTCATCGCCGACACCAAGGTGGAGTTCGGCCGCGCCCCCGACGGCACACTCGTCCTGGCCGACGAGGTCCTCACCCCCGACTCGTCGCGCTTTTGGCCCGCGGACCAGTGGCGCCCCGGCCGGCCCCAGAACTCGCTGGACAAGCAGTTCCTGCGGGACTGGAGCAGCACGATCGCCGAGTGGGACCGCACACCGCCCGGCCCGGAGGTCCCCGAGGACATCGTCGAGGCGACCCGCGCCCGCTACGTGGAGTGCTACGAGCGCATCACCGGCCGCCGCTGGAGGTAGGCCCGCTCGGGCGCCCGCCCGGAGAGGGCCGGACACGACGAAGGGGGCGGGCACCGCGCGGTGCCCGCCCCCTTCGTCTCAGCCCCCGCGCAGCCGGCGCCTGAGCGTCGCCGCCCGCGGCGGCAGCGGGGGCGACGGGAGCTACTCGGGTGAACCCGGCCGCAGAAAGCGATTCGGACACCCATGGAGATCACAACCGCACAACACCATCGCAGCGCCGACCTCGGAGGATCGCGGGCTCACCCCTGGTTCGCGCGCCGGAAGGTCCGTGCCGCGCCCGCGCCGGACTGCCGACGGACGCCGGACGGCGGAGGCGGGCCGGGTTCCGGGTCGACCTCAGCCCGTGAGGTCGACCGTCCCTTCCGAGGACACCGCGAAAGTCCGCGGCGGCGCGGTCTCGGCGGGCTCGCGCAGCAGCGTCGCGCGCTGCCGGTGCTGAGGGCCGTCGCTGGCGGGGTCGGTGCTGACACCGGCGAAGTGCAGCCGGGTGAAGGCCAGCGCCTCGGCGAGCTCCAGGTGCCTGGTCTCGGAGTCGGCGGCCTTGCGCGTGTTGACCTCGAGCACGATCTGGCCGTTGTAGCCGGTGGTGGCCAGGTGCTCCAGCACGGCGGAGCAGGGCTGGGTGCCCCGGCCGGGGATCAGGTGCTCGTCGAAGTTCTGGGTGCCGGTGCCGTCGGCGAGGTGCACGTGCGACAGCCGGTCGCCGAGCTGCTTGGCCATTTCGAGGCCGTCGGAGTGCGACATGGCCGAGTGGGACAGGTCGAGCGTGACATCGGGGTAGTCGCGCTCGATCGGGTTCCAACTGGGGGCGTAGGGCACGACCTCGCGGTTCTGCATCCGCACCGGGTACATGTTCTCGACCGCGAAGGCGACGTCGGTCTCCTCCTGCATGCGCTCGATGCCGGTCTCGAACTCGCGGGCGTACTCGCGCTGCCAGCGGAACGCGGGGTGCACGACGATGGTGCGCGCGCCCAGCGCCTCGGCCATGTCCTTGGACTTGACCAGCTTGCCCCAGGGGTCGCGGCCCCACACCCACTGGGTGAAGATCAGGCAGGGGGCGTGGACGGCCAGGATGGGCACGCCGTGGTAGTCGGACAGCCGGCGGAGCATGTCGACGTCCTGGCTGACCGGGTCGGTGGATACGAGGACCTCGATGCCGTCGTAGCCGAGCTTGGCGGCGATCTCGAAGGCGGCCGGCGTCTTCTCCGGGTAGACCGACGCCGTCGACAGCACGACGGGCGCGTCTGGAACCTGGACGGAACTCACTCAACCAAGAGTATGTGCTGTCGCGGCCTGCTGGATCGGGGGCGGCCGCGGGCGCGCCGGAGCCGGGACCGGCGCGCGGCGCGGCGTCGGCCCTCTCCGCACCCCGGGCGTCCGCGCCGGGCGCTTCCCGGGCTGCCTATCCTTCGTCGGGTGAGAGCAGCACTGGCGGGGGCGGTCCCGAGCCCCAACATCTGGCACCACCCGCGCGTCTACGAGCTGGAGAACCGGGCGGCCGACCCAGACGGGGTGATCGACGCGGCCATGCGCGAGGTGCGCGGCACGGCCGGCGCCCACGTGCTCGACATCGGCTGCGGCGACGGCTACCACCTGGCCCGGTTCGCGCGCGAGGCAGCGCGGGCGACCGGGGTCGAGCCGCACCACGGGCTCGCCCGGGCGGCCCGGGCACGCACGGCCGGCATGCCGGGGGTGCAGGTGCGCTCCGGGGTCGCCCAGCGGCTCCCGGTCCCCGACGCCTCGGTCGACCTGGCCCACGCCCGCTGGGCGTACTTCCTCGGCCCCGGCTGCGAGCCGGGGCTGGCCGAGCTGCGCAGGGTCATGCGGCGCGGCGGGGTGGCCTTCGTCATCGACAACGACGCCACCCGCAGCACGTTCGGCGGCTGGTTCCGCCGGTTCCTGCCCGACTACGACCCCGAGCGGGTCGAGCGGTTCTGGTTCCGGCAGGGGTTCTCGCGCACGCCGCTGACGATGCGCTGGTCGTTCCGCGACCGCGCCGACTTCGAGGCGGTGGTGCGCATCGAACTGTCCCCGCAGGTGGCCGACGAGGTCGTCGCCGAGCACACCGGCCTTGAGGTCGACTACGCCGTCAACCTGTGGTGGCGCGAGTACTGACACGGGCCGCGGGCGGCCGCCGCGGCCGGCGGTCACAGGTGCGGGCTGTCCTGCCGCACCTCCTCGGCTCCCAGTGCCTCCAGCACCCGCTGGCCGACCGCGGCCATTCCGGCCGCGTTGGGGTGCACGGGCGCCGCGGGGCGGTTGGGGAAGATGCCCTCGACCCACCGCTCATCGGGGGCCGCGCACATGTCGTGGCCCGGACCCGAGGTGTCGACGTACACCGCCCCCGCGTCGGCGGCCGCCTTGGCGATGACCGTGTTCAGCTCCGACCAGATCCCGTAGAGGTACTCGACGTCGCCGTCGGCGTAGGGGGCCTGCAGGCAGCTCTCGTGCCGGGGCAGCAGCTCCAGGTAGCCGACGACCGCGACCTCGGCGTCCGGACTGCGCTCGCGCACCTCCTCAAGCACGCCGCCGATGCGCTCGCCGACCCCGGGAAGCCGCTCCCGCAGCTCGTCGCCGCCCGGGCCGGTGTAGTGGTCGCGGCACGGGTCGCCGTCGAGATCGGTGGGCGCCAGGGCGAGGCACTTGAGCGCGATCTCGGCGTATCCGAGGTCGTTGCCGCCGACGCCCAGGGTCACCAGAGTGGTGCCGGGCGTGAGCGCGTCAAGCTGCGGCGGGTTGGAGGTGAGCGCGAGGTTCTGCGGCCGGGTCATGTGCTCGGTCTCGGCGCCGATGCAGCTGGCGTCGGTGAACTCGGCGGCGCCCAGCGCCTCGGCGACGCGGTTGGGGTAGTTGGAGCGGGAGCGCAGGCACAGCGCGGGGTCGCCGTACTGGGGCGGGATGAACGGGCCGGAGGTGAACGAGTCGCCCAGCGCGACGTACTCGGCGGCGATTCCGGGCGCGGCGCCGCCGGTGGCGGCGGCCGCGGAAGCCCCAGTGGCGGCGGCGAGGACGAACGCGCAGGCCAGGGCGAGGAAGCGGGCGGCGGGTGTGCCGCGGCGGGCGGCTCGGGCAGCGGACACGGGCGGCTCCTGGTTGGCTGCGGGCGCCGAGCGGATCGGCCGGGCCGGCGTGGACGGCGCGGACGTGCCGCCCGAGTGCGTCGACCCCGAATGTCACCGCCCGAGTGCGCTGCGTCAACACCGCCGACCACACCCGGACACCGACCTTGTGCGACGTTTACGCTACCGACCGTAGTCACAGCCCGCCCGGTTTTCCACAGACCGCGCCCGCGGGGGCACGCGATGTCTCCCCCGACCGCTACCGTGCAGGGCATGGCCAAGGCTGCGAAGACCACTTTCCGCTGCAGCGAATGCGGCTGGACCACCCTCAAATGGGTCGGACGCTGCGGCGAGTGCCAGGCGTGGGGCACCGTCGAGGAGTCCGGCGCCCCCACCTCGACCGTGATCGCCCCCGCCCGGGTCTCGACCCCGGCGCGCCCCATCACCGAGATCAGCGTCGAGACCGCGCACGCCGCCCCCACCGGCCTGGACGAGCTCGACCGCGTCCTGGGCGGCGGGGTCGTCCCCGGCGGGGTCATGCTGCTCGCGGGCGAACCCGGCGTGGGCAAGTCCACGCTGCTGCTGGAGGTCGCGTCGCTGTGCGCCGACTCCGGCCCGGTGCTCTACGTCACCGGCGAGGAGTCCACCGGCCAGGTGCGGCTGCGCGCCGACCGCCTGGGGGCGCTCTCGCCCAAGCTGTTCCTGGCCGCCGAGAACTCGGTGGCCTCGCTGGTCAGCCATGTCGACGCGGTCGCGCCCTCGCTGCTGATCGTCGACTCGGTGCAGACCATGAGCTCGCCGGACGTCGCGGGCGTGCCCGGCGGCGTCACCCAGGTCCGCGAGGTCGCGGGAGCCCTGATCCGGCTGGCCAAGGAGCGCGGGATCGCCACGGTGCTGGTCGGCCACGTCACCAAGGACGGCTCCATCGCCGGGCCCCGGCTGCTGGAGCACCTGGTCGACGTCGTCCTGCAGTTCGAGGGCGACCGCCACTCCCAGCTGCGCATGCTGCGCGCCGTGAAGAACCGCTACGGCCCCACCGACGAGATCGGCTGCTTCGAGCTCACCGACTCCGGCATCCTCGGCCTGCCCGACCCCAGCGGCCTGTTCCTCACCCGCCGCAACGAACCGGTACCCGGCACCTGCGTCACCGTCACCCTTGAGGGCCGGCGGCCGCTGATCGCCGAGGTCCAGGCGCTGGTGGCGTCGTCCAACCTGCCCCAGCCCCGCCGGGCCAACTCCGGGCTCGACACCGCGCGGGTGAATATGGTCATGGCCGTGCTGGAGCGCCGCGCCCGGGTGCGCATCGCCGGCGCCGACGTCTACGCCTCCACCGTGGGCGGTGTGCGGCTGGGCGAGCCCTCGGTCGACCTGGCGCTGGCGCTGGCGGTGGCGGGTTCGGTGCGCGACGAGCCGCTGCCGCGCGGCGTGGTCGCCATCGGCGAGGTCGGGCTGGCCGGCGACGTGCGTGCGGTCACCGGCGTGCAGCGGCGGCTCGTCGAAGCCCAGCGGCTGGGGTTCACGCGGGCGATCGTGCCGCGCCACAGCGAGGAGCCGGTCGAGGGGATCGAGATCGTGGGCGTCGACGACGTCGGCGGCGCGCTCCGCTCGGCCTTCCCCGCACCCCAGCCGAGCTGACCCGCCCCCGCCGGCGGAGGGGACCACCGCCGCGGCGCGGCCGGCCGCTCGCGCGTCCCGCTCGCCCCTGACGAAAGTCCCCCGCGGCGCCGCCGCGCGATGCGGGCGGCGCGCACCGAAGCGGCAACACCCGACGGCACCGCGGCGACGACCGGAAACGAGCCGACGCAGTCCCCGGTGAGCGCTCCCGAGCCGCGGCCTCAGGCGACGGTCACCAGCCCAGCGAGCCCCGGCGCGCCGGCGCGCCGCCCGCCCGGCGGATCACCGAGCGGTGGGAGTCCGGAGCGATCCTGCGCCGCCGCCTCGACCTGCTGTTCGCGCCGGCCGGCGCATGACGCCCGCTCTCCGGCGGACCGGGTGCGGACGAGGGCCGGGCGGTCCGCCGTGCGGCGAAGCACCCGGCCCTCGTCCGCCGGACGGCGGCGGTGAGCAGGCGGCGCTCAGTTCAGCCGGAACACCTGCGGTTCGGCCTTCTGGTCGTACCTGCTGTGCAGCTGCACCACGTAGGTCCCGGGCCGCTTGGCCGTCACGTCGCGGTCGGGGCAGTCCTTCCAGGAGCGCTTGCGGTCCCAGGTGACGGTCGTGGTGTAGGGCACGCCGCGCTGCAGCTTCTGCTTGTCGGAGGAGGATCCGCCGGCGCAGTCGGCGGTGGAGAAGATCCGGTCGTCGCCGGAGGTGACGCGCAGCTCCAGGCTCTTGGGGCCGACGTCGACGGTGCAGGTCTGGTCCTCGGTGTTGACCAGGGTCAGCTTGAACTTCGGCTTGTCGTTCCAGTCGTAGTCGCTCTTGTCGGTCTTGATGGTCACCACCACGTCGGACGGCCGGCAGGGGTCGCCGGGCGCCTCGGGGGCGGCGACGCCCTCGGACCCGCCGGAGCCGCCGCCCCCGTCGGATCCGCCGCCCGACTCGTCGCCGGAGTCGCCTCCTCCGCTCCCGGTGTCTCCGCCGCCGTCGCCGCCGCCTTCACCGCCGCCCCCGGCGTCCTGGCCGGCGCCGGCGGAAGGGCTGGGCGAGGCGCTCGGGGACGCGGGAGGTGAGACACTGGGCGACGACTCTTCGGGCGTCGGGCTCGGAGCGCCGCCGGTGCCGGAGGCCTCGCCGCCTTCGCCGGGTGATGACGGCCTGGTGCAGGCGTAGGTGATCAGCGCCACGACGACGAAGAGCCCCACCAGAACGAAGACTCGCCTTCTCCAATATGTCTCGGGACTCACCGGCCCCGGTTGTCCAGCACTTGACGCCATGGGCGCAGTATTCCGGGTTTACCGCCGCCGTACCTACTCAACCCGCCGATCCACACATCGATTGACATGTTCGACAACCCTTACAGCACAGCCGTTCTCGCGTGGTACGAGACCAATGCCCGCGAGTTGCCCTGGCGGCGCGACGACGCCACCCCCTGGTCGATCCTGGTCAGCGAGATCATGCTGCAGCAGACGCCGGTCGTGCGGGTGCTTCCCGCGTGGGAGGCGTGGATGCGGCGCTGGCCGAGTCCGGCGCACCTCGCCGAGGAGCCCTCCGGCGAGGCGGTGCGGATGTGGAACCGGTTGGGCTACCCCCGTCGGGCGCTGAACCTGCACGCCGCCGCCTGCGCCATCGTGGAGCGGCACGGCGGCGAGGTCCCCTCCTCCCACGCCGACCTGCTCGCGCTTCCCGGGGTGGGCGCCTACACCGCGGCCGCGGTGGCCAGCTTCGCCTTCGGGCAGCGGCACGCGGTGCTCGACACCAACGTGCGGCGGGTGCTGGCCCGGGCCCACACGGGTGCGGAATACCCGCCCAAGACGCAGACCAAGGCGGAGGTGGCGCTGGCGGAGTCGCTGGTGCCGCCGGACGCGGCGGTGGCCGCCCGCTGGGCGGTGGCCGTGATGGAGCTGGGCGCGCTGGTGTGCACGGCCCGCTCCCCCGCCTGCGCCGACTGTCCCATCGCCGCACAGTGCGCCTGGCGGCTGGCCGGCAAGCCCGCATACGAGGGTCCGCCGCGCCGCGGCCAGACCTACGCGGGCACCGACCGGCAGGTGCGGGGGCGGCTGCTGGCGGTGCTGCGGGAGTCGCCCGCGCCGGTGCCGAAGTCGGCGCTGGACGTGGTCTGGCAGGAGCCGGTGCAGCGCGAGCGCGCGCTGGACGCGCTCGTCGCCGACGGCCTGGTGGACCCGCTGGACGACGGCACCTACGCGCTGCCGAACTGACCCGATCGGGCCGGCGGGCCGGGGCGGCCCCGCGGGGCCGCCCCGCTCAGGCCGTCTCCAGCGTCTCGTCGGTGCCGCCGCTGCAGGGCGCACCGGGCTCGGGGGTCTGCGGCCCCTGCACGTAGGTGTTCAGGAACTCCGCGATGCGGTGGTCGTCGGGTTCGTCCACGACCAGGCGCTTGCCCCAGGCCACCAGGACGATGTTCTCGCGCTGGAGGGTGTGCGCGGGGCTGACGAGCAGGTAGTCCCCCTCGCGGTACAGCCCTTCCAGCGTCATCCGGACGTCGCCGGGCTGGTTGTCCTTGTAGCTGACCCACACCGCGCCGTGCTCCAGGGAGTGCACGGCGTGCTCGGGCTTCAGCTCCTTCCGGTAGACGCCGCAGTTCTGCCACACCGGGTGGTGCTTGCCGCCGGGCGGCGGATACACCTCGTAGGACACGAGTTCCTCGGTGTGCTCGCGCGGGACGTCGGTGAAGGTCCGCACACCGGCGATGTCGCCGGGCCGGTGGCTGCCGGGCAGGTCCTCCTCGGGCGCGGCGGAGCCGCCGCCCCCGCGCAGGAAGAGGTAGCCGGCCACTCCGCCGCCGACCACCACGAGCACGAGGACCAGCGCGCAGCCGCCCAGGACCCACCACAGCGCGCCCGACGAGCCCTTCTGCCCGCCTCCGCCCGGCGGGGGCCCGTATCCGTGGGGCGGCCGGCCGGGCGGGCCCGGCGGCGGCCCCTGCGGGTATCCGTGCGGGGGCCCGTAGCCGCCTTGGCCGGGCGGCGCCCCGTGCGGGTGCGCGTGCTGCGGACCGGAGGGCTGCTCCGGACCTCCCGGAACTCCCGCGCCGCCAGGTGGCGGCTGCGCGCCGGCGGGCTGCGGAGGCTGGTGCGGAGGGTTGCTCTCAGGGGGGACCACGGCCGAAGCCTATCGAGCGGACGCGGTGCTCGGCACGCCCGCCCGGGCCCGCCGCCGGGAACAGAGCCCCGGGAGCACTCCGGGAGCGCCTGATCCGCCCGCGAAAAGCGGAGGGGGCGGCCCCGAAGGACCGCCCCCCTTGGTCAGCGCCGGCGCACCGGCGCCGGAGGGATCCGGCTCAACCGGATCCGGCCGCTACTCGCCCTTGCCGGCCGCGGTCTCCTCCACAGCGGGAGTGTCCGGGACGGACTCGGGCTTGGGCACGCCGTGGAAGGTGAACTTTCCGTCGGTCCCCTCGCCCTCGGCGTCGATCACCACGATCTGGCCGGGCTTGAGGTCACCGAAGAGGATCTTCTCCGACAGCGCGTCCTCGATCTCGCGCTGGATCGTCCGGCGCAGCGGTCGGGCGCCCAGCACGGGGTCGTAACCGCGCTCGGCCAGCATCTGCTTGGCCGCCGGGCGCAGCTCCAGCCCCATGTCGCGGTCCTTGAGCCGCTCGTCCAGGGCGTTGACCATCAGGTCGACGATGTCGATGATCTCCTGCTCGGTGAGCTGGTGGAACACGATGACGTCGTCGACGCGGTTGAGGAACTCGGGCCGGAAGTTCTGCTTGAGCTCCTCCTGGACCTTGGCCTTCATCCGGTCGTAGTTGGTCTGGGCGTCGTCCTCCTTGGCGAAGCCCATCGCCGCGCCCTTGGAGATGTCGCGGGTGCCGAGGTTGGTCGTCATGATGATGACCGTGTTCTTGAAGTCGACGTTGCGACCCTGGGCGTCGGTGAGGCGCCCTTCCTCCAGGACCTGCAGCAGCGAGTTGAAGATGTCGTTGTGGGCCTTCTCGATCTCGTCGAAGAGGACCACGGAGAACGGCTTGCGGCGCACCTTCTCGGTGAGCTGGCCGCCCTCCTCGTAGCCGACGTAGCCGGGAGGCGAGCCGAACAGCCGCGAGACGGTGTGCTTCTCCATGAACTCGCTCATGTCGAGCTGGATCAGCGACTCCTCGTCGCCGAAGAGGAACTCCGCCAGCGTCTTGGACAGCTCGGTCTTGCCGACGCCGGAGGGGCCGGCGAAGATGAACGAGCCGCCGGGGCGCTTGGGGTCCTTCAGACCGGCGCGGGTGCGCCGGATGGCCTGCGAGAGCGCCTTGATGGCGTCCTCCTGGCCGATGACCCGCTTGTGCAGCTCCTCCTCCATGCGCAGCAGCCGGGAGGACTCCTCCTCGGTGAGCTTGAAGACCGGAATGCCGGTGGCGGTGGCCAGGACCTCCGCGATGAGCTCCTCGCCCACCTCGGCGACCACGTCCATGTCGCCGGCCTTCCACTCCTTCTCCCGCGTCGCCTTCTGCGTGAGCAGGTTCTTCTCGTCGTCGCGCAGCGACGCCGCCTTCTCGAAGTCCTGGGCGTCGATCGCCGACTCCTTGTCGCGGCGGACGTCGGCGATCTTCTCGTCGAACTCGCGCAGGTCCGGCGGCGCGGTCATGCGGCGGATGCGCATCCGCGAGCCGGCCTCGTCGATGAGGTCGATCGCCTTGTCCGGCAGGAAGCGGTCGCTGATGTAGCGGTCGGCCAGCTGGGCCGAGGCCACCAGGGCGCTGTCGGTAATCGACACCCGGTGGTGCGCCTCGTAGCGGTCCCGCAGGCCCTTCAGGATCTCGATCGTGTGCGAGATCGTGGGCTCGTCGACCTGGATCGGCTGGAAGCGGCGCTCCAGCGCCGCGTCCTTCTCCAGGTGCTTGCGGTACTCGTCCAGCGTGGTCGCGCCGATCGTCTGCAGCTCGCCCCGGGCCAGCATCGGCTTCAGGATCGACGCCGCGTCTATCGCCCCTTCGGCCGCGCCGGCGCCCACCAGCGTGTGCAGCTCGTCGATGAAGAGGATGATGTCGCCGCGGGTGCGGATCTCCTTGAGGACCTTCTTCAGCCGCTCCTCGAAGTCGCCGCGGTAGCGGCTGCCGGCCACCAGCGCGCCGAGGTCGAGCGTGTAGAGCTGCTTGTCCTTGAGGGTCTCGGGGATCTCGCCCTTGACGATCTTCTGGGCCAGCCCCTCGACGACGGCGGTCTTGCCGACACCGGGCTCACCGATGAGCACCGGGTTGTTCTTGGTCCGGCGCGACAGCACCTGCATCACGCGCTCGATCTCCTGATCCCGCCCTATGACCGGGTCCAGGTTGCTCTCGCGCGCGGCCTGGGTGAGGTTGCGCCCGAACTGGTCCAGCACCAGGGAGGTGGAGGGGGTGGACTCGGAGGAGGCACCCGTGGCCTGCGGCTCCTTGCCCTGGTAGCCGTGCAGGAGCTGGATGACCTGCTGGCGCACCCGGTTGAGGTCGGCGCCGAGCTTGACCAGCACCTGGGCGGCCACGCCCTCGCCCTCGCGGATGAGGCCGAGCAGGATGTGCTCCGTACCGATGTAGTTGTGCCCGAGCTGCAGGGCTTCCCTGAGGGAGAGCTCCAGGACCTTCTTGGCGCGGGGGGTAAAGGGGATGTGGCCGGAGGGGGCCTGCTGGCCCTGGCCGATGATCTCCTCTACCTGCTGCCGAACCGCTTCGAGGCTGATTCCCAGGCTCTCCAGAGCCTTCGCAGCGACGCCCTCACCCTCGTGGATGAGGCCGAGCAGGATGTGCTCTGTACCAATGTAGTTGTGGTTGAGCATCCTGGCCTCTTCCTGGGCCAGGACCACCACGCGCCGTGCGCGGTCGGTAAACCTCTCGAACATGTCTCGTCGCTCCTCACAGAGCGGTCAGGCAGGGACGGAAGTTCCGACCCTCGCTTTCCGCATTTCGGCCCCTCAGGGGAAAGCCCCGTGGAGGCGCTGCCGCACCCGTCCACCAAGCGGCCGGCGTCGCGGCCCGCCCGACGAACACATCCTGCACGGAAGGACGCTGCCGACCTTCCATGCCTGAGACTTTCCCCGACGATAGGGCGTTCATCCTCATCCAACTACCTAACGGGGGCCCAGTGTTCCGACTACGCCGCAAGCGAACGGCCCGCGTACCCCGGTATATCGAGGGCACACGGGCCGTGGACACGCATTCGCGCGCGTATTTGCTCTCAGCGAACAGCGGCGGCCGCCGACCGGTCCGGCGGGTAATGGCCTTGCGCGGGTCTCCCGGGTGCCGGAGAGGTCCGCGCAACCGCCGCTCGCGAGCCGGCGCCGGTCGAGGGCTCAGCGCTGTGCTGCCTCGTACTCGGCGACGATGGCCGCAGGGATCCGGCCGCGCTCGTTGACCTGCTTGCCGGCCGCCTTCGCCCACGCGCGGATCTCGGCGCTGCGCTCGCGACTGGGGGCGTTGCGCTGCTGGCGCTTGCCGCCGCGCCCGCTGGTCTTGGACGGTGCCTTGCGAGCGGCCTCGACGTAGGGCGCCAGGGCCTCGCGCAGCTTGGTGGCGTTGCCGGCGCTGAGGTCGATTTCGTAGGAGGAACCGTCGACCCCGAACGAAACGGTCTCCTCGGCCTCGCCGCCGTCCAGATCGTCGACGAGAAGCACCTGAACCTTTTGTGCCATGGATAGAACCTTTCCAGCAGAGCGGTGCAGTGGCACCTGAATATAAAGCTATCCCGAGAGAACGCGGAAGACAATTCTCCACGCCACCGAAAACCGGACCAGCCTATGCCGGGGCCGCGAGCGCGGAGCAAATCGCGGCCCGGCCCCCGATACGGGCCGCGCCTCCCGGACCAGCCGTGGGAGTCGTTAACGCGAGGCGCGCACCGCTCCTTTCCCGCGCGTAACCGGTTAGCGGTCCTCCCGCGCGGGCCCCCCGTCTGGAAGTTCCGGCCCAGAAGCCTCTGCGCTCTTTGCCCCGCCTTCAGCCGCGAAGCCCTCCGCCTCCGGCTGAGACGCCGTTGCGGCACTCGCGGTTCCGCGGCCGGATGACGTGTCCGCCTCGCTCACGAGTCGCCCGTCCGACGTTCTGGGAGCCATCTCCTTACGGAGCAGCTTCACCACGAACGTGCAGAAGACGGCCGCGACCACAGCCGGGGGGAGCAGCGCCGACAAAACGTCGCCCATCGAGCGCACCCCTTCCTTGGTGTCACTTTATGCAGCAATTACCCCACGGAGGGGTGCCGCCGAGTCGGATCGGCGGCGGGCCGAGTCGCCCGCTCATACAACGGGCGCGGACACCGTCATCATAGACATCCTTCGCGCCCGCGCGGACACCGACCGCGGGAAGCTTTAGCCGCTCACCCGAAAGCCCGCTGCATAAGGGGTTTCGGGGCGCAGCGAGACGCGTGCGGCCGCCTGCGGGCAGTCGGCCGCAACCGAATCGCCATAAAAATGACGGCCTCCTGTGGCCGAAGCAGCCGAACACGCATGGGATTGGATGCCGCGGCGGGTCGGGCATATGGTCGGCCGCCCTCCCAGCGGAGGAGGGGGAAGCGAAGACTCCCTGGCAGGCGCATCGCAGATCTCCACCGCATTGGACACATTACCCGGTCGTATACACCTCTCCCACCCCGGCCCGCATAAGCCTCGAAGCGTCCCGTCCGGTTGTGGGATCGTGGCACCCTGACTCGGGCGAGTCCGGCATCCGCGGTCCGGAGCCGGCGCGACTTCCGCGCGTTCACCGCGCGGTCCGGTCACCGTGGGCATTGAGAGGACCTCACCGTGGAGTTCCACGCAGATCTGCATATTCACTCCAAGTACTCGCGGGCTTGCAGCAAGGATTGCGACCTGGAGCACCTGGCGTGGTGGGCGGCGCGCAAGGGCGTCGGAGTGGTGGGTACCGGTGATTTCACTCACCCCGCCTGGCGCGAGGAGTTGCGCACCAAACTGGTCCCGGCCGAGCCGGGCCTGTTCCGCCTGGCCCCTGATATCGAAGCCGAGGTGCTGCGCACTCTGCCGCCCGCATGTCGGAATCCGTCGCGCTTCATGCTGTCGGTGGAGATCTCCACCATCTATAAACGGGGCGAACGGACCCGAAAGGTACACCATTTGCTCTACGCGCCCACGATGCAGGCGGCCGAGGCCATCACCGCGGATTTGGCCCGGATCGGCAATCTCGCCTCCGACGGGCGCCCCATCCTGGGCCTCGATTCGCGCAACCTCCTGGAGATCACCCTCGCCAGCGACCCGGGAAGCTATCTCGTGCCGGCGCACGTGTGGACCCCCTGGTTCGCCGTTCTCGGCTCGAAATCCGGATTCGACGCCGTCGCGGACTGCTACGCCGACCTCGCCGAGCACATCTTCGCCGTCGAGACCGGGCTCTCCAGCGACCCGGAGATGAACTGGACCGTCTCCTCGCTGGACGGTTATACGCAGGTCAGCAATTCCGACGCGCACTCGCCGCCGATGCTCGCCCGCGAGGCCACGCGCTTCGACACCGATCTCGATTACTACGCGATACGCCGCTCTCTGGAGACCGGCGACGGATTCCGCGGCACCGTCGAGTTCTTCCCCGAGGAAGGCAAATACCACCTCGACGGCCATCGCAAATGCGGGGTGCGCCTGGACCCCGACGCCACCCGCGAGCGCGGCGGCCTCTGCCCGGTCTGCGCCAAGCCGCTGACCGTGGGGGTCTCCCACCGCGTGTTCGAACTGGCCGACCGCCCGGTCGGGCACCGCCCCGACGGCGCGGCCGGGTTCACCAGCCTCGTGCCGCTGCCCGAGATCGTCAGCGAGATCGCCGGCGTGGGCCCCAAGAGCAAGCGCGTGCAGGGCGAGGTCGCCCGGCTGGTGGGCGAGCTCGGAGCCGAGCTGGACATCCTCTCCGCCGTGCCCGCCGACGAGGTCGCCCGCGTCGGCGGCACCCTGCTCGGCGAGGCCGTCACCCGGCTGCGCGCGGGGGCGGTCGTCCGCGACGCCGGCTACGACGGCGAGTACGGCACGATCCACATGTTCGAGCCCGGGGAGCTGGCCGCCGCCGACGCCGCGCCCGCGCTGTTCGACGCCGGCGAGCTCGCCGGGCCCTCCCCCTCCCGGACCGCCCCGCGCCGCGGGCCCCGGCGGCCGTCGGACCCGAGCGGCGACGGCGCCGGCCCCGACCGGAGCGGGGGCGCCGACGGCGGCGACGGCCCCGGCCCGCGCGGCGGCGCAGGCGGTCCCGCCGGCCGCGGCGGCCGCCCGCGGAAGGGTTCCGACGAGCCCCGCGCGGCCGCCTCGGGGACCGGCACGGCCGCCACGGTTTCCGAACCCGCGCCCTCCCCCGCCGCAACCGCCCCCGGCGCCGCAGCGGCCGCCTCAGCCCCGCCCGCGGCGCGCGCCACGGCGACGCTAGAGGCGAACGGCCCCGATTCCGACGAGCTGTTCCCCGACGACGGGTACGCGGACGCCGCCCCCGCCCCCCGCAGCCTGCTCGACGGGCTCGACCCCGAGCAGCGCGCCGCGGCCGAGGCCCTCGGCGGCCCGCTGCTGATCGTCGCCGGTCCGGGCACCGGCAAGACCCGCACGCTCACCCGGCGCATCGCCCATCTCGTCACCGAACGGGACGTCCCCGCCGACGGCTTCCTGGCCATCACGTTCACCCGCCGCGCCGCCGAGGAGCTGGCCGAGCGACTCGAAGACCTGCTGAGCGAGCGCGCCCGCGACCTCACCGTCGCCACGTTCCACCGGCTGGGCCTGCTCATCCTTCGCGAGCAGCACGAGCGCGCCGGGCTGTCGGCCTCCTTCGGCATCGCCGACACCGCGCGGCAGCTGGAGGTGGCGGCCGAGGCCGCGGGCTCCGAGCAGGAGGGGCGGCGGCTGCTGTCCCGCCGGGACGCGGGCGGGCCTCCCGCGTCCGACGTCGACGCCGCGTACGAGCGCCGGCTGCGCGAGCTCGACCTGGTCGACTTCACCGACCTGGTCGCCCTGCCGGTGCGCCTGCTCGGCGCCGACGACGCGCTGGCCGACCGGTACCGGCGGCGCTGGCCCTGGATCAGCGTCGACGAGTACCAGGACGTCGACGAGCGCCAGTACGCGCTGCTGCGCCTGCTCACCCCGCCCGACGGGAACCTGACCGCCATCGGCGACCCGGACCAGGCGATCTACGGATTCCGCGGCGCCGACGTCGGCTTCTTCCTGCGCTTCACCGAGGACTTCCCCGGCGCCGCCACCGTCCGGCTCAGCCGCAACTACCGCTCCAACGCCGCGATCGTCGACGCCGCGGTCCAGGCCATCGCCCCCGCCTCGCTGGTACCGGGCCGCGAGCTGCGGGCGGTCGGCGACTTCACCGACCCGCCGCGCATCGGCCTGCACACGGCTGCCGACGAGCGGGGGGAGGCCTCGTTCGTGGCGCGCTCCATCGACCGGCTGCTGGGCGGCACCTCCTGGCACTCGCTGGACAGCGGCCGGGTCACCGGAGACGGCGACGGCGGCCTGTCCTTCAGCGACTTCTGCGTCCTCTACCGCACCGACGGCCAGAGCGAGGCGATCATGCGCGCCTTCAACGCCGCGGGCGTGCCTTACCAGAAGCGCTCGCACGACCGGCTGCTGGCGCGGCCGGGCGTGCGGATGCTCGCCGACGAGCTGGCCCGCCATCCCGACGGGCCGCTGGTGGAGCGGGTGCGCTCGGCGGTGGCGCTGCTGTGCGACCGCCACGCCGGTGACGCCGACTCCGAGGAGCGCTGCGCCGACCTGCGCACGGCCGGCGAGCTGGTGCTCCCGCTGGCCGCCGAGTGCGGGCGGGACCTGGGCGAGTTCCTGTCGGCGCTGGCCATGGGCGCCGAGGTCGACGCGCTGGACCCCCGGGCCGACCGGGTGGCGCTGCTGACCCTGCACGCGGCCAAGGGCCTGGAGTTCCCCGTGGTGTTCCTCGTGGGCTGCGACGACGGGCTGCTGCCCTTCCGGCTGCCGGGCGAGGCGCGCGGCGCCGCCGGCGAGGACGAGGAGCGGCGGTTGTTCTTCGTCGGGCTCACCCGCGCCCGGCAGCGGCTCTACCTCTCGCGGTCACGGCGCCGCACCCGGCGGGGCACCGCCTACGACACGGCACCTTCGGCGTTCCTGGAGGCGATCGACCCGGGCCTGACCATGCCGGTCGACGAGGAGTCGGCCACGCGCCGGCGGCCGCGCGAGAAGCAGATGCGCCTGCTGTGAGGCGTGCGCGCCGCCCCGGCGCGGGCGGCGCGCACGTCAGTGCGTGCGCGGGGTGCCGGGCTCGTTGAGGTGCACCAGCATCCGGGTGTTGCCCAGG
>NZ_BAABIK010000003.1:132306-198297 GCF_039542725.1 Streptomonospora halophila | reverse complement strand
GCGTGCGCGGGGTGCCGGGCTCGTTGAGGTGCACCAGCATCCGGGTGTTGCCCAGGGTGTTGGGCTTGACCCGCTCCAGGTCGAGGAACTCGGCCACGCCCTCGTCGTAGGAGCGCAGCAGCTCCTCGTACACGCGCGGCGAGACGGGCGCGCCCTGGATCGGCTCGAAACCGTGCCTGGCGAAGAAGGCGGTCTCGAAGGTCAGGCAGAACACCCTGCGTATGCCCAGCTCGCGAGCCCGGTCCAGCAGCGCGGCGACGATGCTGTGGCCGACGCCGCGGCCCTGGGCGACGGGGTCGACGACCACCGTGCGGACCTCGGCGAGGTCCTCCCACAGGACGTGCACGGCGCCGCAGCCCACCACGGCGCGGTCCGCGCCGTCGCCGATCTCGGCGACGCAGAACTCCTGGACGTCCTCGTAGAGGTTGACCGTGCTCTTGGTGAGCACCCGGCGCTCGCCGCTGAAGGAGTCGACGAGCCTCCGGATGTGGGCGACGTCGCGGGTGCGCGCGCGGCGCACGGTGACCTGGGTTGCGTGCATGACCGCATCAGGTTACTCGCCTGCGGCGCCGCGCAGCCACGGGGCGGGCCCGCCGCCCCGCCGGGACAGGGCGGGGGCGGCGTGCCGCGACGTCGGTTTTCGAGGGGTGCGTTCAGCCGGATGGTGCGGTCGGTTTCGGTACCTCTGGCTAGATCAGCTGCTTGCGCGCCGCCCAGACGACAGCCTCGATGGGGGTGTTGACCCCCAGCTGGTCGCAGATCGCCCGGAGTCGGCGGCGCAGGGTGCGCGCACTCAGCTCCAGGCGCCGGGCGGCCACGTCCGTGGTCACACCGGTGGCGATCTCAGCGAGAAGCTGGAGTTCGTCGTCGGTCAGGCTGACCGGAAGGTTCTTTCCCCCTTCGGGGACCGGCACCGGGGTCGGCACGATTCCTTCGCGCACAAGCGGGGTCCCCGGGTCGTTCGCGGCACGACGTACGAGTGTGGCCTGTTCCACTCCGTCCTCCCTCATCCGTGGTGAGTGCGGAACAACAACTCGTCACCGAAGAGATCTGCGATGGGCGGAGGCGCGCCTCTGGACACGCGGGCGCCGACGTTCCCCGGTGCGACTTCCCGGCTCCGGTGCTGCGACGTCCTTCTGGCACAAGGACGAAGCGCCCGGCGAGCAGGGGCGTTCGCCACCGGTCGGTGCGGTCTGGGACGGACAGATCGCACGCGGGCGCTCACGGCCAAGAATGGTGGAACCGGCCAAGCCGTGCCCAGCCATCCTCACTCACCGTCATATCGATCCACTACGGCAAACCAGCGGAGCGGAGCTCCGCTCGGTTTGAAACGCTAGGCCGATGCGAACTGCCCGTCAAGGTCGGTTTGACTACTTTGCGTGATATCACAATCATCCCAGGTCACAGGCGTGGCGCCTGAGGAAACCTCATAGATGAGACTGACCTGCGAAAAGAACCTTCACACCGCGACCTTGAGCACCCCGGGCGGGCACCACGCGGAGCTTACTGGGGGTGTTCTGATACACAGCCACTGACCTGCGGTTTCCCCGAATCCCGGAACATCACGATCCGGCAACGAGATCGCGCGGCGGGGCGCCCGGCACCCGCCGGGGCCCCGCCGCGCTCACTCGGGCTTGACGATCGGGAAGAGGATGGTCTCGCGGATGTTGCGCCCCGTGAGCGCCATCAGCAGCCGGTCGACGCCCACGCCGACCCCGCCCGAGGGCGGCATGCCGTACTCCAGCGCGCGCAGGAAGTCCTCGTCGAGCTGCATCGCCTCGGGATCGCCGCCGGCGGCCATCATCGACTGCTCGGTCAGCCGGCGCCGCTGCTCGACCGGGTCGACGAGCTCGGAGTAGCCGGTGCCCAGCTCCATGCCGAAGCCGATCAGGTCCCACTTCTCGGTGACCAGCGGGTCCTCGCGGTGACGGCGGGTCAGCGGGCTGGTCTCCACCGGAAAGTCCCGCACGAACGTGGGCTGCTGAAGCGTGTGCTCGACCAGCTCCTCGAACAGGTGCTCGGCCAGCTTCCCCTGCCCCCAGTCCGGACTCCACTCGACGCCGCGGGCGTCGGCGAGCTTGCGCACCGACTCCAGCGGCGTGCGCGGGGTGACCTCCCCGTCGACCGCCTCGGAGACCGCGTCGTAGAGGCGGACCGACGGCCAGACACCGCTGAGGTCGTACTCGGTCCCGCCGCGCTCCACCACGGTGCCGCCGAACGCGGCGCGGACCGCGTCCTGCAGCAGCTCGCGGGTGAGGTCGGCCATCACGTCGTAGTCGGCGTAGGCCTGGTAGAACTCCAGCATCGTGAACTCGGGGTTGTGCGTGGAGTCCGCGCCCTCGTTGCGGAAGTTCCGGTTGATCTCGAAGACCTTCTCGATACCGCCCACGACGAGCCGCTTCAGGTACAGCTCGGGCGCGATGCGCAGGTACAGGTCCAGGTCGTAGGCGTTGATGTGCGTGGTGAAGGGCCGCGCGGTCGCGCCGCCGTGCACCCGCTGCAGCATCGGGGTCTCGACCTCGGTGTAGCCGCGCTCGTGCAGCCCGTCGCGCAGGGCGCGCACGGCTGCGGCCCGGCTGCGCACCATGGCGCGCGCGTCGGGGTTGACGATCAGGTCGACGTAGCGCTGGCGGACCCGGGCCTCGGGGTCGGTGAGGCCGCGGTGCTTCTCCGGCAGCGGGCGCAGGCACTTGGCGGTCAGCTTCCAGGCGTCGACCATCACCGACAGCTCGCCGCGGCGGGAGGTGATGACCTCGCCCTCGACCCCGACGTGGTCGCCGAGGTCGACGTCGCTCTTCCAGGCCGCCAGCGCGTCGGGGCCCAGCTTGTCCAGCGACAGCATCACCTGCAGGTCGCCGGTGGCGTCGCGGAGAGTGGCGAAGCACAGCTTGCCGCCGGTGCGGTAGAGCATGACGCGCCCGGCGATGCCGACGCGCTCGCCGGTGGCCGAATCCGGTGTGAGGTGTCCGTGTTTGTCGCGGATATCACCGATCGTGGTGGTACGCGGGAACCCGAACGGAAAGGGGTCGGTGCCTTCCGCACGCAGGCGGTCCAGCTTCTCCCGCCGGACCCGCATCTGTTCGGGCAGGTCGTCGTAGGATTCGTCCAGTCCTTCGCTCACGTCGAGAATCCTATCGGCCCGGTGCGGGTGGCCCCGACGTGCGATCGCCTCCCGGCCGGGCCGCCGGCCCCGTCAGGCGTTGCGCTGGAAGACCAGGCGCAGCCCGACCAGCGTGAGCCAGGGCTCGTGCACGTCGACGGTCTCGCACTCGTCGACGACCATCGGCGCCAGCCCGCCGGTCGCCACGACGGTGACGTCGTCGGCGTCGTCGGTCAGCTCCTGGGCCATGCGGTCGACGATCCCGTCCACCTGCCCGGCGAACCCGTAGACGATGCCCGAACGCAGTGCCTCGGTGGTGTTCTTGGCGACCACGGAGCGGGGCTTGACCAGCTCCACCATGTGCAGTTGCGCTCCACGGCGCGACAGGGCCTCGACCGAGATGTCGATTCCCGGCGCGATCGCCCCGCCCACGTACTCGCCCTTGGGGCTCACGGCGTCGAACGTCGTCGCCGTGCCGAAGTCCACCACCACGGCCGGTCCGCCGTACTGCTGGACCGCCGCCAGCGCGTTGACGATGCGGTCGCTGCCGACCTCCTTGGGGTTGTCCATGCGCACCGGCACGCCGGTCTTCACGCCGGGCTCGACGATGACGGCGGCCACGTCGCCGAAGTGGCGGCGGAACATCTCGCGCATCTCGTGCTGGACCGAGGGCACTGAACAGCACAGCGCGATGCCGTCGACCTGCCCGCTGGCGATGATGGAGCTCCCTCCGATCAGGCCGTGCAGCACCACGGCCCACTCGTCGGCGGTGCGGCGCGCCTCGGTGGAGACCCGCCAGTGCTCGACCAGCAGCTCGCCGTCGAAGAGGCCGAGGACCGTGTGCGAGTTGCCGACGTCGATCGCAAGGAGCATCTGGGGCCTCTCGTGATGAGTTGTGCGGATCTCAGCGAATGTCCCGGAGATCGAGCGCGATGTCCAGCGCTGGGCTGGAATGGGTCAGCCCGCCGACCGCCAGGAAGTCCACACCGGTCGCCGCGACCGATGCCGCCTCGGACAGCTGCAGGCCGCCGCTGGCCTCCAGCCGCGCCCGCCCCGCCGTCAGCGCAACCGCCTCGCGCAGCCGCCCGGCGGTGAAGTTGTCCAGCAGGATCTCCTCGGCTCCGGCGGACAGCGCCGGTTCGATCTGGTCGATCCGGTCGACCTCGACCTCCAGGGGCAGGTCCGGAAAGGCCGCGCGCACGGCCCGGACGGCCTCGGCGACGCCGCCCGCGGCCAGCACGTGGTTGTCCTTGATCAGCGCCGCGTCGGCCAGGCCGAACCGGTGGTTGGCCCCGCCGCCGCAGCGCACCGCGTACTTCTCCAGCGCGCGCAGGCCCGCGTGCGTCTTGCGGCTGTCGCGCACGCGCGCGCCGGTGCCCGCGACGGCCTCGACCCAGGCGGCGGTCGCGGTGGCGATTCCGGACAGGTGCGTGAGGAGGTTCAACGCGGTGCGCTCGGCGGTGAGCAGGTCGCGGGTGCGGGCGGTGACGCTCATGAGCACGTCCCCGGCGGCGACCCGGTCGCCGTCGGCGGCGCGGCGCTCGACCTCGAACACGCCGCCGGTCACCGCGGCGAAGACGAGCTCGGCGACCGGGAGGCCGGCCACCACGCCGTCGGCGCGGGCCACCACGTCGGCGGTGCGGATCTGGCCGGCGGGGATCGTCGCGACGCTGGTCGTGTCGACGCCCGTACCGCTCTCCCCGCCGGGCAGGCTCAGGTCCTCGCTCAGCGCGGTGCGCACCCGGTCGAGAACGCCGGCCGCTCCCCCGCCGGCGTGGCCGCCCGAGCGGGCGGCGCCCTCCAGCTCCTTCTCCAGCGGCCCGGACAGCGGGTCCGACTCGGCGGGGGCGAGCTCGTGGCGCCCGCCCAGCGCCACCCGGACGTTCAGCCGGGCCGGCAGCGCAGCGGCCGGGCCGGAGGCTCCGGCGGCGTCGGCGTCGGCGTCGGCCCGTACCCGCAGGAGAGCGGCGTGGACCAGTGTCGCCGCGACGGTGAGCAGGTTCGTGGCCTCCCAGGCGGCCGTGCCGGGCACGGCGCCGCCGTTGGCGGGGTCCTCGGCGATCTCCGCCAGCTCCGCGAGGGCGGCGCGCAGGCCCGCCTCCTCGCGCACCACGCCGGCGCACCGCGACATCACGGTGCGGATCCGGGCGACGTTGGCGGGGGCGACCAGCCCGGGGCGGCCTTCCGGCGCGGCCGCGGCCGGCGAGGTCGGCAGGGGCTCGGCGGAGTCGGCGGAGTCGGCGGCCGTGCGTTCGGCCAGGTCCTCGGCGGCGTGGTGGGCGAAGACCACGCTCTCCAGCAGCGAGTTCGACGCCAGCCGGTTGGCGCCGTGCACGCCGGTGCGGGCGACCTCGCCGACCGCGTAGAGGCCGCTGATCCCGCAGCGGCCCCGCAGGTCGGTGCGCAGGCCGCCGGAGGCGTAGTGGGCGGCCGGGGCCACCGGAACCAGGTCGGTCACCGGGTCGATACCGTGCTTGCGGCAGGCGGCGAGGATGGTGGGGAAGCGCTCCTCCCACATCCGCGCGCCGAAGTGGCGGCCGTCCAGCAGGACGTGGTCGGCGCCGGTGCGGGCCATCGCCTCGGCCGCCCCCTTGGCCACCACGTCGCGGGGGGCCAGATCGCCCAGCTCGTGGCGGTCGCTCATGAACCGGCGGCCCTCGGTGTCGACCAGGAACGCGCCCTCGCCGCGGACCGCCTCCGAGATCAGCGGCTGCTGTCCGCGCGCCTGCGCGCCCAGCCACAGCACCGTGGGGTGGAACTGCACGAACTCCAGGTCCTCGGCCACGGCGCCGGCGCGCAGGCCCAGCGCCAGGCCGTCGCCGGTGGAGACCTCGGGATTGGTCGTGGAGGCGAAGGCCTGGCCGATCCCGCCGGTGGCGAGTACGACGGCGCGCGCCCGGACCCGGCCGACGCCGCCGCGCTCGCCCTCGCCGATGACGTGGACCGTGACTCCGGCGGCTGACGGTCGGCCGCCCGCACCGGCGGGGCGGGCCGTCAGCAGGTCGGGGGCGAAGGCGTGCTCGATCACCTCGATGCGCGGGTCGTCGGTGACGGCGTGGATGAGCGCCCGCTCGATCTCGGCGCCGGTGGCGTCGCCTCCGGCGTGGGCGATGCGGCGGGCGCGGTGGCCGCCTTCGCGCGTCAGGTCCAGGTTGCCGTCAGCGGAGCGGTCGAACGCCGTACCGCGCTCCACCAGCCAGCGCAGCGCGTCGGGACCGGCGGTGACCAGGGTGCGCACGGCCGCCGGGTCGCACAGCTCCCGCCCGGCGACGACCGTGTCGACCATGTGCGACAGCGGGGCGTCGGCCGGGTCGGTCACCGCGGCGATGCCCCCCTGGGCCCAACGCGTCGAACCCGTGGCGAGGAGATCCTTGGTGACCAGCACCACCCGGCCGTGCGGCGCCAGCTCGGTGTAGCGGAGGGCGGTACTGAGGCCAGCGATACCGGAGCCGACGACCACGACGTCGGCCGAGGCCGTCCAGCCCGGGTCGGGGGCGGTCAGCTTGCGCGGAAGCTCGGGGGGCGTGTCCGACACCGCGGATCCTCCTTCGTCCCGGTGCCGCCCGCCGCCCCGGGGAGCGGTTCACCGGAGCGGTTCACAGAGTGAGCGGCACGTTGTCGATCAGCCTGGTCCCCCCGACACGGGCCGCGACGAGGAGCACGGCGTCCCCGCGGAAGTCGCCGGGGACCTCCGCGAAGGTGTTCGCGTCGACCAGTGTCAGGTAGTCCACGGTGACCGGTGGGTCGCCCGCGACCGCTTCGTCGAGGACTGCCCGGGCCGCACTGAGAATACCCACCGGCCCGGTGAGCGAGGCGTCCGCCCCCGACAGCAGCGCCTTGGACAGGGCGAGCGCGCTGCGGCGCTCCTCGGGGCCGAGGTAGGCGTTGCGGCTCGACGACGCGAGGTTGTCGGGGTCCCGCATGGTCGGCGCCGCCGCGATGGTGACCGGCAGGTTCAGGTCGCGCACCATCCGGCGCACCAGCGCGAGCTGCTGGGCGTCCTTCTGGCCGAAGACGGCGACGTCCGGCCGGACCAGGTTGAACAGCTTGCAGACGACCGTGAGGACACCGCTGAAGAAGCCGGGGCGGAACTCCCCCTCCAGCACCCCGCCCATCTCACCGGGGTCGACGCGCACGATCTGCTCGCCGGGGTACATGTCCTCGGCCGACGGCGCGAACACCAGGGCGGCGCCCTCTTCGGCGCACACCCGCATGTCGGCGTCGAGATCGCGGGGGTAGTTCTCGTAGTCCTCGCCGGGGCCGAACTGCAGCGGGTTGACGAAGACGCTGACGATGAGCGCGTCCGCCTGCTCGCGGGCGGCGGCCATCAGCGCGCGGTGCCCGCCGTGCAGCGCGCCCATGGTGGGCACCAGCGCCACGCGGCCGCCCAGGCGTGCGCGCAGGTGGGCCAGTTCCTCGGGTGTGCGTGCGAGGGCGGGGGTCGTGGGGGTGTTTGGGGTGTGGGGGCTCATGGGGGTGGCGGCGGGGTCGGGCGCGGCGCCGCCGGGTGTATCGGTGGGGTCCGTCATGGGGATGTCTCTCTGGTTGCGGGGGAAGTCGCTCACGCCTGGAGGACGTCCAGCAGGCGTTCGGCATCGTGGGGCTTGAGCAGTCCGGCGGCCAGAGCGCGATCAGCCGTCAGGCGGGCGAGGGCCACATAGGCGGGCACGCTTTCGGGCGAATGGCGGCGCAGTTCGTCGATGTGGGCGGACACGGTCTCGGTGTCGCCGCGCAGAACCGGGCCGCTGAGGCCGTCCATACCCAGCCGCAGACCGTTGTCCAGGGCGGCGCCAAGGAGCGGCCCCAGCATGCGCGCGGGGTGCTCGACACCCGCGGCACGCAGCAGCGAGGCGCTTTCGGCGACCAGGGTGACCAGGTGGTTCGCGCCACCGGTCAGGGCCGTGTGGTACAGGGTGCGGTGCTCCTCCGCGATCCACACGGGTTCGGCCCCCATCTCCACGACCAGCGCCTCGGCGATGGGCCGCAGGGCGTCGGGAGCTGTCACGCCGAAGGAGCAGCTGGCCAGGCGGTCGAGGTCCTCGTCGCGGCCGGTGAAGGTCATCACCGGGTGCAGGGCGAGGGGGAGCGCTCCGGCGGAGGTGGCCGGCGCGAGCGCGTGGAATCCGTGTGCGCCGCTGGCGTGGACCAGGAAGGTGCCGGTGAAGTCCGCGCCGGTCTCGACGAGCCCGCCCACGAGCGGTTCCAGCGCGTCGTCGGGCACGGTGAGCAGGACAAGGTCGGACTCGGCGACGACCTCGGCTGGCTCGGCGATGCGCGCCGAGGGCAGGCGCCGGGCCGCGCGCTCGCGCGAGGCCTCGGAGACCGCGGAGGCCGCGACCACCCGGTGGCCCGCGCGCTCCAACGCCGCCCCCAAGACCGATCCGACCCGGCCGGCGCCGACGACGCCGACGCTCAGCCGAGCCGGCCGCTGCGTGTTCTCCGCCTGCTGCATCGCACCTCGTTCCAGTCCACCCGGGTACCGGACATCTGCGCGGCCAGCTTACTTTCAGCCGAGGGCATGGGTGTCCATGCCACCCGTGCGGGGGTGGGGGTGGGGGTGTGGGGGTGGGGGTGTGGGGGTGGGTGGGTGCGGAGGTGAAGGGTGCGGGCGCGGGGTGTGGGGGTTTGGGGGTGTGGGTGTGGAGGCGGGAGGTGGTGAGGTAGAGCCCAGGGAGCGAGGGGCGGTGTGCGGGTTGCGCAGGGAGGGTGGTGAGGGCGGTAGAGGGGCGGGCGCCTGGGATGAGGCGCCGATCGCCCCGCGCGGGCGCCAGGGGCACGGGACGCCGCGCGCGGGGGTGGGGGACGGACGATGCGGTGCACCGACCCGCCGAGTCGAGCGCGACCGCTGCCCGCGGCTCAGTCGGTGTTGATCATGACTCCGTTGTTCTGGCAGCCCGCTCCGGAGGTGCCGAGGGTGGACGAGGAGTTGCCGCAGCCGTTCGTCGTGTTCTCGGAGTCGACCCAGGACCCGTTGCCACCGGAGACGGAGCCGCCGTTGCCTGCGGGGATGACGTCCGAGTAGGGGTAGGCGGCGGCGTAGGCGGGGGTGGCGCCGAACAGGACCGCGCCGGAGGCGGCGGCGACTGCAGCGGCGGCGAGGGACTTCTTCAGCACGTGGCTTCCCTTCTTGGGAGACCGGTCGGGGGCGGCCGGTCGTCCTGGTCGTTTGCGTCCGGGCGCCCTGCATCCTCGGGCGCCTGGCAGGGATGTAGCCGTCGGCACCCTCACTCACACACACGTTCACCTGCATCCATAACGGAAAGAGGCTGGTACCGCACTCTTAGTGAACGGACTTGTCCGGACATGGGGCGGGGTGCCTCGCACGTGTACCACCACACCAGAGGCCGAATGAGACCCAGGCCACACTCCTCGCTCCCCAGCAGCCCCGGTTCCGCGCACGAGCTATCGGGAGTTTCGGCGACAAAACTTCTGCCCCCGTTGCGGTCACACAGAATCACCACACGACACCCACCACCGGAACCGGTTCGGACCGGAACCGCCCAACGGAGCAGCATCGGCCGTTCCCGGCCCGGCCTGCGAAGACCGGCCCCCGTGCCCGCGGTCACGCGGGCGACGAAGCAGCAACGGCCGTGGAAGGTCCAGCCCGCGCACACCACACCCGGTGCCCACCGGTGACGCCCCCGACGAAGCAGCAACGACAGCGCAGGGTCAACCCGCGCACATCGCACCCGGTGCCCACCGGTCACGCGCCCGACGAGGCACCAACGGCCGCGGAGGGTGCAGCGCGCGAGCATCGGTCCCGGCACCCGCCAGCCACGCAGGCGACGAGGCGGGAAAAGCAGCGGAGGACCCAGCCTCAGGACATCGGTCCCGGTACCCGCCGGTGACGCCCCCGACGAGGCAGCAACAGCCGTGGAAGGTCCAGCCCGCGCACATCGCACCCGGTGCCCATCGGTCACGCGCCCGACGAGGCAGCAACAGCCGTGGAAGGTCCAGCCCGCGCACATCGCACCGGGTTCCCGTCGGTCACGCATGCGACGGTTCAGCGCGTGAGCATCGGACCCCGCGCCCGCCGGCCACGCAGGCGGCGCGGCACCAAAAAGCAGCGGAGGGCCCAACCTCAGGACATCGGTCCCGGTACCCGCCAGTCACGCGCCCGACGCGGCAGCGACGGCCGCGCACGGGGGTGCAGGCGCCGAAGGCACTGGAGTTTGACGTTCCGGTCATATCGGCACCCCCTGCTGGCACGGGAAGCACGATCCGCGCTCGAACAGCGGAGAGGCACCGCCACCCCGCCATCATTCCGCAATCCGAAAGAGTGGCGGTCGATTTGCCCGCTATGTCAGTATTGACGCCCACCGCATGCACCCGAATGGCAACGAAACCGCCAGAACCAGCGCCGAGAAGCCTCGGAGAGTGTATTTGGCGCATGTCGTCGCCCTCGCGGAAGCAGGGGGCATGCAATCCGGGGGGCAAATCGGTCAAAGTGGTATAAGTTCTCTAACCAGAAGACCCACTGCGGCGCGCCGGGGTGCAGGGGCATGCATCAGAGCGGTTTCGTCGCCCTCTCGACGGCCGCCATCCACTCCTACTCGGCCACAGTCGCCTGGATTGCGTGGTTCATCCCATCCGGACCGTCACCCCCTCTCCGCGACAGGGCGGAGGGCGACATCGGAGCCCCGAACAGCGCGAAGCCGGCGCCGCCCGTGGACGACGCCGGCTCGCGGTGCTCGGTGGGTGCCCCCGCTTGGCGGAAGCACGCGGCGCAGTGTTACTCCCAGACCATCGCGCCGGACTTGTGGCAGGCACCGCCGCCGTTGCCGAGGATGCCGATTCCGTTGCCGCAGACGTTGACCGGGACGTTCAGGTCGGCGACGATCTGGTTCCCGCCCAGGATCGAGCCGTTGCCCGAGGTCATGATGTCGTCGTCGGCGGAAGCGCTCGGCGCGCTCGCGAGGATCGCGCCGGCCGCGGCGGCGGTCAGGGCACTGGCGACCAGGGTCTTCTTCAGCACGTGGATTTCCCCTTATCCAGGCCGGGCGGACAGGGCCACCCGGGATTGTCGACTGTGCGTGAGAACACGATTACACATCGCGTTCGAGACACCAATCTAGCCACACACTCGCACCCGCGTCCCGTCTTTTCATCAACTCGGCGAAAGCGAATAACTGGCGGCAATCATTCAGGCACTTAGCGTGGCACGTATTGTCCGGACATTCCCCTACGAACCTCCGGGCCAGACAGGCCTTCGCGGCGACCACCGGCCGGCCATGTGACACACGCCACAGGCGCCTGTATTTCACCGCGCCCGGGGCGGACCGGTCGGTCAGCGCGCCGAAGGCGGCGGCTCGCTACGGGTTGCCCAGCGCTCGGGCCCCGCGTTCGAGTGGCGGGCCGCGTGCCCGAAGGCGGCCATGCCGTCGACGATCCGGCGCGCCTCCGCGATCTCACGGCCGCTCGCGTGCGCCCGGATCGGTCCGGGCGGCGTGTCGGCCTCGACCGTGGCCACTCCACGCCGGCGGCTCACCGGGCCGGCGGTCATCCGGATGCTCTGGGTCCGCGTATGCGGCACGATCTCGGTGACGCGGCACACCCGGCCGCGGCGTGCGACGAACAACTGCTCGTCGACGCCGAGATCGCCGTCGCGGGCCCGCCCGCCCGCGGCCGGGTGCAGGGCCGTTCGGGAGACGTCAGCGCCGGCGAAGAGCTCACGGACCAGCAGGTAGGCGATCCGCCGCGGGACGACGGGGAGCAGGGTCGAGGAGTCCATCTGCCGCTCGCCGACGTAGCCGGCCACGTTGGCCTCCACCCGCACGACGCCCATCGCGCGCCACAGCAGCGGCTCGACGATGCGCACCGCCTGCACCCGTCCCGGCGGCACGGTCTGCATGCGCGCCTGGAAGATCCCGTAGCGCAGCCGCAGCCCGTCGGGTGACAGGGAGCTGTAGAAGTCGGTGTAGCGCATCAATGGGCCGAGGAACCCGCGCATCAGACCCAGGAGCAGCGGCACGGCGCCGCCGAGGACCCCTGCTTCGAACAGGCCGGTGCTGCTGACGACCGCACCGCCGGCGGCGATGAGGAGCACGAACAGGACCACGCTGCCCAGCACGGGCAGCCGGAAGGCGAGGGCGCCCAGAAGCAGCCCGAACGGCAGCCGGAAGAACGGCCATTCCGGCGCCTTCGGCGTGCTGCCCGCGAGCCCCGCGGCGTGGGCGAGCAGCGCGGCCCGCAGCCGTTCCGCCCGCCCCCACGACAGGTACCGCAGCCTGATCTCGCTGGAGTCGCCTCCGGCGAGCTCCACGCGCAGTTCGGCCAGGCCCAGGACCTGCATGGGCAGCGGACGCACGACGTCCACGGCCTGCAGGCGGCTCAGCGGGATCTCGCGCGACGAGCGGCGGAGCAGGCCGGAGTGGACGACCAGGTGGTCGTCGCGGAGCCCGAAGGAGGAGTTCCACCAGGCCAGCAGCGCGAACGCGACGGCGCCGCAGGCGACCGCCAGCGTCATCAGCAGGACCCAGACGAGGCCGAACTGGACCAGCAGTGCTCCCGGCAGGGCCAGGAAGACGAGAGTGACCAGGAGGACCTGGAGGGGCACGGAGGCCCAGTGCGTGCGGTGGGCGCCATGGGCGATGTCGGGCTCGCTCGGCCCCGCCTGGACCGCCCCGGTCTGCGGCGCTGCCTGGCCGGGGTGAGCGGGATGGCCCGCGACCGTCGGCGGAAGGAAGCGCACGGGCCCGTCGGCGGGACGGGGCGCGTTCGGCGCCATACCGCCGTGTCCGGGTGGGCCGAGCGGCCCCCAACGACCGGGCGAAGCAGCATCCGGCGAACCCCCGGGACCGGCCTGACCGGACGACACGTCCGGCGCCCTACCGCCGTGCCCAGGCGGACCGACCGGCCCCCCATAACCGGGCGGGGCCGCACCCGGCGGCCCGCCGACGCTCGTGCCGCCCGCGCCCGGCGCGTCCGGCGCCATACCGCTGTGCCCAGGCGGAGCGACCGGCCCCCAACGACCGGGCGAAGCAGCATCCGGCGAACCCCCAGGGCCGGCCTGACCCGACGATGCACTCTGCGTGAAGCCGGACCCCGGACCGTACTGCGTCGTGCCGGGCCCGTAAGCGGGCGGGGGCGGCGCGGACTGCGCTGGTCCGGCGCCGTAGTGCGACACGCCCGACGCACCCTGAACCGACGTGTGCGAAGCCGACTGCTCGGGGCGGCCGGGATCGCCGGCGGGCGGACGCGCCCATTGCTGCGGGGCCGCGCCGGCCGGCGGCTGCGCCGCGGCTCCGCTGGGCGGCGACGGGTGCGCGGGCACGATCCTGGGGCCTGGTCGGCGCTTCGCCTGTCCGGCGGGGTGCTGGCTGTCCGACTCGGCGACGGGGACGCCGGACGCGTCCGTGCCGACCACGTCGGCGCCGGGCGCACCGCCGCCAGCGGTGCGGGCGGCTGCGTCCTCCCAGCGTCCTGGGGCACCGCCGTCGCCATCGAGGCGCTGGGCCTCTCCGCCGGTACCCGTCCCGAGGAGATCGCCTTCGCCCTCGTCAGCGCCGCCGGGCGCGTTCGACCGCTGGGCAGCGCCCGCATGCGTAGCGGGCTCGGCGATACCGCCCAGCGGGCCGTCGCCGGTGCACCGGTCCGGGCCGCCGCCGAACGATCCGCGCGTGACACTCGGCGGCCCGGGGGCCTCCTCCGAGCCGCCGGCGGCGTCGCCCCCGGTACGCGCGGCGCTGTCCGACTCTGCGGCGGCAGGTGAACCCGCCCCGGATGCCGCGCCGATGTCCTTCGGCTGATCACCTACCGCGCCACGGGCGCCGCGATGCCCCGGCCCGGCATCAGATGCCGCACGCGTCGGCCCCGACTCGCCACCGGCGGCATCGCCGTCCGCACCCGCGGCGTGGAGCGGGCCGTCATCGGAAGACGTGGCGTGATCCCTCGCCTGGTCGCCGACTGCGGCCCACGGAAGCCGCGGGCCGTCATCGGCCGATCGTTCCGCGCCCGGCTGCTCCACTGCGGCCTCTTCAGCCGGACCGGCCGAGCCGGTAGCCGGGTCCTCGGATTCGCCGTGGGGCACGTCGGCCGCGCCGTCGGAGCGGGATGACGCACGCGCGGACGGGCTCTGGTCCGAATCGAGGTCATCGGCGCCGCGCGGCGCGTAGTAGGGACGGTCCGCGATCGGGGGAGGCGCCACCTGCTCGTGGCGGTGGGTGTCCGTCGGCGCGGTCACGGGGCGGAGTTCGGACAGGCCGCGCGCGGCGGGACGTTCGAAGACCCAGTCCTCGGCGCCCTCGTCCGGGTCCGGCTCGCCGTGCGCCGAGGGCGCACCCGGTTCGCCCGCCCATCCGCGCACCGCCGCTTCACGAGCGTCGGACTCGTCCCGGCGCGTTGTCTCGGCGGGCGCGGCTGCGGCCTCGTCGTTTTCACCGCCGACAGCTTCCGCGGGCGGCTGCCGCGCGGAACGGTCCCGGCCGGTGCCGCGGCCGGTCCCCTGTCCGGTGTTCTGGTGTTCGTCCCCCTGCGCCTCCGGCTCCCCACCGCTGCCGGAACCTGCAGCCGCACCACCGGGACCCTCGCCCTCCGACTCCCCACCGGCGAAGGGCTCACGGTCACCAAAGCCCGCTCCGCGGCCGCCCTCGCGACCCGGACCGGCCTCCGCGGCCTCAGCCATGAACCACCCCTCGGCCGACACCACCGACCGATCCCCACGGCCCGCACCCGCCGCGGCACCGGCACCTTGCGAGCCCCGGCCGTCGCCGCGGCCGGTCCCCTGTCCGGTGTTCTGGTGCTCGTCCCCCTGCGCTTCCGGCTCCCCACCGCTGCCGGAACCTGCAGCCGCACCACCGGGACCCTCGCCCTCCGACTCCCCACCGGCGAAGGGCTCACGGTCACCAAAGCCCGCTCCGCGAACGCCCTCGCGACCCGGACCGGCCTCAGCCATGAACCACCCCTCGGCCGACACCACCGACCGATCCCCACGGCCCGCACCCGCCGCGGCACCGGCTCCGCTTTCGGCTTCGGGGCCGGCATCGGGCGCATCGTCGCTCCGCGCGTCACGCTCGTCTTGCGCGGCCTCCGAGGACACCGCGGCTTCGCCGGCTTCCTCAGCGGCATCCGGATCGTTCCGGGGTTCGGCGGGCTCGGGACCGAACCACTCGGCGGCGGGGTGCGCCGGGTCGGCGGACTCGGACGGTCGCGGGCGGGCGCCCGGGGAACCGGAGTCCGGCCTGCGGCGGCCGTCGGCGGGCCTGCCGCCGGCGGGCGGACCGGACGCGGGGTGGTCGGCGTCGCTCACGGATCACAGCCCCGTCGAGAAGGTCTCGCTGCGCGCGGCCAGTCGGTCGCGCAGCTGCACGGCGTCGTCCAGGCGCAGGCCCGGGATGCGGGAGTCGGCGGTCGTCGCCGCCGTGCGTACCTGCACCGTGGCCATACCCAGCGTCTGTTCCAACAGGTCGGAGGTGACGTCGACGACCTGCATGCGCCCGTACGGGATCACCACCAGCTGGCGGGTGACCAGGCCGTAGGTCAGGTACAGGTCGGTCTCGCCTTCGGCGTAGCCCCAGGTGGCGCGGATGGCGCGGGCGGCCCACCACCCCGCGGCGCCGCCGGCGGCCACCAGAACGGCCCAGGCGAGCGCCCACACCCAGCCGACGGCCCACAGCGCCGCCCCGCCCAGCAGCAGCACCGGGACGAGCACGGCGAGCATCACCAACCTGCGATACCAGGTCAGGGACGTCGACACACGGGTCCACGAGCTGCCCTCCGGCGCGGCAAAGGCAGCCTCGATGCGCGCGGCGCGCGCCTCGCGGCCGACCGGCTGGGAGGTCGCGGACGTGTCCTGTTCGGTCGGCGGCCCGCTGTCCTCCCGCGGGCTGGAGGCGGTTTGCTCGGAGACTGGCTCAGACGCGGCAAAGTCCACGATTCCAGTCAATCATCCCGATGCCACTCCGCGGCGGCGCCGCGCACAGGGCAGGACGAACCGCCCGACAGCACCCCCAAGCGGCGGTTTCCGGCGTGCCGCACTGCTCCGAGCGGGTGCACGCGCAGCATGCCCGAGAGGAGGGGATTCGCCATGGCACGTCCCCTGACCGCCGCTCGGCGCCCGATGGACGAGTGGAGTCGTGCGCCTCGGCCGTTGCCGACCCTCCCGGCGCAGGGGAGAGAACACGTCGACGAAGGGCCGGGCAGGACCCGGCTCGGACTCCTGGCGAGCGGGCACGTCGAGAACACGGTCGGCTCCGGCGCGGCACTGCTGTTCGCGATCGCGGCCCCAGGTCGGCGCTCGGCTACGCCGGCGTGCTCACCGCGGGAGGCGCGGCCCGACTCCCCCGGCTCCCTCTAGGACGACTCCTGCCCCGCCGAGTCGTCCGGGACGCGGCAGGCGTACTCCAGGTACAGCGCCGCCGCGAGGAGGACCGCGGCCGACAGCAGGGTGCCCCCGGCCGTCAGGGCGTCGGTGCGGACGTCGACCGCGCCGAGGCGGTCGAGCAGGGAGACCAGCATCCCGGCGAAGGCGCCCACGGCGATCGACGCGAACACCGCGCTCGCCTTGGCCAGGGCCACCAGCCTGGCGGTGCTCAGCGGCTCGATCGGCTCGGTGCCCGGCACCCGGCGGATCCGCCGCCGGGTGTGCACCGCCGTGATGGCCTCGGCGGCGGCGAGCAGCAGCAGCGTGGGGATGGCGCTCCACGGCAGCATCGGGATCGCGCCGTAGACCTCGTCGATCACCAGGAAGGCCGCCACCGCCGAGACGACCGCGACCGCCGACGGCGTCTGCCAGCCCGTCGGCCGGATCCGGCCCTCGCCGTTGTCGCCCCCGTCGCCGGAGCCGCCGCCGCTCCGGTGGTCCTCGGGCCCGTCCTCGTTGTCGTCGTACACAGTCCTCACAACCTCAAAGACGCCGATGCCCCTGATCCCCGATGACCGGTCCACGCCCCCGCCCGGCGGCGCTCACACCCGCAGCTCCAGGTCGTCGCGGCGGTTCAGCTCCTGGCCCCCGACCGCCGCGAGCAGGTCGAGCACCGCTCCGCGGCCGGCGATCTCGGCGCCGGGGTCGACGTCGGACCAGGGCCGCAGCACGAACGCCCGCTCGTGGGCGCGCGGGTGCGGCAGCGTGAGCCGCGGGTCGTCGCTGCGCTCGCCGCCGACCGCGATGATGTCGACGTCCAGGGTCCGCGGCCCCCACCGCACGCCGCGCACGCGGCCCAGCGCCTCCTCGACCGACTGCGCTCGCTCCAGCAGCACGTCGGCGGGCATGGTGGTGTCGGCGGTGACGACGGCGTTGAGGAACGGCTCCTGCTCCGGGCCGCCCACCGGGGCGGTCTCGTAGACCGGCGACAGTGCCACCGGTTCCAGACCCGGCGCGTCGAACAGCGCGTCCACGGCGCTCTGCAGGGCGGTCATCCGGTTGCCCACGTTGCTGCCCAGGGACAGCACCACCCGGCGCGGCGCCGCCAGTCCGCTCATCGTCCACCCCCTCGACCGGCCGTCGCCGACAGCCCCGCGCGGCTCACGCTTGTTCCCGCGGGTCTCCGCCCGCCTCCTTCTCGTTCCTGCGCACGATCGTGACCGCCACGTCGTCGAAGGCGTGCGGGATGGGCGCCTGCGGCTTGTGCACGGTCACCTCGGCACGGCGCACTCTCGGCTCGGCCAGGCACACCCGCGCCAGGCGCTCGGCCAGCGCCTCGATCAGGTCGAGCGGCTCGCCCCGCACGACGGCCACCAGGGCCTCGGCCAGCTCACCGTAGTGCACGGTGTCGGCGAGGGCGTCGCTGCGCCCCGCCTCGCCCAGGTCCAGGCCGAGCTCGACGTCCACGACGAAGTCCTGGCCCTCGCGGCGCTCGTGCTCCAGCACGCCGTGGAAGCCGCGGGCACGCAGGCCGCTCAGCCGGAGGCGGTCCAGCTCCTCGCTCACACGATGTCCCCGTCCCCGTCCTGCTCGCCGTCCTCGTCGCTCTCGTCGAGGAGGACCGGCGAGGCGTGGTGCGACCACAGCCGCCAGCCCTCCGGGGTCCGCACGAACATGTTCGTGGTCACGACCTGCCCGCCCGCGACGAAGCCCGGCGTGTCGTCCTCGGCGGTGAGCACGTTCTCCTCGCAGGTGACCATGGCCACCTCGCCGCTGACGCCGATGTGGGTCTCGGTGAGCACGTACTGGATGTAGGGCACGTTCGCCATGATCAGCGCCCAGGCGCGCATGATCTCGGCGCGGCCGCGCAGCAGCGGCCAGCCCGGGTTGACGCAGACCAGGTCGGGGGCCTCGTCCTCCTCGGCCCACACGCGGCGCATCAGGTCGATGTCGCCGTTCTCGATGGCGCCGTAGAACTGCGCGTTGGCCTCGGCGACGCGCTCCATGACCTCCTGGCGGGACCTCACACGCCGCTCCGGCCGATGAGGTCGCCGCGCCCTTCGTCCAGGAGCGCCCCGCCGGTGCGCCATGCCGCGGCGACCCGCACCGCGTCGGCGTTGGGCCGCACGTCGTGCACGCGAACGCACCATGCCCCCTGGGCGGCGGAGAGGGTGGTCAGCGCGATCGTCGCGTCGTCGCATGCGGTGAAGTCGCGCGCGTTGCCGTCGGCGTCGCTGAGCAGTCGGCCCAGGAAGCGTTTGCGGGAGCCTGCGATCAAGAGTGGACGCCCCAAGTCGTTGAATCGGTCGAGATGGGCGAGCAGCGCCCAGTTGTGGGCGCGGTCGGGCAGCTTGGAGAACCCCAGTCCGGGGTCGAGGACGATCTGGCCGGGGTCGACTCCGTCGTCGGCCATCGCCGACAGGCGGTCGCGCAGCTCGTCGTGGACCTCCTGGACCACGTCGTCGTAGCGGGCGCGGTCCTGCATCCGGTGGCTGTGCCCGCGCCAGTGCATCAGCACGTAGGCGACGCCGGTCTTGGCGACCAGCCGGGCCATGGCGGGATCGGCGAGCCCGCCGCTGACGTCGTTGACCAGCCGCGCCCCGGCCTCGACCGCGTGGGCGGCGACCTCGGCGCGCATGGTGTCGACGCTGACGGCGATGCCCTGCCGCGCCAGCTCGCGGACGACCGGCCCGATGCGGCGCAGCTCCTCGTCGCGGGAGACGCGCTGGGCGCCCGGCCGGGTGGACTCGCCGCCGACGTCGACGATGTCGGCGCCCTCCTCGGCGAGGCGGACACCGTGCTCGACGGCCTTCGCCGTGTCGAACCAGCGCCCTCCGTCGGAGAAGGAGTCCGGGGTCACGTTCACGACGCCCATCACCAGGCATCTCCGCCGGATCGGAAGCCCGGGGAGGTCCCGGCCCGAGGGCAGCGGGGCAGAACCGGCTCCGGCGCCCTCCCACTGCTCGGACCCGTTCGCTTCGATAGCCGTGATCTTCTCTTCCCCTCCCGTACGTGGGCCGCCGCGGCTGACGGGGATCGTGCGATCAGCCTACGAGAACCCCGGCTTCCGCTGCGACCCGCCCTTTGATCGATCATGCCGGGCGCCACCGCCGCGGGTCGACCGGTTGCGCTCTGGGCCGAAAGCCGGGTCGGGGGTTAGGAGGGTGCAGGGCGGCGCACGCCGGCGCAGTCCGGCGCGGCAGGTCGGCGCTCTGCTGCCGGAGTGTCGGAGGGAGAGCGGAGGCGCGGCGCCCGCGGAGCTCAGTGGTGCCCGAGGATCAGGCTCATCGCCTCGGCGCGGGTGCGGTCGCGGTTGCGGAAGTCGCCCCGCACCGCCGACGTCACGGTCTTGGCTCCGGGCTTGCGCACCCCGCGCATCGTCATGCACAGGTGCTCGGCCTCGATCACCACGATCACCCCCCGCGGCTCCAGCTGGGTCATGATGCCGTCGGCGACCTGGGTGGTCAGCCGCTCCTGCACCTGCGGGCGGCGCGCGTAGACGTCCACGAGCCGGGCGATCTTGGACAGCCCGGTGATCTGGCCCTTGCTGTTGGGGATGTAGCCCACGTGCGCGCTGCCGTAGAAGGGCACCAGGTGGTGCTCGCACGTCGAGTACAGCTCGATGTCGCGGACCAGCACCATCTCCTCGTGGCCGGCCTCGAACACCGTGGTCAGCACGTCCTCGGGCTGCTGCCCCAGGCCGGCGAACTGCTCTTCGTAGGCGCGCGCCACCCGGGCGGGGGTCTCGCGCAGGCCCTCGCGGTCGGGGTCCTCGCCGATGGCGACGAGGATCTCCCGGACCGCCTTCTCGATGCGGGCGTGGTCGACGGCGTGCCGCTCCGGCACGACCAGCGGAATGTCGGTGTCAGGCTCGGGGCCCTCGGCACTCACACCTGGTCCCCGCTGCCGTCCTCGGACTCGCCCGACTGCCGCCCGCTGCCGTTGACCCCGCCCGCGGGGCCGCCCTCGGCGGACTCGCCGCCGCGGTCGGACTCGCTCCACGGCTCGCCGCCGGAGTACTCGCCCTGGCCGTTGCCCGAGGAGACGTCCTCCAGGTCGCGCGGGCCCAGCACCGCCAGCTCCTTGGGCGTCTTCACCGGCGGACGCGAGGAGGGCTGGCGCTTGCCGTAGCCGGTGTAGGAGCCGCGCGAAGGACGCTTGGCCACCGGAGCGAAGATCTCCAGGACCTCCTCCTTGGACAGGGTCTCCTTGTCCAGCAGGTGCAGCACCAGGTCGTCGAGGACGGCGCGGTAGTCGACCAGGATCTCCCACGCCTCGTCGTGGGCCGACTCGATGAGGCGGCGCACCTCCTCGTCGATCACCGAGGCGATCTCCTCGGAGTACTCGCGCGAGTGCGACATCTCGCGGCCCAGGAACGGCTCGGAGTTGCCGCTGCCGAACTTGCGCGCCCCCAGCCGCTCGCTCATGCCGTACTCGGTGATCATGTTGCGGGCCAGGCTGGTGGCCTTGTCGATGTCGTTGGCCGCGCCTGTGGTGGGCTCGTGGAAGACCATCTCCTCGGCGGCGCGCCCGCCCAGCATCATGGCGAGCTGGTCCATCATCTCCGAGCGCGAGGTGAGGAACTTGTCCTCCATCGGCACGGACATGGTGTAGCCCAGCGCGCGGCCGCGCGGCAGGATGGTGATCTTGTGTACCGGGTCCGCGTGCGGCAGCGCGTGGCCGACCAGGGCGTGCCCGCCCTCGTGGTAGGCGATGACCTTCTTCTCGGCGTCGGACATGACGCGGGTCTTGCGCTCGGGACCGGCCATCACCCGGTCGATGGCCTCCTCCAGGGTGGCCAGGTCGATCAGGTTGTGCCCGGCACGGGCCGCCAGCAGGGCGCCCTCGTTGACGACGTTCTGCAGGTCGGCGCCGGTCATGCCGGAGGTGCGGCGGGCGATGACGTCGAGGTCGACGTCGTCGGCCATCGGCTTGCCCTTGGCGTGGACCTCCAGGATGCCCTTGCGGCCCTCCATGTCGGGGCGGTCCACGACGATCTGGCGGTCGAAGCGGCCGGGGCGCAGCAGGGCCGGGTCGAGGATGTCCGGGCGGTTCGTGGCGGCGATCAGGATGACCCCGCCCTTGATGTCGAACCCGTCCATCTCGACGAGCATCTGGTTCAGCGTCTGCTCGCGCTCGTCGTGGCCGCCGCCCATGCCGGCGCCGCGGTGGCGCCCGACGGCGTCGATCTCGTCGACGAAGATGATGGCCGGCGCGTTGGCCTTGGCCTGCTCGAACAGGTCGCGCACCCGGGAAGCGCCCACACCGACGAACATCTCGACGAAGTCGGAACCGGAGATGGAGTAGAACGGGACGCCGGCCTCGCCCGCGACGGCGCGTGCGAGCAGGGTCTTACCGGTGCCGGGAGGGCCGAAGAGCAGCACGCCCTTGGGGATCTTCGCGCCCATCGACTGGAACTTCGAGGGGTTCTGCAGGAAGTCCTTGATCTCCCCGAGCTCCTCGATGGCCTCGTCGGCGCCCGCGACGTCGGCGAACGTGCTCTTGGGCGTGTCCTTGGTGATCAGCTTGGCCTTGGACTTGCCGAAGTTCATCACGCGGCCGCCGCCGCCCTGCATCTGGTTCATGATGAACAGGAAGATGGCGATGATGATGATCAGCGGCAGGAAGCTGAACAGCAGCGACACGAACATGCTGTCCTGGGGGACCTCGATGTCGTAGGACTGGAGGTTCCCGCTGCCGTCGGCGTTGTCGCCGTCCTGTTCCAGGTTTTCGAGCCGCTGCGCGATCTCGTCGCCCTGGCCGGCGACCCAGTAGGCCTCATAGACCTTGCCGCCGGTGGTGGTCACCTCGATCCGCTGTTCCTTGTCGACCAGCCGGGCGTTGTCCACCTTGTTCTGGGCGATCAGGTCGAAGACCTTGGAGGAGTCGACCTTCTCCGGCTCGGTGCCCGAGCCCAGGCCGGTGAACTGGAAAACGGCGATAATCAGCAGGCCGATGGCCACGATCCAAAGCCACGGCCCGCGGTACAAGCGCTTGAGATTCATCTATCCGGAACCCCGCTGGGTCCGTCCCTCCTGACCAGCCGGCTTGCCCCGAAAACCGCAGGGGTCGGCGCGGCGGCGGTGCCGGGCGCGGGCGCGTACGCGCCGTTTGCCAAACCCGCACCGCTTGGCCGAGTAGCCCCATGTGGCCGCCGGAAGCGGAACCTATCGGACACGTTTTCCTTCATGCACTGCGCTGGGCCTGCGATTTCGCGCAGACTCCCGCAGTTCCCCACAACGCCGGGATAATCGACCGTACACCCCGTTCATCACCGGGTGCACTCACGCTCCCCCGCGTTCGCGGACGGTGGAAACCGTCATGCCTCCAACGCGTGGGAAGGGGCGTGTTGTTCCCGACCGCCCTCGCCGTCACCCCGAACGCGGCGCCCGCCGCCCCGGCGGCCCCTCTTCCGGCCGCGCGGCGCGGTCCCGCCGGCGGCTTTCAGCTCCGGTAGACGTGCGACGCCAGGGTGCCGATCAGGGGGAGGTTGCGGTACTTCTCGGCGTAGTCCAGCCCGTAGCCGACGATGAACTCGTTGGGCAGGTCGAAGCCGACGTAGCGTACGTCCAGCTCCACGTCGAAGGCGAGCGGCTTGCGCACCATCGTGCAGATCTCCACCGAGGCCGGCCCGCGCGACTTCAGGTTCCCCACCAGCCAGGAGAGGGTGAGCCCCGAGTCGATGACGTCCTCGACGATGAGGACGTTGCGGTCCTTGATGTCGATCTCCAGGTCCTTGAGGATCCGCACGACACCCGAGGACGTCGTGCCCGCCCCGTAGGAGGACACCGCCATCCAGTCCATCTCGCAGGGATGGTGCAGCGCGCGGGCGAGGTCGGCCATCACCATGACCGCGCCCTTGAGGACCCCGACGAGCAGCAGGTCCTTCCCGGCGTAGTCAGCGTCGATCTCGGCGGCCATCTCGCCCAGCCTGGCGTTGATCTGGCTCTCGGTCACCAGGACCTTCTCCAGATCCTCGCCCATGTCTTTCGCGTCCACGCTTGGCTGACCTCGCTGCTCAGGTCGGGATTGGCAGAACGCCCCCAGAATAGACGGGCGCCGGCGGCCGGCGTGCTCCGGCGCCCCCGCGGCCGGCGCACCGGAGCACGCGGCCGCGCTTGCGGCCGGCGGCGCGGCGGTCCGGCGATCGGGCGGGAGGCCGTCCGCAGGACGCGGCCGCGGGCGCGCGGCACCGGGGGCCGGTGTGAGAGTGATCATTCCGCGGCGTGTCAGGTCGTCGGCGCAGCTCAGGAGGGTCGGTCACCATGGCCCCCGTCGCCCGCGGCCGGGTCGAAGGCGATCCGGCCCTGGCGGCGCACGCCGCGGATCCCGCCGGGCAGGTCGACGTGCGCCTGCCCGCGCCAGTCGGAGACCAGCCGGTCCAGCTCGGCCACGTGCACCGCGAACAGCGAGCCCGCCGGCGCGCCGGCCGCCACGGCGGCCCGCCGGAGCAGCCGGGTGCGCACCGCGCGCGGCAGCTCCGCAAGGGAGGCGGCGTCCAGTGCGGTGTCGGCGCCCGCGCCCTCGCGCACCTCCGCTTCGGCGGCACGGGTCCAGGCGTCCAGCGCCTCGGCGTCGTCGCGCAGCAGGTCGGCGGTGCGGGCGAGCGCCTCGGCGATGCCGGGGCCCAGGGTTCGCTCCAGAACGGGCAGCGCGTCGGTGCGCACGCGCGAACGCGCGTAGGCGGGGTCGGAGTTGTGCGGGTCGGACCACGCCTTCAGGCCCATGTCCGCGCAGGCGGTGTGCACCTGCGCGCGCGGCGCCGCCAGCAGCGGCCGCAGATAGCGCCCGCTGCGCGCCGGCATTCCCGAGAGCGAGCGGCCGCCCGAGCCGCGCGCCAGGCGCAGCAGCACGGTTTCGGCCTGGTCGTCGCGGGTGTGGCCGAGCAGCACGGCGGCGGCGCCCAGTCGGCGCGCGGCCTCGTCCAGGGCGGTGAAGCGGGCGCGGCGAGCGGCCGCTTCGGGCCCGCCCTCGGCCCCCACCCGCACGGCGACGCTCTCGGCCGGGTCCAGGCCCAACCCGCGCATCGTCGCGACGACCTCGGCGGCCCGCTCGGTGGAGCCCTCCTGGAGCCCGTGGTCGACGGTGACCCCTCCGGCGCGCAGTCCCATCCTCGGTGCGGCGAACGCGGCGGCGCCCGCCAGCGCCAGCGAGTCGGCGCCTCCGCTGCAGGCCACCAGCACCAGCGAGCCCGCATCCAGCCCCGACAGTGCGCCGCGGACGGCGCTGCGCACCGCGGCGACGGCGGGCGGCGGGCCGGTCACGGCCGGCCTCCCGCCGCGGCGGGCCTCACTCCCGCGGCGAACCGTCCGCGGACCCGCCCCCGGGCGGCGGGCCGGCAGGGCTCTGCCCGGATTCCCGCGGAAGCGCGGCGGGGCGCACGACGCGGTCGATCCAGGAGTCGGGGTTGCGGATCTCCTTGATGGTCGGCAGGGTCTCCGGCGACTCCCACACGCGGTTGAAGTCGGCCATGCCCACCTGCGAGACCACGGAGCGCACGAAGGCCGCACCCTCCTCGTACTGCTTCATCTTCAGGTCGATCCCCAGCAGCTGGCGGATGACCCTGTCGACGCGGTTGGCGCCCTCGCGGCGGCGCTGGAAGCGGCGGCGGATCTCGGCGACCGTGGGCACGACCTCGGGGCCGACGGCGTCCATCACGTAGTCGCCGTGGCCCTCGGCCAGCGACATGACCGCGGTGATGCGGTCCATGATCTCGCTCTGCTCCTCGCTCTGGAACACCTCGATGAGGTTGCCGTCGCCGCCGCGGATCGCCTCGGCGACGGCCTCGCCGGCCGAGCGCAGGCGGTTGAGCAGGTCGCCGGCGTCGATGTTGGAGGCGAGCAGCATCTCCTGCATCTGCTGCTGCACGTAGTCGCGCAGCCAGGGCGAGGAGGTGAACTGCATGCGGTGGGTCTCCTCGTGGAGGCAGACCCACAGCCGGAAGTCGCGGGGGTCCACGTCGAGCTCGCGCTCGGTGTGGACGATGTTGGGGGCGACGAGGGTGAGCCGCCCGGTGGGCGCCCGGCCGTCGGGGTCGGGCGGCAGGAAGAGCTCGTACTGGCCCAGCACCCGGCCGGCCAGATAGGAGAGCACGGCGCCGAGCTGGACGCCGGTGACGCGCGAGCCCACCGCGGTGGTGAGCTGGGCGGCGCTGCCGTCGTTCAGGCGTTCGCCGCCGAGTCGGTCGAGTATGGGTTCCAGGACGACCCGGAACCCGTCGACGTTGGCCTTGATCCAGCCGGGACGGTCCACCACGACCGCCGGTCCCGCAGGCTCAAGGGGTTCCATACCGGTGAACTCCCGCACGTGGCCCTGCGCGGTGACGGACAGCTCGCGCAGCTGCGCCACCGCCTGGCGGGCGTCGGCGAGGTCCACCTGCGGACCGGGCCGGACGAGTCGGACACCGGTGCTGACGGCTACGTCCCAGTCGATCAAACTCACGTCTTCACCGTACCCATGAAACCGCCGAACGGGCGGGCGGCGCGGGTATTTCCGGGTTTCCTCAGGGAAGTTCCCGATGCGGACCGCCGGGGCCGCCGCCGCGGGCGCCGCAGGCGCCGGCCTGCCGGCGCGGGGCCGCGGCGGTCGGCGTCCGGCGGCGCCCGGCGCGGCCTACCGGCAGCCGCACTCGGCGATGGCTGCGGCGAAGGTGTCCAGGGTGCTGCCCAGCGCGGCGGGGTCGTTGGCCATGAACGCGAACGCCAGCAGACGGCCGTCGGAGTCGTAGGCGGTGCCCGCGAGCGTGCTCACCCCGTTGAGCGTGCCGGTCTTGGCGCGGATGCGCCCGGCGCCGGCCTGGGAGCCGCTGGCCGAGGAGTAGCGGTCGGTGAGGGTGCCGGTGAAGTGCGCGGTGGGCAGGCCGCTCAGCGCCGGGTACAGCTTCGGCCGCTCCGCGGCCAGCCGCACCAGCTCGACCAGCGCCTTGGGGGTGATGTGGTTGTTCACCGACAGCCCGCTGCCGTCCTCGGTGTGCACGTTCTGCACGCCGAGCTCCCGCATCACCTCGGCCACGCCCTCGGCGCCGCCAGCGAAGGAGGCCTCGTGGCCGCGGGCGAGGCCGACCTTGTGGAACAGCGCCTCGGCGATGTTGTTGTCGCTCTCCAGCAGCATCCACTCCACCAGCGACGAGATCGGCGGCGACTGGACGGAGGCGACGGGCTCGGCCCCCTCGGGCGCCTCGGCGGGGGCGGGCTCGCCGGAGACCTCGACGCCGGCGGCCTCCAGCTGCTCGGCGAAGGCGTCGGCCGTGACGCCGGGCGGGTCGCCGACGCGCTGGCTGTAGTGGTCGTAGCGGTCGACGCGGCCGCCGTCGAGCATCAGGGCGTGCACCGTGGAGACGCTGCCCTCGTCGACGTAGCCCGGCTTCCAGCCCGGCGCCATGTCGGAGCCGCGGTAGAGGGAGTCGTCGTAGCTGAGGTGCACCGAGTCGGTCCCGGACTCCTGCAGCGCGGCGGCGGTCTCGGCGGCGAGGTCTTCGAGGCTGGCCGGGCGCGGGTAGTGGTCGAACCCGTTGTCGGAGGTGAGGGTGGGGTCGCCGCCGCCGACGAGCACGAGCCCGCCGTTGTCGTCGCGCACCACGTCGGTCGACAGCCGCGCGGAGGGGCCCGCGGCGTGCAGTGCGGCGACAGCGGTGACTAGCTTGGTGGTGGAGGCGGGGACGGCTCCGTGGTCGGCCTCGCGCCCGTAGAGGCGCTCGCCGGTCTCGGCGTCGGCCACGTAGGCGTAGAGCCCATCGGCGATACCGGAGGCCGACATGGGATCATCGAGCTTGTCCCGGAGCCGCTCCGGATCCACCTGGGCGGCGTTCTGCTGCGCCGCGTCGGGCGCGTCCTCGGCGAAGGCGACAGGGTAGGGCATCGTCGCGGGTGGGCGGGAATCGATGATGTCGATCGCGACGACGCCTGCCACCAGCACGAATATGTTGAGGACGGCCAACGCTGACAGCGCTCGGGCCCGTACCTGCCGCACCCTGGACCTGCCTTCCGTTGGCATGCGACGACCTTTGACTGTTTTAGCGACACTAGCCGTAGAGGAAGCCGAGAACAGCATGGAATTCGACGTCACGATCGAGATCCCCAAGGGCGAGCGTAATAAATATGAGATGGATCACGAAACAGGACGTATCCGTCTGGACAGGATGCTGTTCACGTCGACGAGCTACCCGGCCGACTACGGCTTCATCGAGGGCACGCTCGGCGAGGACGGCGACCCGCTGGACGCGCTCGTCCTGCTGAAGCACCCCACCTTCCCGGGGTGCCTGATCCGCTGCCGCGCGGTGGGCATGTTCCGCATGCGCGACGAGGCCGGCGGCGACGACAAGGTGCTGTGCGTGCCGGCGACCGACCCGCGCATGGAGCACCTGCGTGACATCCACCACGTCAACGAGTTCGAGCGCCTGGAGGTCGAGCACTTCTTCAGCGTCTACAAGGACCTGGAGCCCGGGAAGTCGGTGGAGGGCGCCACGTGGGTGGGCCGCCACGACGCCGAGCAGGAGGTCATCGCCTCGGTCAAGCGCGCGGAAGAGCACGGGGTGCACGGCGACACCTCCCACATCAAGGTGAGCGAATAGGCCGCCGAAGGGCCGATCCGGTGTGGGACGCCGCCGTGCCGCCTGCCGCGGCCCGGCGGGCTCCGAAGGACCCGGCCGCGGTCTGAGGCGGGGCCGGAGGGGGCCTGCGAGTGAGGTCGGCGAAGCGTGCGGCGCCGGGCGCCGTGGCGGCGCACGCGGTCGGCCGCCCGGCCTGATCGCGACCGCTCAGGCCGAGTCGAGATACCGCCCGATCCGCTCGGCGACGTGTTCGACCTGCTCCGCGGAGAGCACGTCGCCTCGGGCGAGGATGTGCCGGACGGCGGGGCGGGGGCGGGACAGCAGCACCCGTCCCAGCTCCACGACCGACTCCGGCCGCCGCCCGGCGACCAGGATGACCGCTACGGCGGGGGCCGCGGGTGCCGGTCCCGGCGCGTCCGCGGAGTCCGGGTCCGCCTCGCCGCCCGCCGCGGCGCGGTCCAGGCCGGCGGCCTGCTCCTCCAGGCGCTGGGCGAGCCGGTCCGCCGGGGCACCTCCGACGCGCCATCCGCGCGGGCCGTGCCATGCGGCCGATCGCCCGGTGGCCGCCAGCAGGAACACGCCTGCAGGCCCGACCGCCACATGGCGGGCGGGGCCGTCGGGGACCAGCCGGTAGCCGCGGGCGCGCAGGGCCCGCAGCGCCGGGCCCGGTCCGCTGGATCGCGGCACGCGCCGCCCGACCGTGCCCGACAGGACGTAGGTGAGGGCGGTCAGGCCGGCCACCAGCGCACCGGCGCGCCAGTCCACGAAGCCGGCGGCCATCACCCCGGCGGCGGCGCTGACCAGCGCGCTCGCTCCGATCCGGGCCCATCTTCCCGCGGGCGCGGCGGAGGACTGCCCGCTTCTGCCGGGCCGCACCGCTCCGTCGCCCCCCAACGATCACCTCCGGCGCGACCCGCCCCGCAGGCGCGCACTCGTTCTCGTCCCGCTTCGCCGCGACCGGCGCCGGACGCCGGGGCCTTCGCCGGAACCGCGGCCCCTGCGCCGGTTCCGGTCTTTTAGCGGTCTCTTATGCCATCACCGATTCAGGCGGCACCGCAACGCGTTTACCTAAATTTGGCCCGGACAGATCCCATGATTCCGGACTCTGCCGAAGCCGGCACTGCGCCTCCCGCCCGCACCGGACGGCTCCGGGTCGGGTCTCCCGGCGGGCGTCAGCGCCGGACCCGGCGCGGCGCGTGACGCGGACGACACACCCGAGTGACCGGCGTGCACTTGACACCCCGGGGCGGGCTTGGTGTTCTTAGCGGTATGCATCCGCGCACCCGTACTGATCGATCCTCCATGGCTCGCAGCGCCCACTCCGGCGCTCGCCGTGCGGTCGGTGTGCGCTGCCTGTGTTGCTGTCCGGCCCGCCGCGACCACCGCTGAGCCGGGTCGCGCCGCAGGCGGTCGCCTGACGGCGCGTCTTCGTTCTCGTTCGCATTCGTTCGCTTTCCGCCGGTCCCGCCGGAACCGCCGCCGCGCGGCGGCGGCCGCCGCGAGGACTCCGCCTCCGGGACGACCGGCTCCCCCTGAGTTCCGCCAGCCCCGGCGCCGCCGCGCCGAGGGCTCGACGCCGTGAAGGACAGCCGCACCCATGACCTACGACACCGCTGCCTCCGCGACCACCGCAGAGCACTCTGCGAACAGGACCGGACACGAAGGGTCGCCCCCGGTCCCGCGCCCGGCGGCGCCGACCGTGTCGCCGGAGGGCATCGGCGACATCGTGCTCGCCGGGCACCCCGCCCCCTATCCGCACCTGCAGACCCGCAGCGCCCCGACCATCGGCCGGCTCGCCGCCGCGGCACGCGCTGCGGCCTCGGATTTGACCCTGCTCCGACTGCGCCCGCGCCGCGGGGGGCGCTGGCAGCCTGCGCCGCGCCCGGCGCGGCGCGCGGCCGCCCGGCGGATGCGCGTGAGCGTCCTGGTGCTGGAGCCCAACGGCTTCGCCGCGGTGCCCGACGAGCCCCACCGCGCCTCGGTGCTGCACCTGGCGAGCGGCCGCGTGCACATGGTCACGGTCGCCCCCGACCGCGAGATGCAGGCGGTGCAGGAGCTGACCGGCGACCGTGCTCGGGCACTGGGTTCGGGCGACGACCACCAGCTCATCAACACCGGCGACCGGCGCGCGGTAGTCGTGCGCGTCACCGGCTGAACCCGGCGCGGCCCGGCTACTCGGCACGGCCCGCGGCCGCGCGCAGCGCCTCGTCGACGGCCTCGATCGAGCGCAGCACGGCCGCCATGCGCCGCCCCTCTTCCCGGTAGGCGTTCATGACCTGGTCGACGGCGTGCTGGGGCAGGTGGTCGCGCAGGTCGACCCGCGCGGTTCGGTACCCCTGGCGCGCGCCTTCGAGCGAGGAGGCCACGTGCTGGCGCGCCAGCCGCGACAGGGCCACCGGATGCCGCCGCAGCACGCCGTGCAGCCGGTAGTCGGCGGGCACGTGGTCGAACAGCCAGACGGCGGCCGTCTGCTCGAACGAGTCCGACCCCGGCGGATGCACGCTCTCCGGCCAGTCAGGAGATAATTGCTGGTCAGGCATGCCACAAGCCTACCCGAGTTCGTACATGCGTTCGAGGTCGGGTGCCGGACGTGCCACCCGGAGCCGCCGGGTTCTCCGCGGCCGCGAGACGCGCACCCCCTGCCGGAGCCCTGCTGGAAGAGGGGTGAGACGAAGCTCCGCACTCCCCGGGGCGGGCGAAGGAGGCCAACGCAGCGGCTCGCCCCTTCGGCGGCTCCGGGCGCGCCGAAGAGTCCCCGTCATCTCGCTCGCACCCGAACCGACGGCGTTCGCGAAGCGCACGCGGGAGATCATCGTCTCCGCTGAGCCGGGGCGCGGCACAACCCGACGAACGGCGCCGCGCCCGAAGATGCGGCCGGCGAGGAGCTGGACTCACAGCCGGACGGTCCGTGGAGCCCTCCCCCCGCGCCGAGCCCACCGTCGAGGTCGGTCACAGGCGCCGTCTGGAGCCGCCGCCCAGCGGCGAGACGACCGCCGCGCCGTTCACCGCGGGAGCGCCCTGGTCCTGCGGCGGCAAGGCGCACCGGCGCGGACACCGGCGAACACGCCTTCGCGGACAGGGCCTAACCCGACAGCTCCTCCGAGGAGTCCGACGCGCCCGTGGATCCCGGCTCCGCGCTCCCGCCGCCGGAGGACTCCTTTTCGCCCTCGCCCTCGCGGCGCTCCGCCTCGACCCGGATGGCGTACTCCGCGGCGTCGACGGCCGCGCGCGCGGTGATGGCGTTGGTGTGCGCCCGCTCCAGATCGTCCAGTTCGATGCAGTCGAACGCGACGCGCGCGTCGTGGATGGCGGCTTCGAGTTGGCGTCCCGCCTCGTCCAGGCTCATGGTCTCCCCTTCCCTACGGCGTGCGGCCGCATCCGACCGCGACGTTCGGCTTCCGGGTGCTCCATGCGCGAATCCGTCGCGAGGAGCCGCGCGTTGGGTCTCTCTACCCCCGAGGCCGGGGGGTCATGTCGCGGATCGCGCGACTTCCCCGCTCAGCGGGTCGAGCCGGGGGCCGGCACGCGGCCGGCGGCGCCCGCGCTCCGCGCGGCGTCTCGGCGCGGCGCCGCGCTCCCGAACCTCCTGCGGGCCCGGATCGCCCTGTCCGGCCGGAATCGTCGTCACCCGCCGCTAGCATGTCCGGGACGCAAAGAGAGCAGGAAGTCGGATCGTAGCCATGTCGTTCTGTGAGCCAAGGAGTTGACTGCCTGTTTTGTCTTCCTAAGACCGCTTGGCCTCCGACTTCAAGCAGGACGGGCGGTGGCGCACCTACTGCACCGAGCACGAACCCCGTCCCGAGCCCCCGCCCCGCGGCGACCACATCGGCTGGCACACCGGCGCGCTCGCCGGCTACGACTGCGAGACCTCCTCCCGCGACCCCCGCGAAGCCTTCCTCGTCTCAGCGGCCTTCGTCGACTCCGCGGGCACCGAGCGCACCTGGCTGGTCGACCCCGGAGACCGCGAGATCCCCGAGGACGCCATCGCCGTCCACGGCATCACCAACGAACGCGCCCGCGCCGAGGGCGCCCCCGCAGCCAAGGCGCTGGACGAGATCGCCGAGGCCCTCAGCGCCCACCTGATCGCCGGGCGGGGCCTGGCCGTCTTCAACGCCCCCTTCGACCTGATGGTGCTGGCCGGCGAGCTCCGCCGCCACGAACTGGCGCCGTTGAGCGAACGCCTCGGCGCCGACACCGTCGCCCCCGTCGTCGACCCCCTGGTCATCGACCGCGGATCCGATCCCTACCGGCGCGGCAAGCGCAACCTCGCCGCCATGTGCGAGTTCTACCGCGTCAGCCTGAACGACGCTCACACCGCCCTGGGCGACGCCGCGGCCTGCCTCGCCCTGGCGTGCGAAATCGCCGCGCGCCGCCCCGACGTCGCCTCGATGGACCTGGCAGCGCTCCACCAGCGCCAGATCGAATGGGCGGCCGCCTATGCCCGCAGCCGCCAGGAGTGGCTCGACAAGAGCCGCCCCGGGCACGGCACCGTCGTCGACGGCACCTGGCCCTGCGCCGCCGTCTGAGGCCCGGCCCGGCGGCGGGGGCCGCCGGGCCCTAGTTGCGCAGACCGATCGTGGCGCTGGCGCGGCGCTGCTCGGTCGGCAGCCACGACAGCGGCACCAGGTCGGCCAGGAACCGGTAGTCGCGGGCCAGTCTGCGCTCCGTGGCGCTGTGGCCCGCCGCGGTTCGGCCCCACCACGAGGCGATGTCGGCCCAGCCGGGCGCCGACAGCGAACCGCCGGTGTGGCGCAGCGACAGGGCGGCCGAGAGGTTGGCGAAGCGCAGCCGCTGCTCCAGCGGCCAGTTGGCCAGCGTCCCGACGATGAACGCGGCGCCGAAGACGTCGCCGGCCCCGGTGGTGTCGATGGCCTCCAGCACCAGCCCCTCGACCTCGGCGCTCTCGCCGGTGCACTGGTCCACCGCCAGCGAGCCGCGCGGCCCGTCGGTGACCACCGCCACCGGCACGTACTCGGCCAGCGCCGACAGCGCCGAAGCGGGGCTGCCCGTGCGGGTGTAGGACATCGCCTCGATGGCGTTGGGCATGAACACGTCGCAGCGCCGCAGCTGCTCCAGTACCGACCCGCTCCAAGTCCCGCTGTCGTCCCAGCCCACGTCGGCGAAGATCCGCGCGCCCTTGGCGGCCTGGTCCAGCGCCCACTGCGGCACCCCGTCGTCCATGCTGAGGCTGACGAACGCCGCGCGCGCCTGCGGCAGGGCGCGGGCCATCTCCCGGTGCGGCGTGGGCGAGGGGTGCTCGTGGGTGACCATGCTGCGGTCGCCGCGGTAGGCCAGCGACACGGTGAACGGCGAGTGCCAGTCCGGGATGCGCCGCGACGCCGCCAGGTCCACGCGCTCCTGCACGCTCAGCGTGTCCCAGGCGAAGTCGCCGTAGACGTCCTCGCCGAATGCCGCCGCCACCGAGGTGCGCAGGCCCAGCCGCGAAGCCGCGACCGCGAGGTTGGCCACCCCGCCCGGGCACGAGCCCATGCCCTCGGCGCCGACCTCGGTCCCCGCAGCAGGTGGAGCGGCCAGCCCGGTGAGCACGATGTCGAAGAACACGGTCCCGCTGAGCGCGAGGTCGACCGCCGGGCTGTCGGGCTCGCGCTCGGCGGCCAGAACGTCGTGCGGCTGCCCGACCAGAGGCTCCGATTCCAGTCGTGCGGCGGCCTTCGCCGTCTGCTTGCCGGCGTTCACGCGTGTCTGCACGCCCATACTCTTCCCCGCGGTCGGGCGCCCCCGTTCGAGAGCGCCTGTTCAAGAGTCCTAGAAGTGCAGGCTATGCAAGGACACCGACACTGGCACCCTTGATGCCGCCCACACCCCGGGGGCGCCGCCGCAAACTACGGTGGGACGAAGCGAACCGGGCGGGCCGGGCGGAGAGGAGACGCACACGTGCGACTGGCCATTCTCGGCGGCGGCGGGTTCCGCGTGCCGCTCGTGCACCGGGCACTGCTCGCCGAGTCCCGGCGCGGCGACGCCGTGATCTCCGAGGTGGTCCTCTTCGACACCGACGATGACCGGTTGCGCGGCGTCGGCGCCGTTCTGGACCGGCAGCGCGACGCCCACACCGCCGAGCACGGCGAGCCGCGGCTGACCGTGCGCACCGCCGGCAGCCTGCCCGAGGCCCTGGAGGGGGCGGGCATGGTGTTCTCGGCCATCCGCGTCGGCGCGATGCCGGGGCGGGTCGCCGACGAGCGCGTAGCCCTGTCGGCCGGGGTCATCGGCCAGGAGACCGTCGGCGCGGGCGGCATCAGCTACGGGCTGCGCACGCTCCCCGTCGCGCGGCGGGTCGCCCGCGCGATCGCCGAGCACGCTCCCGAGGCCTGGGTCGTGAACTTCACCAACCCGGCGGGCCTGGTCACCGAGGAGATGTCGGCGGTGCTCGGCGACCGCGTGATCGGGATCTGCGACTCCCCCGTCGGCCTGACCCGGCGGGCCGCGCGCGCACTGGAGCTGGACCCGGCGGCGGTGCGTGCCGACTACGCCGGGCTGAACCACCTGGGCTGGCTGCGCGGCCTGTGGAGCGGCGGCCGCGACCGGCTGCCCGACCTGCTGGCCGACACCGCGGCGCTGGAGTCCTTCGAGGAGGGCAGCCTGTTCGGCGCCGACTGGCTGCGCAGCCTGGGCGCGCTGCCCAACGAGTACCTGCACTACTACTACATGGCCCGCGAGGCCGCCGCGGCCGGGGCCGACTCGGCCCGCCAGGGCCTGACCCGCGGCGAGGAACTGGTCGAGCAGCAGCACGGCTTCTACCGCGAGGCGGCGGCGCGGCCGGGCGAAGCGTTCGAGCTGTGGGACCGCGCGCGGCTGGCCCGCGAGCGCGGCTACATGGCCGACAACCGCCGTGCTGCCGGGGGCGTCGAACGCGCCGAGCAGGACCTGGACGGCGGCGGCTACGAGGAGGTGGCGCTGGCCGTGATGCGGGCCCTGGCCCGCGACGAGCCCGCCCGCCTGATCGTCGACGTGCGCAACCGGGGAGCCCTGGCGGGTCTGGACCGCGACGCGGTGGTCGAGCTGCCCTGCCTGGTCGACGGCGGCGGCGCGCAGCCGCTCGCCGCGGCGCCCCTGTCAGGCCACCAGCTGGCCCTGGTGCTCGCGGTCAAGTCGGTGGAGCGCGACATCATGGAGGCGGTGCGCACCGGTTCGCGCGCGGCGGCCCTGCGGGCCTTCGCCACCCATCCCCTGGTCGACTCGGTGACCACCGCCCGCACCCTGCTGGACGGCTATCTGGAGGCCTTCGGCGGCCTCGGCGACGTCCTGCCGAACCCGTAGCGGCATCCCGCCCGGGAAGGCGGGCGCGGCCGGCGAAGGCCCGGCCGGCGGCGGGACCGGCGCAGCGACGGCGGCCGCTTCGCAACTTGCCTTCCGGACCAGCGCGAACGCGCGCGCATCCGCCTCCGGCGCCTGCCGCGGTCGCCTCCGCCGGACGGGCCGCCCTCGCGAACAGCCCGCCGCTACCGCCCGGAGCGGCGGAGGCCGGCCACGATCTCCTCGGCCCGGAGCGCGCCGCAGCCGGTGGCGTCGCGGACCGCGCCGACCGCCTCGTTGCCGCGGCCCTCGGCGAGCAGTCCGCGGACGCGGGCGAGCGCGTCGCCGGTGAGCTCCCCCGCGGCGCGCTCCTCGGCGCCCTCCAGCAGGGTGTAGCCGCCGGCGGGCGCCTCGTCCGGGGCGGCGGCCTCCGGCGCGTCGCCGCCCGGCTCGATCTCGCGGCGGCCGCGCCGGACGTGCGCCGACACCCAGCTCCCCAGGCCGAGCACGGCCAACGCGCCCAGCATCGCCAGCACCATCAGCAGCATGCTCATACCCGACAACTACCCAATGCAACGAGACTTGCACCGGATGCGACCGGGGGCGGGCTGCCGCACGCCCCGCGCACCCGCCTCCGCCCCGGGCCCGCCGGCGGGCGCACAGCGAAAGGCCCGGGGCGACCGGTGGGGTCGCGCCCGGGCCTCTCGATCCGGAGCCGCCTGTCGGAATCGAACCGACGACCTATTCATTACGAGTGAATCGCTCTGCCGACTGAGCTAAGGCGGCGCTGCCCCGCCTGCGCGGAGCGGTCACCAGTGTAGCGCCTTGCGCGGGCGCACCGGTACGCGAAATCACCGTTGCGGACCCGCCCGCCCCGGGCCGGCCGCGGGCCCGCCCACGGGCCGCCGCGCCCCGCCCGCCGTGGCGCAGGGCCGGGCGGCACGGACCTCACGGGCACACGGTGCCCTTCTCGGGCGGCTCGACGCGCAGCAGGTAGGTGTCGACGGCGGAGTCGACGCAGTCGCTGCCGCGGCCGTAGGCGGTGTGGCCGTCGCCTTCGCGGGTGAGCAGCACTCCCGACTCCAGCTCGCCCGCCATCGTGCGCGCCCACGCGTAGGGCGTCGCCGAGTCGCGGGTCGTGCCCACGACCAGGATCGGCGGCGCCCCGGGGGCGTCCAGCGGCTCGGGCTCGGCCACCGCCTCCTCGGGCCAGTAGGCGCAGGTCAGCCCGCCCCATGTGAGCGGCGCGCCGAACAGCGGGGCGGTCTTGTCGGCGCGCTCCGCGGCCTCCTCGAACGCGCCGATGTCGCGCGGGCTCTGCCGGTCCGAGCAGTTCACCGCGACCAGCGCGGACGTGTAGTTGGTGTACTCGGCGGTGTCGCCGCGGTTGTAGAGGTCGCCGGCCATCCGCAGCAGCCGGGTGCCGTCGCCGTCGAAGGCCTCGTCCAGGGCCGTGCTCAGCCGCGGCCAGGAGCTCTCGCTGTAGAGCGCCGAGTGGATGCCCAGCTCCAGCCACGAGCGGTTGGCGGGGCGGCCGTCGTCCAGGTCGCTGCGCAGCGGCTCGCGGCCCGCCCGTTCGAGCAGGCCGGCCAGCCGCTCGGTCGCGGACTCGACGTCGTCGCCGGGCCCGCCCAGCGGGCAGTCCGCGACCTCCAGGCAGGCCTCGACGAAGGACCGCAGCGCGACCTCGGCGCCCTCGGCCTGGCGCATCCCCAGTTCCACGATGTCGGCCGAGGGGTGCAGCGCGCCGTCGAGGACCAGGGCGCGCACGCGGTCGGGGAACCGGTCGGCGTAGTGCGCTCCGATGTAGGTGCCGTAGGACTTGCCGAGGAACGTGAGTTCGTCGTCGCCCAGGGCGGAGCGCAGCACGTCCACGTCGCGGGCGACCTCGTCGGTGCCCATGTGCATCATCAGGTCGCCGGAGTCCTCGCGGCAGCCCTCGACGAACCCGCGGTTGAGCCGGGCGAGCTCCCGCAGCCCGGTCTCACCGACGTCGGCGGGGTCGGACCCGCCGCCGGGGCCGGTGAAGTCGACGGCGATGAAGTCGTCCATCTCCGACCGGTCCAGGCAGGCGATAGGGGAGCTGCGGTCCACGCCGCGCGGGTCGAAGCCCACGATGTCGAAGCGCTCGCGGACCGCCTCGCCGACGGTGCGGGCGGCGGAGTCGGCGTACTCGAACCCGGAACCGCCGGGTCCGCCGGGGTTGACCACCAGCGAGCCGATCGGGTCGGAGCCGGTCGCCGGGATCCGCCGGACCGCGATCTCCAGCCGCTCGCCGCCGGGCTCCGCGTAGTCCAGGGGGACCTCGAAGGTGCCGCACCGGGCGCCGTCGTCACCGCAGTCGCGCCAGTCGATCGTCTGGCCGTAGAACCGGGCCGGCGCTCCGCCGGGGGCGTCGGCGGCGCCGGAAGGGGTGTCTGCGCCCGAGCCGCCGTCCGAGCCGGTGCAGCCCGCCGCGGCGACCGCGAGGGCCAGCACCGCCGCCGCGGTCCGCGCCGCGAGCCGGGCGGACGGCCGGCGGGAGGCGCGGCAGAACGGCACCGAAGGGGAGGCGCCGGCGGCCTGCATGGTGTCCACGGCGCCACCCTAGCCGGGTGCGGCCCCGCCGCCGCCCTGAGTCCCGCCCGGAGCCGCCCGCGGTGGTCGCGCGCCAGGCCGCTCGGCGCCGGGCGGCCTGCACGCGGCCTGCGCGCCGAGCGGCCCGCTGCGCGCGGACCGCGGCGGCCTCAGCCCTGGTAGAGGGCCGCCGTCATCGCCTCCATGGCGATCTGGGGGTGCACGTTGGCGGCGATGCGCTCGCGGCAGAGCATGATGGCGTCGATGCGGCGCAGCGTGGACTCCGGCGCCGAGGAGCGCGCGAGGCGCTGCACGTCGCCCTCGTGCCCGGCCGTGGACAGCTCGACCGCGGCGCCCAGTTGGACGGCCAGCACGTCGCGGTAGAACGCCACCAGATCCATGAGCGCGACGTCGTAGGTGTCGCGCTTGATGCGGGTCGCGCGGCGCTTCTGCCGCTCCTCCAGGTCCTTCAGGGCGCCGGCGGCGCCGCGCACGGCCTTGGCCACGCCCTTGCCGGTGGAGCCCTCGCCGAAGGCGGCCTTGAGGTCGTTGCGCTCCCGCTCGTCCAGGTCCGAGGTGGTGGTCTTGGCCTCGGCCTCGGCGAGCTCGTACAGCCGGGCCGCGGCGGTCACGCACGCGCCGGTGCCGTCCAGGCGGGCCGGTATGCCCAGCACCTCCGAGCGGCGCTCGCGGGCCTCGGGGTCGGTGGCCAGCCGGCGGGCGCGCTCGACGTCGCCCGAAGCGGCCCGGGCGGCTTCGGCGGCCCGCCCGGGTTCGACGCCGTCGCGCCGGACCAGCAGGTCGGCTACCGCGCCGGTCGGCGGCGTGCGCAGGGTCACCTCGCGGCAGCGGGAGCGGATGGTGACCAGCATGTCTTCGGCGGTGGGCGTGCACAGCAGCCACACTGTGCGCGGCGAGGGCTCCTCGACCGCCTTGAGCAGGGCGTTCGAGGCGGCCTCGGTGGCGCGGTCGGCGTCCTCGAACAACACGATGCGGAACCGGCCGCCGGTGGGCCGCGACGCCGCCTGGAGCACGAGCTCGCGGGTCCGCTCGACGCCGAAGCTCAGCCCGCTCGGGCGCACGTAGAGCACGTCGGCGTGGGTGCCGGCGAGCACCTGGTGGCAGGAGTCGCAGGCGCCGCAGCCGCCGCGGGGGCACTGCAGCGCCGCGGCGAAGGCGCGCGCGGACTCGGCGCGGCCGGACCCCGGCGGCCCGGTGAACAGCCACGCGTGGGTCATGCCCTCGCCGGACCCTCCGGCGAGCAGGTCGTCGGCGCCGCCGACGGCAGCCCGGAGCCGCTCGACCACGGCGTCCTGGCCCACGAGGTCGCCGAAGACCCCGGATCGGCCGGCTTCCACTCGTTCGCTCACCGCTGCGCCCCACTGCCGCTCGATCGCCGACTGGGCCCGGGCGGTGCGGCACCGCCTCCGGGTCGTCTCCCAGGATAGACCGCCCGGCCGACATCCGGCCGACATCCGGCCGCCGCCGGCGGCGCCCCGGACACGCGCACGGCCGCCGGAGTCGCGGCGGACTCCGGCGGCCGTGCGGTCGGCCCCCGCCCGTGCCGGGCTGGGCACGGGCGGCGGACCTACTCCTTGATGGTGGGCATCATCCCGGTGATCGCCTCGGCGTCCTGGGGCACCGGGTCGGGCAGCAGCGGACGCAGGCGGCCCCGGATCTCCCGGGCGATCTCCTCCGCGGACTCCCGCGCGTCGACCACCAGGTACCGGGAGGGGTCGCGCTCGGCGAGCTCGCGGAAGCCCTGGCGCACGCGCGTGTGGAACTCCTCCGACTCGGCCTCCATGCGGTCGGTGCTGCCGCCCAGCCGCGCCAGCCCCTGGTCCGGCGGGATGTCCAGGAGGACGGTCAGGTGCGGAGCCAGGTCCTCGGTCGCCCACTCGTTGACGCGCTCGATCTCGTCGCGGGCGAGCTCGCGTCCGGCGCCCTGGTAGGCCAGCGTGGAGTCGACATAGCGGTCGCTGATGACGATCGCGCCCCGGCGCAGCGCGGGCAGGATCACCGACGAGACGTGCTCGGCGCGGTCGGCCGCGTACAGCAGCGCCTCGGCGCGCGCGGACATCCCGGTGTGCTCGCGGTCCAGCAGCAGGGCGCGCAGCCGCATCCCCAGCTTCGTGGAGCCGGGCTCGCGGGTGGTCACGACCTCGAAGCCCTCTTCACGCAGCCACACCGACAGCCGGCCGGTCTGGGTCGACTTGCCGGCGCCCTCGCCGCCCTCCAGGACGATGAAGGTCCCGGGCAGGCGGCTCTCCTCCGGGGCAGCCTCGGCACTGGGCAGCGGCACCCCGCGCAGCGCGGCGAACAGCTCCTTGCCCAGCGGGGCCTCGCCGCCGATGTCGACCCGGCGGTAGGTGATCAGCGAGGCCAGGACCACCAGCACGCCCGCGATCAGCAGGACCGCGCCGGTGCCCAGGAACGCGTAGTCGAGGTCGCCGAAGCCGAGGGTGTGGTCGCCGACGACCGCGGCGACCAGCGGAGCCGCGACCACCGCGACGAGCAGCTCGGTACGGGCCACCGCGTCGAGGTAGCCCAGCGTGCGGGTGCGGATGTCGTCTTCCAGCTCCTGGTGGAGCAGGGTCACGCCGGTCACCCAGGTGATCCCCGCGGCACCGCCGACCAGCGCGACCAGCACCGCGGCCATGACCATGTTCGGGACCAGGCCGGCGGCCAGCAGGGCGAGGGCGGCGACCACCATGCTCACCGAGAACAGCCGGGGGCGGCTGAGGTGGTGCAGGATGCGCGGGCCGGCGACCATGCCCAGGCCCATCCCCGCGAAGACGGCGGCGAAGAGCACCCCGAACCCGGCGTTGCCGGCTCCCAGGGTCGTCACGTGCAGCCGGGCGACGCCGACCACGGCGGCCACGGCGGGGAACACGCTGACCATGCCGCCCAGCAGGCCCCGCACGAACGGGGTGGTGCCGGCGAACCGGCCGCCCTGCCACACGGTGCGCAGCAGGTTCTCCGGCCGGTACCGCCGCTCCGCCGCGGGCCGGGCCGCGGCCGAGCGTTCGGCGGCCGCGCCGCTCGCGGACGGGCCGGCGGAGCGGGCCTCCTCGGGCTGCGGCGCGGGCGCCATCTCGGCGGTGGCCTCGTTGTCCGCCGCCGGGGTGCCGGTGGCGATCGGCGCCGTGCGCTCGTTGTCGGCGGCGCTCTGGGTGGACTGCAGCTGCGCGGTGGCCTCGTCGTCGGCCGACCGGCCGGCGGCGATCGGCGACGTGCGCTCGTTGTCGGCCGCCTCCGGCGGCGCGGAGCCGGCCGGAGCCGCCGAGGACCGGGCCTGGTTCGCGCCGGGACCGGTGGGCGCCGGGGCCGGCGAGGCCTCCACCAGCCTCCTGCGCGGCTTGGGCATCACCCAGGCGGCCAGTGCGGCCGCGAGGAACGCGACCCCGGCCGTGTACAGCGCCGCGTCGGCCTGCGGGGCGAAGAAGGCGCCGTCGGGGCGCCCGCCGCCACCGGGCAGCAGCGCGCCCAGCAGCCAGCTCAGCGACGCCAGCGCCGCGAACAGCGCTCCGGCCACGGGAGCGGCCCCGTAGGACGTCAGCACGCCCAGCCGGATCGCGCGGTCCAGCTTGCGCTTGGGCACCGCCTCGGCGAGCGCGGCGTCCTTGGCCGGAGTCCAGGCCAGGGCCGCGAGCTCGGCGAGGAAGCCGGCGATGAGCAGCCAGTCCAGGCGGCCCGCGAGCGGGATGGACAGGTAGAGGAGGGCGCGGGCGGCGTCGGCTGCGGCCATCGTCATCCGCCGGTCGAACCGATCGGCCAGCAGGCCGGCCAGCGGGCTCAGCAGCAGCGGGGGCGCGAGCTTGACCGCGGCCGCGCCGGCGACGGCGTAGGCGCGGATCAGGGGGTCGGAGTCGGCGGTCAGTGCGGCGGCCAGGGAGAGGAGGACGAGCAGGCCGAGCCAGTCGCCGAGGCTCGACAGCGACAGCGCGGCCCACAGGCGGCGCAACGGCTTGCTGCTGGACAGGACGCCGCGCGTCTCGCCCGGTGCTCCTAGGGGGGCAGATCTGCTCATAGCGATGAAGGTATCGACTGTTCTGGTGCTGGGAAGGTGGGCTTTGGGCCCCGATCGGTCCGGGACGGAAAAAGGACCGGCCGTGCTGCGGGCGCAGTCGCCAGCCTAGTGCGAAACATGAGAAGGGCGATAGCTCGCTCGGCAACAGCGGGATCCGGGGCCCCGCGCCTCGCGCCGCGCGGCGTTGAAGGAGCGTTCGCGGCACTTTAGCGCCGGGCGAACCGGGGCGCCACCCCCGCACCGGCGCAAACGGGCGCGTCCGGCGCCGCTGCCGATACGGGTGCGGGCGCCGACCTGGAGGGGGGCGGTGGCGACGGCGGGCGTGAATTGTCCGTCACACCGTGCGGCCCGCCCACCGGACTCCGGGCGGCGGCCTGCGGCTCCTCCGGCGCGCGGCGAGGGGCGGTGCCGCGCCGGAAGCGGCCGACCCCGGTCGGCGGTCGTGCCGGGAGCGGCCGCGCGGCGCCTCGCGGGGGCGGCGCGGGTCGCTCCCGGACCGGGTCAGGACTGCGACGTGCCGCCCTTGGGCGTTCCGTCCTTCCCGCCCGAACGCGCGCCGGTCCCGGCGGTGCTCTTCTTGGCCGCGGTCTTCTTCGTATCCGCCGTCTTGGCCGAGGACTTGCCCGAGGACTTGGCCGCGCCGGAGGTCCCGGCGGCCGACTTGCCCGACGAGGACTTCTTGGCCGGGGCCTTCGCGCGCCGCTCCGCGAGCAGCTCGCCGGCGCGCGCGTCGGTGATCGCGTCGACCTCGTCGCCCTTGCGCAGTGAGGCGTTGGTCTCGCCGTCGGTCACGTAGGGGCCGAAGCGGCCGTCCTTGACCACCATCGGCTTGCCGGTCTCGGGGTCGTTGCCCAGCTCGCGCAGCGGGGCCGAGGCGGCGGCGCGGCGGCCGCGCTGCTTGGGCTGGGCGAACAGCTCCTGCGCCTTCTCCACGGTGACCGTGAAGATCTGGTCCTCGGTCTCCAGCGAGCGGCTGTCGGTGCCCTTGCGCAGGTAGGGGCCGAAGCGGCCGTTCTGCGCGGTGACCTGCTCACCGTCGATCTCGCCCACCACCCGCGGCAGGGACAGCAGCTTCAGCGCGTCCTCCAGCTCGATGGTGTCCAGAGACATCGACTTCAGCAGCGACGCGGTGCGCGGCTTGGGCGCGTTCTTGGCCTTGGACTTGGCCGGCTTGGCGCCGCCCGAGGCCGACGGGGCCTCCTGGTCCTCCAGCACCTCGGTGACGTAGGGGCCGAACCTGCCGTTGCGCGCGACGATGCGCCGCCCGGTCTCGGGGTCGGTGCCCAGCTCGCGGTCGCCGCTGGGCTGGGCGAACAGCTCCTCGGCCTTCTCCAGCGTGAGCTCGTCGGGCGCAAGGTCCTCGGGCACGTTCACCCGCTGGCCGTCGCTCTCGCGCTCCATGTAGGGGCCGTAGCGGCCCACACGGATCATGATGTCGGTGCCCTGCAGCGGGAAGGAGCTGACCTCCTTCGGGTCGATCTCGCTGAGCTGGTCGCCCACCAGCTCCTTGAGCCCGGCCTCCTCCTCGGCGCCGTAGTAGAACCGGCGCAGCCACGGCACGCTCTCGGCCTCGCCGCGGGCGATGCCGTCGAGCATGTCCTCCATGCGCGCGGTGAAGTCGTAGTCGACCAGGTTGCCGAAATGCCGCTCCAGCAGCTGGACCACCGCGAACGCCAGGAAGGAGGGCACCAGCGCCGAGCCCTTCCGGAACACGTAGCCGCGGTCCAGGATGGTGCCGATGATCGACGCGTAGGTGGAGGGCCGGCCGATCTCGCGGTCCTCCAGCTCCTTGACCAGGCTGGCCTCGGTGTAGCGCGCCGGAGGACGGGTGCTGTGGCCCTCGGCCGCGATGTCCTCGGCCTTGAGCGGGTCGTCCTCCTCCAGCGGCGGCAGGCGGCGCTCGCGGTCGTCGAGCTCGGCCTCGGGGTCGTCGGACCCCTCGACGTAGGCCTTGAGGAAGCCGTGGAAGGTGATGACCTTGCCGGTGGCGCTGAACTCGGCCGACTCGCCGGCGGTGGAGGTGCCGACGACTTTCACGGTCACCGACTCGCCCACCGCGTCCTTCATCTGCGAGGCGACGGTGCGCTTCCAGATCAGCTCGTAGAGGCGGAACTCCGCGCCGCTCAGGCCGGTCTCGGCGGGCGTGCGGAAGCTGTCGCCGGCCGGGCGGATCGCCTCGTGGGCCTCCTGGGCGTTCTTGACCTTGCTGGAGTACACGCGCGGCTTGGCGGGCACGTAGTCGGCGCCGTAGAGCCGGGTGGCCTGGTCGCGGGCCGCGGCGATCGCGCTCTCCGACAGCGTGGTGCTGTCGGTGCGCATGTAGGTGATGAAGCCGTTCTCGTACAGCCGCTGCGCCACCTGCATGGTCTGCTTGGAGGACAGGCTCAGCTTGCGCGAGGCCTCCTGCTGGAGCGTGGTGGTGCGGAAGGGCGCGTAGGGCGAGCGCTTGTAGGGCTTGCGCTCCACCGAGCTGACCGCGAAGTCGCTGCCGGACAGCCGCTGGACCAGGCCGCGCGCGGCCTCCTCGTCCAGGTGCAGCACGCCCGAGCCCGAGCGCAGCTCACCCGAGGAGGTGAAGTCGCGGCCCACCGCCACCCGGGCTCCGTCGACGCTTGCGAGCGCGGCGGTGAAGGTGGCGGGGTCGTCGCCCGCGCCGCGGCCCACGGTGTCGAAGACGGCCTTCAGACCCCAGTAGTCGGCGGAGACGAAGCTGATGCGCTCCCGTTCGCGCTCGACGACCAGGCGTGTGGCCACCGACTGCACGCGCCCCGCCGAGAGCTTGGGGACCATCACCTTCTTCCACAGCACCGGCGAGACCTCGTAGCCGTAGAGGCGGTCGAGGACGCGGCGGGTCTCCTGGGCGTCGACCAGCCGCAGGTTCAGGTCGCGGGTGTTCTCGGCGGCGTGGCGGATGGCGTCCTTGGTGATCTCGTTGAACACCATGCGGCGCACGGGCACCTTGGGCTTGAGCTCCTCGCGCAGGTGCCAGGCGATGGCCTCGCCCTCGCGGTCCTCATCTGTGGCGAGGTAGAGCTCGTCGGCCTCGGCGAGCAACTCCTTCAGCCGCTTGACGTGCGGTTTCTTCTCCGGGTTGACCACGTAGAGGGGCTCGAAGTCGCGGTCGACGTTCACCCCGAGGCGCGCCCACGGCTCGCTCTTGTAGCGGGCCGGGATCTCGGCGGCCTTGGTGGGCAGGTCGCGGATGTGGCCGATGCTGGACTCCACGACGTATCCCCGGCCCAGGTAGCCGGCGATGGTCTTGGCCTTGGCGGGCGACTCGACGATGACCAGCCGGTTTCGGTCCTGCTGCCCGGTGTCCTTGGAGCCGTTCTCGCCGGCGCTGCCCTTCTTGGGTGGCACGCTGCTCCCCTACATCTCGCCTTGCGCTGTCTGTGCGACCGGTCAACGGGTCCGCCAGCTATCGGAATTCCCAGCCACTGACGGTAACCGACGGCGACGGGATTCGCTCCCCCGAGACGGCGCGTACCGGCCGGCACCGTCGCGAGCGGGCCCGCTGCCCGGTGGGGACCGGTGGTTCACGTGTACGAACGGTATGGCACGAACACCGTCGGCGGTCGCAGAATAAGAAGGATGCTCGAGTACGAATACCGCGAGATCCGCTTTCCACGCGGCACCTCGCGCAGCGCCACCCGTCAGGCGCTGACCGAACAGGCCGAGTACGGGAAGTGGGAACTTGCCCGGGTACGCCTGTTTCCCGACGGAAGCCGCCGCGTGACGCTGCGTCGGAAGATCCTCCGACAGCTCCGCCCGATGTGATTTACACCACACTTGGCTCGACGCACCGGTAACCGCGACGGCGGTGGCCGGATCCGGCCCGCCGACCGACCGCCGCGGTTCCCGCCGCCCGGCGCCGGGAACCGGCCGCCCCGGTGCGCCGCCACCGGGGCGGATCCGCCGGGTTCCGGCCGCGCCCCGCCGCCGGCGGGGCGCCTGCGCGCCCGGCCGGGGCGCCCGGCGGAGATCACACGTGTGCCGTCGCGCACACGCGAGCGGCGAGCCCCCTCGGAAGCTCCGAGAGGGCCGCCGCTGCGGCCGGTCGGCTCCCCCGATGTCCACCACGACATCCTTACTGGCGGGAGAGCGCGCCCGGCCGCATGCCGGTCCCTCACGGAAGCCCCGAAAGGACTCGCCGCTCCAGCGACGCGGCCGCCGTCCCGGCTCTCCCGATGTCCACCACGACATCCTTACTGGCGGGAGAGCACCGCACCGGCCGCGCGCCGGTCCATCTCCTACTTCTCCGCGGCCCGCCGCCACCCGGCCTGCGCCGGGAGGGGCCGCGAACCGGCCTAGAGGCCCAGGTCGGTGCCGACCCGGTTCTCGACCTGGTCGACGGGCTCGGCCTGCGTGGCCTGCCCGGTGGCCTCGGCCAGGCCGCTCAGCTCGGCGGGAGCGACATCGGAGGCCTCGGGCACCTCGGCGGGCACCTGCGCCTCGACGGCCTGCGAGCCCGGCACCTCCGCGTTGAGCGGCAGCACACCGGACGGGTCGGGCAGCTCGTTGCGCAGCGGCAGCTGCTCGGTCACCTTGTCGGCGACCTCGGAGGCCTCGGGCAGCGTGCCCGCGGCCTGGGGCACCGTCTCGTGAGAGGTGTGCCGGACGTCGTGGCCGACGCCCTCCACCACTGCGGCACCGTCGCCGTGGGACGCCGCGCCCGCGGTGCCCAGCACCGCGCCGACCGCGTTGCCCGAGACGTTCACCGGCACGTCGCCGTCCAGGACGGCCTGGTTGCCGCCGAGCAGCGATCCGTTGCCCGAGGTCGTGATGTCGTCGCCGCCCTTGTCGACGACGACCGCACCCGCGTCGTGGGAGGCCGCACCGGCGACGCCGCCGACGGCGCCGACCGCGTTGCCCGACACGTTCACCGGCACGTCCAGGTCGCCCACCAGCTGGTTGCCGCCGAGCAGCGAGCCGTTGCCGGAGGTCATGATGTCGTCGCCGCCGTGGCCCGCACGCTGGTGCAGCACGGGGCCCGCGTCGACCGAGTTGGGGCTGAGGTGCAGCGGGCGGCCCAGGTTGGCCCACTTCAGCAGGCCGGTGGACTCGCCGGGCGCTGCCTGGTGGACGTGGTAGCCGTCGTGGCCGTTGTCGTGGTGGCCGTGGCGGTGCCCGCCGTCCTCGACCACCAGGGCGCCGGTGTCCTTCGAGGCCGCTCCGGCGATCCCGGCGACCGCGCCCACGGCGTTGCCCGACGCGTTCACGGGGATGTCCAGGTCGGCCACGAGCTGGTTGGCGCTGGCCAGCGCCCCGTTGCCGCTGGAGCTGATCGTGTCGCCGCCCATGTGGTGGTGGCCGCCGTCGCCCTCGACGACCGCCGAGCCGCTGCCGTGGGAGGCGGCGCCCGCGGTGCCCAGCACCGCGCCGACCGCGTTGCCCGAGACGTTCACCGGCACGTCGCCGTCCAGGACGGCCTGGTTGCCGCTGAGCAGCGAGCCGTTGCCCGAGGTGTGCGGCCCGCTGCCGCCGTGGTCGACGACCGCGGCGCCGTCGTGCTCGGACTTGGCTCCGGCGATCCCGCCGACCGCGCCCACGGCGTTGCCCGACACGTTCACCGGCAGGTCCAGGTTGCCCACCAGCTGGTTGCCGCTCAGCGCGGAGCCGTTTCCGCTGGTGGTGGGGTGGCTGTCGGCGAAGGAGACGCCGGCGCCCATGGCCGCGAAGCCGGCCGTGAGCACGGCCGCCTTGGCGGTGGTGCGAACCCACTTGTGCATGTGGGATTCCTTTCGAGACGAATGTGCAGCTTTACGAGATGGATGTAGCGAGGACCCGGCGCCCGCGCCCCTGGGTGGGGCGCCTGCTTCCGTGTCCGGAGGCGTTCCGCGGCTGCGCACCTGGGGGGTACGGGCTACGCGGAGCGCGGGGCGTGCCCCCGCCCGGCGCCGGGAGGGCGCCCGGCGGGCGGCGCACACCGGACCAGCTCCCTCTGGTTCGAGGAGGCTGACGTGAGTCCCGCGGCGTGGCCGCACCGCGGGGCTCGCGTCAACCCCCCGGTCCGAGGACCGGGGAGCCGAGCCGGTCAGGACGAGCGGCCGGCCTTGCGGCGGACGAGGGCCAGCACGCCCAGGCCGGCGAGCACCGCGCCGACGCCGGCCGCCAGCAGCGGCAGCAGCCCGGCGCCGGTGACCGGCAGGCCGCCGTCGCTCACCGGGGGCGCGCTCGGGCCCTCGGGCGGGGTGGTCCCGTGGTCCGGCGGGGTGGTCCCGTGGTCCGGAGGAGTCGTCTCGTACTCGGGCGGGGTCGTCTTGTCGTCGGGCGGCGTGGTCTCGTCGTCCGGCGGCGTGGTCTCGTCGTCCGGCGGGCTGGTCTTGTCGTCGGGCGGGGTCGGCTCGCTCTCCTTCTTCCCCTCCCCCTCGCAGTCGGCGCCCGCGTTGCCGGCGACGCCGATGGCGTTGCCGCACGCGTTCACCGGGACGTCGGCGTCGACGCCGGCCTGGTTGCCGCCGCCGATGGAGCCGTTCCCGCTGGTCGTGGTGTCGCCCTCAGACCCCGAGACCGACGCTCCGCTACCGGAGCCGCCGGACCCGGTGGAGGCGCCGCTGCCCTCGCACTTGGCTCCGGCCGTGCCGAGGACGGCGATGGCGTTGCCGCACAGGTTGACGGGGACGTCGGCGTCGGCGCCCAGCTGGTTGCCGCCGAGGACGGAGCCGTTCCCGCTGGTGGTGGTGTCGGCGTGGGCGAGCGGCGCGGCGGAGAGGAGTCCGGCCGCCGCGAGGGCGGCGAGGGTCGTGGTGGTTTTCCTGGACATATGGCCATTCCTTGGGAAGTCGGGCTGAGACTGGATCGCTTCGGACAGCCGAGCGGGCGAGCGGGAACCGTCGGACCGCGTCGGCAGGCTGGCGGAGCGGGCGCCGGTGATGGCGGGGCGCGAGAAAGCGCGCCGCGGTCAGGCGTGCCCGGAAGGCACGCCGGAGCGGCGCGTACTAGTCAGGCGAGAAAGACGGGTCGTCGGCTGTGTAGCGGACGACCACGGCCGGGTCCTCCGGCAGCGCGACACGCTGGGCGACGAGCCGAAGCGTGTGGCCGCGGCTCATCAGGAAGCCGGCGGGCGCGGCGGGGACCGGCGAGGGCGACACCGTACCGGTGGAGTCGGAGGTGTCGTGCCAGGACGCTCCGGTCAGCGGGGCGCCGGAGTCGGCGGAGTCCGCGGACGGCTCCGCTCCGGTGTGCTCCGCTTCGGCAGCGGCGGCGGGCACGGCCCGGGTCAGGGCGTGCTGTGCGGGACGCGCCTGGGAGGCGCCGTCCTCGGCCGCGGACTCCTCGGCCTTGGCGGCCTCGGAGCCGCGGCGGCCGGGGCCCTCGCCCCGGTCGCCGGCGGGACCGTGCGGGACGAGCGTCGCGGAGACGCCGTCGAGTCCGCCGATTCCCTCGATTCCGGTCCGCGGGCCCTCCTGGATGGTCTGCTCCAGTCGGCCCTGGATGCGGCCGGTGTCGCCGACGAGGCCGTCGGAGACCGCTCCCGCGAGCTCGGAATCGGCGAGCGAGCCTTCGCCCAGCGAGTCCTCCGCGAACCCGCCGACCTCGCGGCCGGCGTTCACGGTGCCGGCGACGACCTCGCCCGTGCCCTGCGCGGTGGTCTCCACCACGTCGCGGGCTCCGGCGCCGGCTGCGCCGGCGGCCTCGGTCACGCCGCCGGGCTGGGCCACCGAATCGAGCGCCGCCACCCCGGTCCCGGCGGCGCCGCCCCGTCCGGCGGCGTCGGCGGGGCCCGCGGCGGCTTCCGGCGGCGCGTCATCGGCGGTGTGCCTGGTGGTGTGCTCGTCGGCGTGACCGGTCTCCTGCGGTGCGGTGCCGGCGATGCCGCCGGCCTCGGACGCGACCGCGGCGACGGGCTCGAGGCCCGGGCCGGGAAGGTCGTCCGCGGCGGCCGCGGCTCCACCGAGGAGCCATCCGGCGGCGGCCAGGCCGGTCAGCAGACCTGCCCGGCGCAGGGTGCGCCCCGCTGCGCGGCAGCGCGCGAGAGCGGGGCGACCCCGCCTCATGCGACCTGCCTGCACCATGGACAACCCTTCGCTCTGCGGCGAACACCGGATGGAAGCTGGGATGCGGCGTCACCCGCCGCACGGAGGGGTTCGCAAAGAGTGATCACCTGCGAACCGAAAGTCACCGTAACATCACCGAGGGCGATGTGAAGTGCAAAACCCGGGGAACCGGCCGCGGTTTTTTCCGGTGCCGGTTCCCCGGGGCGGCAAAGGGGGCGAAGGGCGCATCGCGGCGCCGGCCCGCCCCGGACCTGGGGCGACCGCGCGCCCCGGTTGCCGCCGGGCGGCGGGCGGCGGGGCGGAGCAGGCGGTGCGAACGGGGTGCGGGGTCGCGGGGTGGCGGGCCGCGGACGGCCGGCCGCGGGTGTGTCGCGAACGGGGTCAGCTCATGCCGATGAACCTGTCGAGAACCCGGACCCCGAACCGGAGGCCGTCGACGGGCACCCGCTCGTCGACACCGTGGAACATGCCGGCGAAGTTGAGCTCCGGAGGCAGGCGCAGCGGCGCGAAGCCGTAGTTGCGGATACCCAGCGACTGGAAGCTCTTGGCGTCGGTGCCGCCGGAGAGGCAGTAGGGCACGGCCTTGGCTCCGGGGTCCTCGGCCAGCAGCGACTCCGACATCGCGGAGACGATCCCGCCTTCGAACTCGGTCTCGACCGACGGCAGGTGGTGGATGAACTCGCGGCTCACGTTGGGGCCGAGGAGCCGGTCGATCTCGGCGAAGTACTCCTCTTCCAGGCCCGGCAGGAATCGCCCGTCGACCTGCGCCGTTGCCGCGCCGGGGATGACGTTGGCCTTGTAGCCGCCGTCGAGCACCGTGGGGTTGACGGTGTGGCGCAGCGTGGCGCCGATCATGCTGGCCACCGACCCCAGGCGGGCGACCGTGGCCTCGGCGTCGTTCTCGTCGAACTCGATGCCGAACTCGGCGCAGACCTCCTCCAGGAAGGTGCGCACGGTCTTGGTCAGGTGGATGGGGAAGCGGTGCCGGCCCAGGCGGGCGACGGCGTCGGCGAGCTCGGTGACGGCGTTGTCGTCGTTGGTCATCGACCCGTGCCCGGCGGTGCCGCGGGCGATCAGCCGCATCCAGGCGATGCCCTTCTCCGCGGTCTCGACCAGGTACAGCCGCCGGTTCTCCGCGACCGTGACGCTGAACCCGCCGACCTCGCTGATCGCCTCGCTGCAGTCGGCGAACAGCTCGGGGTGGCGGTCCACCAGCCACCGGGCGCCCCATGTGCCGCCGGCCTCCTCGTCGGCGAGGAACGCGAGCACGATGTCCCGCGGCGGACGCCGCCCTTCGCGCATGCGCCGGCGCAGCACGGCGAGGACCATGGCGTCCATGTCCTTCATGTCGACGGCGCCCCGCCCCCAGACGCACCCGTCGACGATCTCGCCGCCGAACGGGTCGTGCGTCCAGTCGGCGGCGTCGGCGGGGACCACGTCCAGATGCCCGTGCACCAGCAGCGGCGCCCGCCCGGAGTCCTCCCCGGGCACCCGCGCCACGACACTGCTGCGCCCTGGATGCGATTCGTAGACGGTCGGCTCGATCCCGACCTCGTCGAGCTTCTCGGCGACGTACTCCGCGGCCGCCCGCTCACCGGGCCCGGAGTGGTCACCGTAGTTGGACGTATCGATGGCGATGAGCTCCCGGCACAGATCCACGACCTCGCGCTCGGCAGCGCTCACCTCGTCACCAACCCCCACCATGACGCGAACCGCCTCCTCTCCACCACGGACTTCCACGCTGACCCTTCCATGCTCCCCCACGAGCAGAAAACGATGTCCGAGCGGCCCCGGACCTTTGCTATGGTTAACCCAGCCCGCGCACCGAGCGCAGGGCCGCTACGTCCGGGTGGCGGAATAGGTAGACGCGCTAGCTTGAGGTGCTAGTGCCCGTTAAGGGCATGGGGGTTCAAGTCCCCCCTCGGACACGACAGTTTTTACATGTCATGCGAGTTGAGGTTCGCCTCAGCTCGCACTTTGCGTTCCACAGGGTGGTAGGTCAGGCGCAAATCGAGCCCTGCGTAGAGCTCGGTTATCGCTTTGCGATCGGCCTGTCTGAACACGGTGGAGACATCTCCTAAGGTGTCGAGGTGGGCGGCGGTCTCGTCCTCGCCCAGATGGTTCGGGGCATCCTTGCGCTCCGCGAGTTGCGCCTCAGCCAGCGCCCGGTCGGCTTGGACCTCGCGGATCCACTCGGCGACCGTCGCCGCGTCGGTCCCGGCTTCCAACGCCGCGCGGTAGCGGGCGAGCTTGGTGTCGCACTCGGCGATCTTCTCTTCGGCTCCTTGACGCTTCGCATCGTCGCGGTCGTCCTGCTGCTGTGACTCGGCCAGCAGGCGAATCGTCGCCTCGCGGCGGACCGGATCGAACAGCTTGGCCAACCAGTCGTCCAGTACCGGAAGCACATCGGCTTCGCGCAGGTAGACCGACTTCGGGTGCTCGACGTGGTTGGCCATGGCGTATTCGCTGGCGAAGGTGCACCGATAGTAGGGCTGGTCGTTGTTCCAACTGCCCTGCATCCGCCGGTTGCACAGGCCGCAGTGCAGGCGGCTGCGCAACGGATAGACGCGGCCCGTCGTGCGCGGGCGGCGCACCACCGCCCGCCGCCCCTTGACCTCCAGCAGGCGCTGCACGTGCTCGAAGTCCTCGTCCGAGACCAAGGGGTCATGCACGAGGTTGTCGGAGACGACCCACTGGTCCTTGTCGTTCCAGCGCAGCTTGGTGGTGTAGCCCAGCGCCACGTCGTTGACGTCGACGAGGACTGTTGCGCCCTGAGTGGTCTGGGCGGCGCGGAAGTCGGCTGCGCTCATGATCGCCGGATGGGCCGCCTGTTGGGAGTAGACCCATTTCTCGTCCGGGTTCCACCGCAACACGGTCCGCGTACCCAGCCCCACGTTGTGGACGTCGAGGAGCCGTTCGGACTTGGACTGCTTGTTCCAGACCTGATGGCCTGTGTAGCGCGGGTTGGACAGCAGCGACAGCACCGTTCCCGGGCCCCAGCGCCGACATTCTCGGTGCCGGTTGCGAGCCGGATCCTGCGCCGCCGGGCAGGGCACTCCCTCGGCGTTCAACACGTTGGCAATCCGCTTGGCTCCATTGCCGGCCAGCCGCAACGCGAAGATGCGCCGCACCACCGGAGCGGTGACCGGATCCGGTTCAAGGCGATGGGCTCGGACCCCAGCGCGGCCAGGTCAGGGCGCGGATGCGGCCCGGCATCGATCAACCGGTATCCGTACGGCGGGCGGCCACCCAAGAACCTGCCCTCCAGCTCGGCCTGGGCGGCCATGGAGGCATGCACCCGGATCTGGATACGGCGCCGCTCGGCCTTGGACATCGCCGCATACGCCGACATGATCAGCGTGTGGGCTTCGGAGTCCGGATCGATAGCGCCGCCGACCTCGGGCACCCACAGCGGCACTTCGAAGTGGACGAACAGCGGAAACGTCAGCCCGTACTGGTTGTCGTAGAAACCCGCTGCGGCTCGCCCACCACCACCGCATCGATTCCCCGGCCCGGGTCCTCCAGCGCCGCCAGCAGCCGCGCCGACTCCGGACGCCGCGGCCAGGCCACAGCCCGGCTCTGCCCCACATCGAAGAACTCGGCCACGATCTCGCCGGACCCCGCGACCAGATGCTCGGCGCGACGCCGCTGCCACTGCCGCGAAGTGGCCGGATCCTGCAAGTCCTCCGTCGATACCCGCCCTGCCAACGCAAACCGGATCATGACTCCCCCTCACCTGCGAAAGACACGCTCTCTCGCTAGCGTCTCCCGCAGCGGTGGTTCAAGGTAGAGCGGTGGGTCGGACAAGCGCGGCCGCAGGAGTGTTCTCGCCGGCGGAACTTCCAGCGGGCATACTCGACCCAGGACGCAACTGCGTTGTATAGCTCAGCCGGATACTTCGCAGACATACTGCTAGAGCGTCTGCAATATAGAGCCCATTCGCTATAGAATGCAGTCATGCACCACCCGCCAGCCATCGCGCCTCTAGCGGACCTGGCCGAAGAACAGTGGGGGCTCTTCACCCGACGCCAGGCCGAATCCACCGGGATGGCTTGGAGCACCCTGTCGCGCATGGCCACCGACGAGACCACCGCACAACGCGTCGCCCACGGGGTCTACCGCCTGCGCGGCGCCCCGCCCACAGACCACCTCGACCTGCGCGCTGCCTGGCTGCAACTCGCACCCGCCGTTCCCGCCTGGGAACGTACTACCGATACCGGCGTGGTCTCCCACCGTTCAGCGGCTTCCCTCTACGAGCTGGGACATCTCCCCGCCGACCTCCACGAGTTCGTCCTGCCAACCCGCCGCCAGACCCGACGCCCCGACGTCCGCCTGCACCGCGCCCGCCTGACCGACGACGAACACACCGTTCTACGGGGCCTGCCGGTCACTCGACCTGCCCGCACCGCCGCCGACCTGCTCACCGATAACGAGGACCCCGGCGCCGTCGGACACGTCCTTACCGACGCGCTCAGAGCCGGCCACGAACACCCGACCACCGTCGCCGAAGCTCTGGCCCCGCACGCCGCGCGCTTCGGACTGCGCCGCAGAGACGGAGCCGCACTGCTGCGCTGGCTCCTCGACCTCGTCGGTGCCCCGGAACGACGCGACTGGCTCGACGCAACGCTCGATCAGGAAGGCAGCACACCGCCGCCGTGACCCTCCCTTACACCACTCCGGCCGCGTTCCGCCGCGCCCTGACCGAGCGCCTGCGCGCAGCCGCCAAACCCAACGGTGCGTGGCCACTGGCCGAACTGCAGCGCCAGTTCGCCTACGACCGCCTGCTCGCACGGCTCTACCACCTCGACAGCGGATGGATCGTCAAAGGAGCCACAGCGCTCCTCGCCCGCGAACTCGCCGTCCGCCGCACCGTGGACATCGACGTCTACCGGCCCGGTGACCGCGGCCAGGCAGAACACGACCTCCGGCGACCCGCCACTCTCGATCTCGGGGACTGGTTTACGTTCGAAACGGGCCGCGCGACCCCGGTCTCCGATGGCGCCAACGGTGTTCGGATACCGACGACGGCCCGTATCGGAACCACCGAATGGGTGCGTTTCCACGTCGACGTGGTCGCGGAGGACATCCGCATGACCGGCTCCCCGGACGACGTCCCACCACTCCCCGCGGTCGCGATCCCCGGCCTGGACCGCCCCGGCTACCGGGTCTACCCGCTTGCGGATCACATCGCGGACAAGACCTGCGCCATTCTCGAACGGCACGGGTCCGAACAGCGCCCCTCCACCCGCTTCAAGGATCTCGTCGACATGCTCTCCGTCATCGGCAGCCAAGGCGTCGCCGCCGACATCCAACTCGACGCCCTGCGATCCGAGGCCCAACGCCGGGGCCTCACGCTTCCCCCGCGGTTCACGGTGCCCGACCGCCAACTGTGGGAACGCGGCTTCGCCGCCGAAGCCCGCCGCGCCGTGGCGCTCCTGCCGACAACCACCCTGGACGGGGCCCTCGCAATAGCAGCGCCCTTCCTCGACCCACTGCTGGACGGGACCGCCGCTGGGACCTGGAATCCGCGCACTGCCTTGTGGGAGCCTTCGGCATAGGGAAGTCCGGAGATACAACAAAGCTAAAGTCCTGCCCTGCAGCCCTCTCAATGAAGGGCCGCTCGGCAAATTCTTCGCTTGGCCGCTAAGGCTGCCCCCACGAGGGGACCGGCCACCAGGGCAGTTTGGCAGGCGCCGGTTCGCGTGGAGCTCAGGCGTCAGCTGAGGTGGAGGCCAATGCTGGGGCGAGGACGTCGTAACGCAAGGCTTCTTGGGGGATGACCTCGCCGTCGATGAGTAGCGCGACGGCACGCTTTCGCACCGTCTCCGGCAGCCATGCGGCCAGGCGCCGAGCCTCGTCCGGCTCTACCTTGGGACCTGCCCGCGGGCGGGCCTCGATTTCGCGGCGTCGCTCCCGGCACTGGCCTGGGGGCTCTTAGACTTCGCCTGCTTTGCGCCAGCGGGAGGTGTCCGTTTCGTGGACGCCTTCCCGGTTGATCTGTCCGGGTGGCGCCCGTGTTCCAGGTAGAAGCGGCCGGCTTCCGTGATGTGCGCTTGCCACCTGCCGTGGCGCTTGCGTGCCGTGACCAGGCCCCGATCACGCAACACGTAGGCCGAACGGCGGTACCCGGCTTGCGCCGGATCGCTGAGGTCGTCACCGTCAGCGATCCGCGACAGCACCGACAACTGCAGTTCGTTGAGCGGATCCCAGCGTCCCATGCCGTTCCTTGTCCGGACAGTGCAGGTGTGCTTCGGCTGAGTGAGAGGTAGGCCCGACGAGTAGTCAGCATCCGAAGCTACATCAACCCGCCGTTGCCCGAGAGGCGAATGGGAAGAAGGGATCCACCCACCGCAGCGAAAGGCAGATCACGCCGCATGCGAGGAAAAGGAAGCCGATGAAGTGCCCACTCCCTGGTCGAAGCGTCCCTGCTGGCCCCACTGCTTGATCAACCGGCCCCAACGGTCCTTGTGGTCGAAGTGGGCCGCGATCTCGCGGCCAGTGGGGAGGGAACCGTCTTTCCTGCGGTTCTCCAAGGCCCAACGCCAGGCCTCCACCTGAATCGGGGGCGCCGCATCCTCCGGACTCGCGATCTCCGTGGCGACGGTCGCGCCAGGTCGATCGGCTGCCTCGACCACATGGAGGCGCGGGCGATCCTCGACGTTGCACGCGGCCGCAGGGTCTTCCTCAGCCTGTGTAGGCGCCTCCGGATCGGCTCGTTCACCCTCGGCTGTGCGTACGGTTTGCTCATCGTCGGCGTTCGCCGTGCGTACGCCCCGGGCGTCGATGCGGAACTCGCGCATGAGCAACTCGTAGGCACCCATGAGCGCGAAGGACGGCCAGGCGTGGATCACCCGCGACCACACGGTGGGGTCAGTTACCGCGATGTTCGCGGCGAGGCTCGCGACGCTGCCGAGGATCAGCAGCGTCCACGGCAGCAGGCCGCCGCGCCGACCGTGCCTTGCATCGGCCAGTAGCGCCATCGACGACGCGACGATCATCCCGTCGACGGAGAGCGGAAACAGGGCCGCGCGCCAAGCGGGTTCCCCGTGGTGCTGGGCCAGCTCGTACATGTGGCTGTAGCTGACCACGGCCGCGATGCCGGCCAACAAGAACACGGCGGCGATGGTTGTCCAGCGGGACCAGCGGGAAGAATTCATAGCAGGTCACCGCCCGGAGGGCTCCCCGCGGGCGTCAACTGCTGTCGCTCCCCGCTCATCTGCCGCGAACACCCCGCGTCGAAGAACTCCGCCACGACTGCACCGCGCCCGGCGATCACGGCCTCGGCCCCCTCGCGCTGCCACCCCCGCGGACTCCCGGTCCTGGAACCGTGTCGTCGACGTTCGACCGTAGAACGCGAACCCCAGCCCGCGGGGCTGATCCTCAAGGCGCTCGTCCGCCCTTGCGGCGACGCGACGTCATCCCCCTCTGCAACGGGCCGGCTTCCTCTCCGATCGTCGCCATACCGCCCCTTCCACCGATCCGGGTCCTTACTTCCCGAACGCAGCGCATGGCCGTCTGTGACGGCGAATACCGAAACGCGGGCTCGTCAGCATCACCTACCGAAGTATGAGGGCCGATCGGGGCGGGCGAAGGGCGGCGCTGAAGACCGCGCCGGCACCCGCTAGGCTCCCGGCGGGGCCGGGGAGGCCGCGCGCGGCGCCGCGCGCCGCGATCCGGACTGTTCCGAGACCTGGCCCCGCTGGATGTGCAGGTGCCGCTCAGCGCGGTCGGCCACCGCCGAGTCGTGCGTGACCAGGACGAGGGTCAGCCCGCGTTCCCGCCACAGGTCCTCCAGCAGGTCCATCACTTCGTCGCGGGTCGCCTCGTCCAGGTTGCCGGTGGGCTCGTCGGCCAGCAGCACCTCGGGATCCTTGACAAGTGCGCGGGCGATGGCCACGCGCTGCTGCTGGCCGCCTGAAAGTTCGGAGGGAAGGTGCGCGACACGCTCCGCCAACCCCACGTCGGCCAGCGCCCCCTCAGCGCGCCTGCGGCGCTCAGCACCGTCCGCACCCAGGGGGGCCAGCGCCGTCTCGACGTTCTCCACCGCCGACAGCGTCGGGATCAGGTTGAAGTTCTGGAAGACGAACCCGAGTCGCTCCGCCCGGATCCGGGCGAGGCTGCGCCCGCCCGCCGCGGATAGGGCGGTGTCGTCCAGCCTGATCTCGCCCGAGGTCGGCCGATCCAGGGCGCCGAGCATCTGCAGGAAGGTCGACTTGCCGCCGCCCGTGGGCCCTTGGACCGCCACCGCGGGGCAGCGGGCGAGTCAGCGGCAGGAGTAGAGCTGCCGTGAACCGTCCTGCGCACCGCCCCAGGCTTTCGGGTCGACTCGGGTGCAGGTCTGCTTCACCCACTCCTCACGTTCGCCGCGCGCCTGCTCCGCCCCGCCCATGGGAGTCTGCGCCCCGCTGGGGACATGTGCTCCGCTCGGCGGGGCGCCGCCCATACCGCCTCCGAGGAGGACGAACCCGAGCTCGCCGGATTCGCGCCACGCCGTCAACTGCTCGACGGTGGGAGGGTCGTCGGTACCGCCGAACCCGCCCATGGCGACCACTGTGAGGTCGGAGCCGATGATGTAGGGCGCAGCGCTCGTCGCGCCGCCCTCCACAGCGAGGGCCACCGTGCGGTCGCCGGCCTCGGACGCGACGTAGCCGAGCAGCGTTTGCCGCTCCTCGGACAACTCCGCCGTCGAGCCGCCGGGAGCACGGCCCATGCCGCCGGGCGGGGGCGCCGCGGCGTCCGTGCCGCCGGGCGGTCCGCTTCGGCTGCCGCTGAACATACCGGTGGCTGACGTTCACCTACGACCCGGTGGAGCGGGCACTGAGCACAGAAGCCGATGGATCCACCCACCGCAGCGAAAGGAGGATGCCGCCGCATGCGAGGAAAAAGAGGTCGACGAAATGCTCGTTCTTCGGTCGAAGCGTCCCTGCAGTCCCCATTGTTTGATCAGTCGGCCCCAACGCTCCTTGTGATCGAAGCGGGCCGCGATCTCGCGGCCGGTGGGTAGCGAGCCGTCCTCGCCGCGGCTGTTTAACGCCCAGTGAGCGCTTTTCATCGTGTTTCGCGTAGTTGAAGGACCAGCACCGCCCGGGCGATCTCGGTGGCGCGGTGCGGGCAGCACCGCAGGCGGCGCAGGATCCGCCAGTTCTTGAGCTGGGCCATCGCGCGTTCGCCCGGGCTGCGCAGGCGCGCGTGGGTGCGGTTGGCCCCACTCGGGCTTGTTCCGCCCCTTGAACGGGGTGCGCGAATAGCCCGCATACCCCTTGCCGCCCAGCCCGAGCAGGCCGGCGGCCGCGATCCGCTGCCCGATGCGCCACACCCGCGCGGCGCGGGTGTCGTGCACCGCACCCGGCAGCGCACCGGAGACCCACACGGGATCACCGTTCGGTGTGGCGTCGACCTGGGCATTCATTCCGTGGTGGCGGTGCTTTCCCGAGTAGAAGGGGCAATCGGCCGCCAGCCGGTCGCAGGCGATGAGCGTGCCGTCGAGGGCGCCGCGACGAGGTCGCCTCGGGACGGGCCTTTCGCGCGTTCGGGCCCGGCACCCTCCCACGGCACCGTGTCACATAGGACCACCCGCATTGTTCACGCGCATGCCGCGCGATACCGAGCGGTCGCGCCGTGTGGTTCGAGGGCAAGGGCCTCCAAGAGACGGTCCTCGCGCACGCACAGGCTCTTCTGCCGGACGACGCCGGGCCCGTGGTCGGCGGGCCGCCGTGCGTCAGAGCTGTTCGGGCCGCTGCGAATCGGCGGAATGCCAGGGCCGGTCGGCGCAGGTGGCGCGGGGATCAGCGCTGACACGCACAGCGTGCACCACGGCGTCGCCGTGGGCCTCCGCCGTGCCGAGGTAGGTGTGGCCGGTCAGGTGGCACCAGGCGGGAAGGTCCAGCGGTGCGGCCGGGTCCGTGGTAATCACGTGCACGACGGAACCCGCCGGCCGCTCGGCGATGCGGTCACGCAACCGGATCAGCAGCACCACGCAGACCAGCCCGGTACCGTCCACGACCGATCCGGGCCCGGGCAGCGGCGTCGGACCGCTCACCGGGGGCGCCGCTGGGTGATGCGCCAGAGACGGCGCGGCAGGCCGCCCTCCTCGAAGGCATGGACCTCGATGAGGTCCCAACCCTGGGCGAGGCGCTCGACCAGCTCCCGGGAGAAGAAGTGCACGGCGAAGCCGCCGTGCTCGAAGATGTCATCGCCGTGGGCGGTTCCGGCCCCGTAGTGGGCGTCGCCGGTGTGGCGGACGGTGTAGACGAACGTCCCGCCAGGACGCAGCACACGCGCGACCTCGCCCGCCAAGGCGGAGATCTCGGCAGTGGAGAGCGCCATGCACAGCAGCATGTGCGCGAACACACCGTCCACGCTCTGTGCGGCCAGTGGCAGCGGGTCGCGTGCGTCGTGGGCCACGGTCGCGAGATGGCCGATGAGCTGTTGGGCCTCGGCGTCCTGCTGGAGCTGGTCCAGTCCGCTCTGGCTGATGTCGGTTGCGGTTATGCGCAAGCCCGTGCGGGCGAAGTAAAGGGCGTCGCGCCCGTGGCCCGCACCCAATTCCAGCACCTCGCGTGCTCCCGCCTCGGCGAAGACCGCGGCGGCGTGCACGGCCGGGGCCGAGGGCTCGTGGCCGTACATGCGCGGATGGCCGGCGTAGGTGTGCTGCCAGTGCTTGCGCTGCTGGTCGGCCAGTTCCGGGTCAGAACCGGTGGGCATGGCGGCCTCCTGCGGGTCGAAGACGTGTCGGCGGATATCGGGAGTCGGGCCGCGTCAGTCGGCCCGGTGGCGGGCGCGCCAGGCGGCGAAGGGCACGATCGCCAGCGCGAGCACGCCCCCGCCCACGGCCAGGACGGGGAAACCCGCCGCGGCGACCACGATGCCGCTGAGCATTCCGCCGCTCGCACCGGCCAGGGCCACACCCACATCCACCGCTCCCTGGGTGCGCGCCCGCGTAGCCGCATCGGCGGCGTCGGTGACCATCGCGGTACCGGCGACCAGCCCGAAGTTCCAGCCCAGTCCCAGCAGAGCCAGCGCCGTCGCAAGCACCGACACCGACTCCACCGGTGCGGCCGCCCCCACCAGGCCGGCCGCAAGCAGGGTGACGCCGGCGGCGACCAGCACTGGTTTGCGGCCAACACGGTCCACCAGGACCCCGGTCACCGGCGAGGGCAGATACATGAAGGCGATGTGCACGGCGATGACCAGCCCGGTGGCGCCAAGGCCGTGGCCGTGGGCCTGCATGTGGATGGGGGTCATCGTCATGATGGCCAGCATCACGAGCTGAGTGAGCACCATCGCGCCCCCGCCCAGGGCGACCCCCGGGTTGAAGCGCGCGGGCGCGGGCTCCGGGGCCGGCGATGCAGGCTCGGGCGCGCCGGCGCCCGCGGGCGTCAGGGCGATGTTCCGGGCGTGCAGCAGCGGGTCGGGCCGCAGGAACACCCACAGGACCAGGGCGGCCAGGCCGTAGGCGGCCGCGGCCAGCACGAACGGGCCCGCCAGTGCCGGTGCTCCGACGATCCTGCCCAGGGGCTGGGTGGCCTCGGTGAGGTTGGGTCCGGCCACCGCGCCCAGGGTGGTGGCGACCAGCACGGTGCTGATCGCACGCCCCCGCCGGTGCGGTGGGGCCAGGTCGGCGCCGGCGTAGCGGGCCTGCAGGTTGGTGGCCGTACCCGCGCCGTAGACGAGCAGCGCGGCGAAGAACAGCCCGATGCTGTCCAGCGCGGCCGCGGCGACCACCCCCGCGCCGCCCGCGGCACCGGCGGCATAGCCCCAGACGAGGCCGGTTCGCCGCCCCGGCGGTGGGAGATCCGGCCCACCAGGAACGCCGCACCGGCCGAGCCCAGGGTGAACAGGGCGGCGGGCAGCCCGGCCAGGCTGCTGGTCTCCAGCATCTGTTGGGCCAGCAGCGCGCCGACCGTGACCCCGGCGGCCAGGCCGGCGCCGCCCAGAACTTGGGCGGCGGCCACGGTGATCAGAGTGCGGCGCTGAAGGGCAGTGGGAAAGGCATTGGTATCGCGGGGTTCCGAGGCGGTGGCGGCCATGTGCGCGTTCCTTCCAAGGGGCAGGTCGGCGTTTGATGCCCTGGTCATGCGGATGCGGTTTGCACGGGCCGCCCGGAGGCGCGCCACTCCAGCAGTCCTTCGTTGAGGCGGTAGGCGCGGCGGCCGTGGGAGCGCAGGACGCGCACCGCATCGACCGCCATCACGCAGTAGTCGCCGCGGCAGTAGGCCACGATGTCGGTGTCCTCGGGCAGCTCGTCCAGGCGGCGGGTCAGCTCGTCGACGGGGATCGACACCGCCCCGGGCAGGTGGCCCGCGGCGAACTCGGCCTCGGGGCGCACGTCCAGCACCAGGGCGCTGCCCTTTTCCAGGCGGGCCAGCAGTTCGGCGCGGTCGACCTCTTCGATTTCGCCTTGGCCGGGGCCGGAGAAGTGCTCCCAGGCCCGTTCGACCTCGGCCAGATGGGTGACGGCGACCTTCTGCACCAACGAGAGCAGCGCGGCGACGTCGTCGCCGGCCAGCGCGTAGAAGACGTGGTTCTTCACGCGGCGGGTGCGCACCAGCTGCGCGCGTTTGAGGGTCTGCAGGTGCGCCGAAGCGGTCGAGACGCCCAACCCCAGGGTCTCGGCCAGCGACTCCACCGAGCGCTCGCCTTGGGCCAGCAGATCCAGCATCTGCAAGCGGGTGCCGCTGCCCAGCGCTTTGCCGACCCGAGCGAACCCGCCCCACAGCTCGGCGCGCCCCGCCTCCCGAGCATCTGTTCCACTATTCATTGGAATAGCGTATCTGATCGAAGACGTAGGGGTGTTCGGCCGCTGCGGATCCGGATCGTGCGGCTGCTCGCCACCGAGCAGATGCGCACCTGCCACTTCACGAGCACACCGGCGCCCGGCAGACGGCCGTCAGCCACCACCTGCGGCTGCTGTGCGGGGCGGGACTCGTCCAGCCCGAATCCCGCGGCCGCTACACCTACTACCGGCTGCACCCGGAGGCCATCGTCGCGGCCGCCGAGGGCCTGCGCGACCTCGCCGCTCAGGCGGTCGATGTTCGGGATCGCTACCGTCCCTGCTGAAGCACGCCTCCGCACCGCACCGGCGACCAGCGCACCCGGCAGTGCATTCGACGGCACGGAAACGGGGTAAGGCGCGAGGGGAACTCCGGACATTCGTCAAGTTTTTAAACAGGAACGGTAAAGCGCGACGTCCATCGCAACGTGAATCCGGGGCCTCGGCGCGGAGCACAACGTCGAGTTTGACGTTGTTCCTCCGTTTTTGTGTTTTTTTGCCTACTTTCGGGTAGTCGTCGCGCGAAGGGATACCGGCCCTCTGCTGCCGGGCAGAGGTGCGGTGAAATCGCCACATTGAAGCGTCGGACCCCGGCGCAGTGATCGCTTGTCGGCTGCAGCCCTGAACGCGGCACCTGGGAGAGGGAAGGGCGGGCGTCGTCGCGGCGGAGCCACGACCCGTTGCCCGGGCGCCGGTGCAGGGCAACGCTACAGCGCTGATCACGACCGGCCTCAAGGAGCCCGCCGCAATACTCCGGAGCTCCCGCTGTGGCAGGCGCGGACTGCCCCGACCACAAGCAGGGGCGCTGCGTCCTTCCGACGCCCGGTGAATTCGCCGCTGCCGACGGGCATCCGGACCGATCCATGAGGCCGAGAACTTTACTTACCGACGACCAGTGACCAGGTGAAGGTGGTCTCGCATGGGACGTATCGACAAATCTACGAAGATCGTGGCCGCCGCTGTCGGCGGCTATGTTCTCGGCAGGCGCAAGAAGCTGAAGCTCGCCATTGGCCTCGGCCTCTTTATGGCAGCGAAGAAGCTGGACATCAATCCGCGGACGCTCATGAAGGAACTGAACGAACTCCCCGCCGTCAGCGAGCTGAAGCACCAGGCCCGCGGGCAGCTCAGCACCGTCGGCAAGGACGTGGCCGGGAGCATGGTCACCGCCTGGGCGGGCAGCCTGGCCGACTCGCTGAACGAGCGCACCGAGCGGTTGCAAAGCGGATCCACTGATGTGGAGGAATCGTCCGGCGAGGCCGCGGAACCGTCCGAACCAGACAGCGGCACGGGCACCGAATCGGCCGCGAGGGAGGAGGCGTCTGAGTCCGGCGAGGCGAAGGCCCCTGCGGGCCGGCGGTCAACCACCCGTTCGCGGGGCACCCGCAAGAGCAGTGACCACGAAGGTGATCAGCATGGCTGAAAGGAGCACCGGCCCACTGTCGCGGTTGCGTGAGGCTGCCGACAGGAATGAGGGCACGGCCAAGCTCGCTGACGCGATCCAGGACTACCTCACCGCCAAGGCCACGAGTACCGCCAGTGACATGGCGAAGAAACTCGGCGGCTATGCCGAGCGGCTCACGTCGACAGGCGCGGGCGGATCGGCGGAAGCGGTTGCAGAGGGGGGCAAGAAGCTCCTGCAGGGTAAGGGGCCGGTCGGTGCCGCGGCCGGGGCGGCCGGCAAGGGCGCCGAGGGCGCGGCCAAGGGCCTGCTGGGCAGAATGTCCGGCGGTGGCGGTGGCGGTGGCAGTGGCGGTGGAAGCGGTCCCAAGGCCATCAACATCGTCGAGAACATCGACGTGGGGGTTCCGCTGCGCGCCGCCTACAACCAGTGGACCCGCTTTCCCGACTTCGGCAGCTTCGCCAAGGGCGTGCTGAGCGTCGAGGAGGAGGACGACACCACGTCCAAGTGGACGGCCAAGATCTTCTGGTCGACCCGTAGTTGGAAGGCCACGATCAACGAGCAGATCCAGGACCACCGGATCTCATGGACGAGCGAAGCCGACAAGGGCACCACGAAGGGCGTGGTGACCTTCCACCCGCTGGGCGAGAGCCTCACCCGCGTGCTGCTCGTCGTGGAGTACTACCCCAAGGGGTTCTTTGAGAAGACGGCCAACCTCTGGCGGGCCCAAGGGCGCCGGCTGCGGTTGGACCTCAAGCACTACCGCCGCCAAGTCATGATGATGGCCCAGCCCGAGGCCGAGGAGTTGGAGGGCTGGCGCGGCGAGATCCGAGACGGTGAGGTCGTCCTCAGCCACGACGACGCACAGGAGCTGGAGGAGGCCGGCCTCACAGCGGAGCAGTGGGCCGAACTCGACGAGCTCGACGAGGACGAGCGTGCCGAACTCGATGAACTCGACGAAGACGAGCGTGCCGAACTCGATGAACTCGACGAAGACGAGCGGGCCGAGCTGGCGGACCTTGCCGAGTCGGGTGATGAAGAGGACGAGGAGGAGGGAGAAGAGGAAGAGGAGGGCGAGTACGCCGCCGAAGATGAGGAGGAGGAGCAGGAGCAGTCTGGTTCGAGGCGTTGACCCCCGGGCCGTCCCGAACAATGCGGGCTGGAAACCGCCTCTCCTTGCGGCGGTACGCACGGTCCGCAGCCGTTCTGTCTCTGTGATGGCGCGGGCCGGCGCCGTGGCGGCGACACGCCGCAGGCTGCGTTTTCGTGGCGGAACGCGCAAACGTGCTGGCCGCTCGAAGGGCGGCCGGCAGGCCGGCTCGCTGCTGAGGACAGGGAGGCGGCAGGCGGAGGGACGCATCCCGAGCGGGACCGCCGGATGGCGCCAGCCGGACTTCCCTGAATGCGCCTGCGGCCGACCGGGGCCGTGCCTCAGCCGGTGGTGCGGTCCGGGCGGCCTACACCGGCCGCCCGGACCGTCCTGGTGAGCGCGCTGTCAGTCCTCTCGGTTGTCGGGCCGGTCCTGGCCGGTCAGACGACTCGCAATCCGGTAGTCGACGTGGATGTCCCGGTATGTGACTCCGGGCTCCACCTCGTCGGGCAGGTTGGTGCGGTCACTGCCTGAGGCGGCGTCCTGCTCCGCGTCGCCTGGAAAATCCACGCTGACCTCCGGTACTTCACTGAAGGTCAGCTCCTCCGCCTTTACCGAGGCGCTGATCTCCACGTCTCCCCGGCGCGGTCGTGACGGCTTGCCCATAGTCCTCAGTCCACCTCAGGTGTCCTTGGTCCTTCTCACCGCGCTTCCGCCAGTCCGCTTTCCGGACTTGCCCGCGCCCTTCCCGACCCTGCGCGCGGACTTGCCCGCGCCTTCGGCCGTCTTCCCGGCACCTTCACCCCTGCCGGTCCGCCTTGCGGACTCGCCTGCGCCCTCGACTGCGCGGCCGGCGGCTTTGCCTGCGCTCTTGCCGACTTCGCCCGCACTCTCGCCGACGTCCTCGACCGCACCACCGGCACCCTCGCCGACGTCCTCGACCGCACC
>NZ_BAABIK010000003.1:132041-132208 GCF_039542725.1 Streptomonospora halophila | reverse complement strand
CACCACCGGCACCCTCGCCGACGTCCTCGACCGCACCACCGGCACCCCGGCCGACCTCCTGGACCGCACCACCGGCACCTTCACCGACGTCCTCGACCGCACCACCGGCACCTTCACCGACGTCCTCGACCGCACTGCCAGCACCCCGGCCGACCTCCTGGACCGCA